>JBFMBT010000106.1:0-19892 GCA_040754875.1 Verrucomicrobiota bacterium | reverse complement strand
AGCAGAATCGCTCCCTCTCCCCAAGGGAGAGGGCCGGGGTGAGGGGGAAGGGAGCGTAATTTCATCTGCGACGTCATACACGTCCTTCGGCGAAGAATCGTCCCCCCTCTCCTGGGGGAGAGGGCCGGGGTGAGGGCGAGCCCCTTTCGCGAAGCGTACTTTTTTCAACAGAAGTTCCGCTCCTCTTTTGAAATACATCCGCGACGGCGGCCGTTGCGCCCACACCGTGAACCGATAACCCACCGCAAACGCCGCCAGCACCGAACCGACCGCATACCACACCAGCGCCGGGTCAAAATGCGCCAGGCCGCGCGACCCGATCAGGATCGCCACGGCCACCAGCCCGGCCCCGCACAGGCCGGTCACCAGCGCTTTGACATCAAACGCGTTCATCGACGCTGGCCCCTAAAGCAATCGCGACGCCGGACGCGCCTTGAATTCCGCTCATTATTTGCATTCGATGAATGAAGAACGTTCATAGTCGCCGAAATGCCGCGAAACCCGCCCCAAATCACGCCACCGGTCGGCCATCCTATGCAGCCACTCGACCGCCGTTGAACAAAGTTGTGCCAAAAGAATCCGCCCACCCATCGCACCCGGATGGTCACCCTGTTCAAAACGCGACAACCGAGCTGCCTCGGTTCACCCAGCCGGTCAAACTGGTTTACTCGCAGCGTCTTTCATCGTCGTGGCCAGAACCGTATAGACCGTCGCCCAAGCCTCCTTCACCTCGGGCGTAAAGGCTGGGCCAAGCCCCTTCTCCAGCGTCCAAAGTAGCGCGGTACCAACGGTTTCGTAATCTTTCTTCCGCACGCCATAGGCCACATGGCGGCGGCCCAAGTCCTGCACGGCAGGCACGAGCTTCTCCAAGTCCGTCAGGCCGCGAACAGCAAGCGTGATCATCTGCATCAGCTTCTTGCCTTGCTCCTTTATGTCGCTCTTGAACAACGGCTTAAGCTCAGGGTCCAGTTCAAAAAGCCGGCCATAAAACAGCTCCGCCGCCGTGTCCGCGATGGGAATGACTTTCGCCCAAGTCGATTGGACGATTTGAACTTGTAATGGGGTGGGCATCATACGTTTAGCATAAAGAGGTCAGCTCCGGTTTTGCTCCCGGAGCGCCTCGAGTTGTTAGGGTTTCGAAACATCAGTCCAACGGAATGCGAATGACGACGCCGCCCATCACATCGTCCAATTTGAAGTCGGTGCGGGGCGAATCCTTGTGCCCATTGTGGCAGCTCACACATGCCTTGGACACAGCCACATCCGCATAAACCGCCGTGAAGTATTTTTTACCGCCGAGCGCTTCAGTGGTGTAATAATTCGTCGCTCCTTTGCTGTCCGCGACGAACTTGAGCCCGACTTTCTCCGCATCGGTCTTCGGCGCGTTCTGTTTGTTCACCGGCCAGAGCGACAGCAGCGCGTAGGTGAACCCGGCGTTCTTTTCCGCCACCGTTTCGGCGCCCATGCGGAACATCTGCGCGGGCAGCGGCAACGCCTTCTCGTCCTTCCAATGTTCGCTGGCCTTGATGACTTTCTCTTCGTTCTGGAGGCGGTTGACGACCTGCTTGGTGTAAACCGCGCGATCGGATGCCATGACGGCGAACAAGCCGTCCGCCATTTTCTTGGGGCTGATGGTGGCAGGCGGTTCCGCGGCGGTGGCGAGGGTGATGGCGGCGATCAATGCCGCGCTACAGGAGACGACCAACAGAGGTTTCTTTATCATGGTGGTTTCAGGGGTTTTGGTTGCGTTTTTGAGCTTCCATCTGCCGCCGCTCCGCCAGGTCCATGCTCTCGACATGGCGGGTGGGGCGGCCGATGAAATTGGTGCGCACGAGCGCCGCGTCCGCGAGCGCGTCGATGCTGAACGCCAGGCCATGGCAATTCAGGCAGGCCGTGCGGATCATCTTTTCGTTCGGGCGCAGGTTGTCGTTTTGATTGTGCTGCACAATCACGCGGCGCGTTTCGTCGCGGCTGGTGACTTCGCGCGGCAGATGGCACGTGGCGCAACTGACGCCCGTGCCCGGCTGGCCTTGGCCGGACAACTCGGCCTGCCAAAGTTCGTAGTGCGCTGAATCCTTGTATGCGATGCTGTGCTGATCATCGTGGCATTGCAGGCACGACTCGACGGCCGCCGAGCGCGTGTTGAACTCATGCGCACCGTGGCAACTGACGCAGCTCAACTCGCGATGCGCCGCCTCCTTTTTCATCGGCAATCGCGCGAACGCCGGTTTCATCGGCGGCAGATTGACCGCGAGCCGCATGCCATGTTTGCCCGCGAGAAAGCCGTTGGTTTCCTCCTTGTGACAGGTGGCGCAAGCCGTGTGCGTGAGCTTGTCCGACCACCGTTTCGTTTTCGTGGCCGGGTCTTCCACCGTATGGCAGTCCTGGCAATTCACCGCCGCCTTCGCGTGCGCGGTCGAAGCCCAGGCATGCACCACTTCGGCGGAAGGCTTTACGTCCGCGGGCGCGTTATGTTGCGCCGCTGTGAGCGCGGGCTTTTCCTCGCGCCGGCCGGACTCGATGAGATAGGCCATCAACTCGCGCTGGGTGACCTTCGCCGCGTCCTTCGTCTTCGGCTGGCCGAGGTGGCGGATGAGGAAATCTTCGTAGAGCGCGCGGTTGTCGTGGTAATTGTGGCACCCGGCCGTGGCGCACGAATCGAAGGCGTAATTCTGATGGCTCGGGCGGTCCCTCACCGTCTCCTGATGGCAATGGTAACAATAATCGTCCGGCAACGTGACGCCCATGGCGCGCGTGCGCGCGGGCATGTGCTCGCGATGGCATGTGAGGCAATTGGCTGCGTCGAGCATGGCCAGGCGGTCGGCGTTGCGCGGGTCGGTGAATTTGCTTTTGGGATGCGAATCGTTGGCGGCCTTGAGTTCCGCGCCGTGGCATTGGATGCAGGAATCCTCCTTCACACCCATGTTTGGCGTGTGGCACGTGTGGCACGACATTTCGATCTGGTAATGCCCATGGGTGGTCGGCCCCGGCAGGAAAACCGAGCGATCCGTTCCGCGAAACCGATATGTCAGATAGGCAGCCATGGCCGAGACGACTCCGATCCAGGCAATCCAGAGCAACAATGTTTTGCGCACTTCAAAAGTAGTAGGACGTGAGCACGTGAAACACGATGAGCACCGGCAGCGGCCACACCAATGCGATGTGGACGCCCGTCCATAAGGCCCGCAAACGCCGCGCCACCGGACCCACCATGCGATTTTCCAAAGCCGTCACGCCGCCCGCCAGCGCGCCCACCAACGCGAGCGCCAGGAAGTTCAGCATAAGAATGAGATTGAGATTGTGCCCGAGCCGGAAGCCCGTGTGCGTCACCAGCGCAACCAGCGTGAACGCGCCCAACGTGGCGTGAAACGCGCGCCACCACCCCACCTGCCCGAACGAAATCCACTTGATGCGCTTGGGCAGCGACAGCACGAGGCTGACGACCGCCACGCCCACCAGCGTGAAGCCGGTGATTTGTTTGATGAGCGGATTGGTCCAGAGAACGTCGATTTTGAAACCACCCTGCACGGTGTTGGAAAACGGGATTGGTTTCAGAAAACCAATGACCAGCGTGAGCAGCAACGCAATGGCCGACGCGACAACCAGCAATCGCGTGCCCGGTTGCAGGCGCGACACGATGGGCGCGCCGACCAGTTCCGCCAGCAACGGCTTGCACGAGCCGCAAACGGTCGAGGCGCCGGTCGTGCGCGCCAGTTGTTCGACCGTGGTGCAGCCTTGCGTGCACGCCGTGGACAGCGCGCCGCGCCGCACGCGCAGGCAATTGCAGACCATCGCATCGGCCGGCCATTCGGCGACCGGTTGCGGCGCGGATTCGGTCCAGATGCGGCCGTCGCGCAGGAAACGATTGCGCTGCCAGCGCCAGAGGCGGCGGCGGCGTTCGATGGCTTCCTGAATGCGCGCCTGCTCCGGCCACTCACCCACCGCCACCGCGCCGACCAGCCGGCTGTCCTTCACCACAATCCGGCGATAACCACCGGATGGACGCGCCGTCAGCGTTTCTTCGTCCGCTTGAAAATCACCCAGCGTCGCCACCGCAATGCCCGGCAGCTTGAGCCACGTGGATTGTTCCGCGCCGGTGAACTCGCGGCGTTTGCCAAGCAACAGCGCGACGAGCGTGTCGGCCATTTGAAACGCCGGAGCGGCCAGGCCATAGACGGTGCCGCGATGCGACGCGCATTCGCCAACGGCGAAGATGTGCGGGTCGGACGTTTGCAAAAAATCGTTTACTTCGATGCCGCCGCGCTGGCCGAGCTTGAGCCCGCAGGCCGCGGCCAGTTCATCGCGCGGGCGGATGCCCACCGCGATGACCACCATCTGCACGCGCAGACATTCACCGTTGCGGAATTGCACCAGTTTGTCGCCGTCGTGTTCCTCGATGCGGTCCGCCTCCTGCCCGGTGCAGACGTGCAACCCCAGCCTTTCGACGTGCGCGCGCAGCACAGCGCCGCCTTCCGGGTCCAACTGGCGCGCCAGCAGCGAACTGCCGCGCTCCACCACCCACACATCAACGCCCAAATCCTTGATGGCCTTGGCGGCTTCGAGCCCCAGCAAACCGCCGCCCAACACCGCCGCGCGCAAGCTGCTTTGCGCCTTGTCCCGGATGCGTTCCAGGTCCTCGACCGTGCGATACACAAACACACCGGGCAAATCGCGCCCCTCCATCGACGGAATGAACGCGCGCGAACCCGTTGCAAACACCAGTTGGTCATAGCGCACCTCGCGCCCGCTGGCCGAACGAACGACGCGCTGCTCGCGATCCACCGCCACCACCGGGTCGCCCGTGAACAGTTCGATGCCGTTTTGGCGGTACCACTCGCGCGGCGCGAGCGTCAACTGATCCGCCGCGCGCCCGTGCAGGAATTGCGTCAGATGAACGCGGTCGTACGCCGGGCGCGGCTCCTCGCCGAACACCGTGACCTGAAACCGCCGCGTCCCCTTGAGCTCGGCCAGCCGCTCGCAAAGTTTGTAACCCGCCATGCCGTTGCCGATGATCACGAGCGATCCCGCCTTGCGCGCCACGCCGAGCTTACGCGCGCGCGATGGCGGCGCTTCCACCGCGACCGAGTTTTCGGTCGCCCGCTCGCGTGCTGCACTATCAATGACTACCGGCATGGCATTTCACCGGCGCAACCGGCACGTTGCGCCACGCCCTGCTGAAAAGCAGCGCCGGTGCCGCGCATGCCAGCCTGCGGACAAAAGATTTCTAAACCCCATGAATCCGATTCATGCCCGGCGGAAACCACCGTGAATCAGGCGAATGATCGAACCACCGAGCCGCGCGCGCGCGGCGTAAGGTTCGTTGAAGCCTCGATCGGGACATGAACAGGATGCGTGAACCAAGGATGGACGATGAACGCGCGTATTGGTGCAAACCGAGCGTGTGAACAGGGTGAGCAGAAAGCGACAGGTTACGGATCGCGCTTGAACCGTATAACGGGTTGGTAAACGCTTACGCAGCGCCTCAACAGGTGGTTTCATGTCCGAAACGCTCAAACATATCGTGCTGATTTTGGTTCCCTTGGCCGGATTGGGCCTGGCGATCGCCCGCGCGATTTACCGAAGCTATCTCAAATTGAAAGTCGCGGACTTTGTACGCACCGTCGGAACGGTCGTTTCAAACAAAGAGCGATCGGATTTTGAAGGGCCAAGTTATCATCCGATCGTTGAATACAAGGTGGATGGCAGAAAGTATTCCGTGGAAGGCTCGGTGGGGCACGGCAAACCCAAACAAGAAGGCGCTCCGATTGCGGTGATTTACGATCCTCACAAGCCCGCGACGTCATACGTCGCAGAGGATTACTTTTTCCTCTCATCGGCATTGATCGGAGTCGGCATTGTCATGTTGTTGATGGGCTTACTGACGTGTTACCACCTTTGGTAGCTTGCCCTCGGAAGCATGGCTTTCCGCGTGACGTTTTACTGGTTTTGGAGACAACCGCATCTCTGCCTCCATTGCATTACGGTCGGATTGGTTACTGGGTTTCTTGTGGCGCTGGTCAGTCACACTGAAGGCGTCAGCGGTGACTAAACCGCGCCCACACCGTGCGTACAAGCCCACGCGCCAGCGTTTTGGAGTGCGCCAGTCCGATGGCGCTTTGTTGCGCTTCGCAAATCCCCACGCACAATTACTTCAGACGCATCGCGCGCGTCTCCCTCGCCCCGGAGGAACGACGGGGAGAGGGAACAAGGGAGAGGGGGTTTCAGAGGGTAAGCCCGTACCACCTCGCCCTCTTTATCCGTGCGAATCCGCGAGTCCATCTGCCTTGATCAACGGCAACTCGGTGTTCGTGGGTGAAAAGGTCGATGGCGCGAAGGTACTCAAGATCGAGCAAACCACGGTAACGCTGGAAGTGGATGGAAAGCCCGAGGTGTTCACGTTGCCGGACAGATAGGTCAATTGTGGTGGCCGCGCCAGATTTGACAGTTCAAGATTCGATTGCTATGGGGACGACATGAGATACTCATGGCTGGTATTGCTTCCGCTATTGGTGGGTGGGTGCGTGGCGCACAAAAGGAATGTTTACTTTGAGCCGCAGGAGCCCGGTAGCTCGCCGTCTTATCCGCCGCCACACAAAAGCACGCTGCAAATTCGCTTGGGTGCCTCGGTCGCCACCATCGGCGGAAGCGTGACCGAGGATCACCCGGGAACCCTGTTTGTTTACCTGGAGATTCCTCAGGGCGCACGCGTTCAGTTTGCCAGCAAGGAAGTCCGCCTGAAGCAAGATGCGTCCGAATGGGCGCTTAGGGCTGACTGGGAACACTCCGTTGTTTATGACCGGATTGGAAGGCTCGAGCGGCGGGCCTTTGATGACGTATTGCCCGGCAGGTCGTTTGCGGGAACAAATTTGCCAAGGACGGGACGGCATTGGGTCGGCGAATACACGGCACTGTTTGTCCTGCCGACCGACCTGAATGCCTCAAAGCCATTCTCCATTGTTCTGCCCGCCACAGTGGATTCACCGCCAAGCCTCGTTAATTTCACCCCGAAGCGCGCGAACCACTGGGAGTGGGTTCCCCTTCAATAGCGGATGCCCCGAGCTTGGTCCGGGGCGGATCGTGGTCCCCGCTTGGCTCTTCTTGCTCTTCCTGCACGCCTGCGCGCAACGGGGAGACATGGTGGTGGTGCCGGACACCAAAGAATCAACTTCACCGAAACTGAAATTGCCCTTCCGTCGCTGACCGCCGTGGCCGCCCGTCGCTTGAATCCGCTCCGGCGAATTCGTTCGCAACGCTCACCCTCAGGGCCCGGCGTCATTTCCCTTTCGCCCCGCCGCCCTGTTCGAAATCGAGGATGAACTGTCGCAGCCCTTCCGCGCGTTCCCGCAGGATGTGGATGGTTCGTTCCAGCGTCTCGTAACGCTGTTTGACTTCCTCGTCCTTCAATCCGTTGCGACTCATCAAATCCCGTTGCAACCCCGCCTCGAACGCCTCCATCTGCACGCGCTCATACTGCCGCAAGGCCAGCGCCATATCGATTTCGCGCAGCCGTTGTTTGGCCGATCCCTCCGGTGGGAATTTCTGTTTGCCGCCAGAATCAAACGCATTCTTCCCGGCGTCTCTCAACCGCGCCTCGGCCAGCTTGACCTTTGCCTGTGCGTGCGCCAGTTCCGCTTCCGCGTTTTCGCGTTCGGCCTGGGACGCTCGCTTTTGCTCGAACAACTCCGCAACCCGCTTCACCTTCGCCTGCACGGCCGCCAGTTCCGCCCGCGTCACCTCCAACTCCGCCTTCGCCGCCTCGGGCACCTGCGCGGACTTGATTCCGCCGCCTTCGTCGCCCAATCCCACCGGTGCGGACCACTTGGCTCCCTTGCCGGCGAAACCGGCGCCGAACGGGTCGCCCGCGCCTGCTGATTCCGGCTCCTTCGTCGGGCGTTTTACCTTGCGCGGCTTGGGGTCGGCCGTGCCCTGGCTTTCCGGTTCGACGCGTTCCGTTTTCCTTTTCTCCACTTGTTCCTGTTGGGCGCGGGCCGCGCGCTCCTTCTCCTCCGCCTCGGGGCGGGCGGCTTGCGCCACCAGCCTCCACGGCACAACGCCGAGGGCCAGGGCCGTGGTGATGGCCGCCGCCAGCCCAAGAAGGCGGCGGCGCGAATAAGGACGAATGTATTTCATAGCATGGATTCTCCATTTGAGGGTTTTCATCGCCTGGCCGGACTCCACGACGCCCATCGCAAACACACCCGGAGCCGGGCCAACATTCCTGCGCTCGACCGCATCCGCCAGCATCACGGCGTAATCGGCCGGGTCTGCTTCCACGGCCAGCACCGCTTCTTCGTCGCATGCCATTTCGCGCGCGAGCCGCCACTGGCGGTGGGCCACCCACACGAGCGGGTGGAAGAAAAACAGCGTTTGCGCCGCCAGCGGGAGCCAGTTCCACAGCAAATCACATCGGCGCACATGTGCCAGTTCATGCGCCAGCGCCAGGCGCAATTTCGCCCGGTCCAGGTCGCGCGCCAGCGCGCGCGGAAGCACAATCACCGGCCGCCACGCACCCAGCAGCAACGGACCGGGCGCTTCGTCCGATTGCGCCAGCGCCGGGGCGCGACGCAACCCCAGCCGCTGCGAAAGCTCGTGCAGCATCTCGATGGCCGGTTCGTTTTCGACCGGCTCCAGCAAGCTCCGCATCCGCAAAGCCCGCCGCCATTCGCGGCCCAGTCGCGCCACACCCCAGCCCACGCCCAGCAGCCACAACAGAATCAACGCAGCTTTCCAATCCGGGCGCACCCCAGGTGCAGACTGCGGCAAAGCAGCGCCGACGGGTTCCGCGGCAAATCCGGCGGAGTAGGAACCCTCCGACGCGGTGCCCACGGCGACGGGCGCGGGTTCCGCTTTCGGCGGCAACACAGCCAGCTCGATCGGCGCGGCCCACCAGAGCCCGATCAGCAGCTTGAGCATGGCCACCTGCCACAACCACCAGCGCAGGCGTCCCGGCATTGTCGGCCACGCGCGGCAGACCAGCCACACCACGGCGATCACCACCGCGCCCTGCCAACTCGCGCGCCCCAGCGCCTCGCCCCAGGCCTCGACGAATTGGAACTGTGCCGGCGCGTTCATTTTTCCTTCGCTTTCAACCCCGCCACCAGCCGCCGCAATTCGCGCAATTCCGCTTCGTCCAGGTCCGCTTCCTCCGTCAGATACGCCACAAAGGGCGAGACCGACCCACCCAGCGCGGAGTCCACGAAATTGCGCACCAGCTTGCGCAACAGGTCCGGCTTGGGCACGCAGGGCGAATAATGAAAAACTCCGTCCACCTTTCGCCGCGTGAGATAACCCTTCTGGCGCAGCCGCTCCATGACGTTGAGCGCCGTCGTGCGCGTGTGCCCTTTGGTCCTGGCCACGTGGTCGGCCACATCCCGCACCGTGACCGGTTCGTGGTCCGCCACAAAGCGCAAAATGTCCATCTCACCGCGGCCGATGTTGGGAGCCTGTTTCATGGGATGCTTGGACGATGTTTGTCGTCAATATAGCATGACGACAAACGTCGTCAAGCCGCATTATATACCAGACCGCGCGGTGCCGTGGCGCCGTGGCCAGTGAAGGCGTGCTGCCTGTGGATTTGGCGGCCCGAACGGTTCACTCGAGCACTTCGGTGACGACGCGGGCGGATTCGACGCCGGTGAGCCGGGAGTCCAGGCCCTGAACGTTGACGGTGAAGCGTTCGTGGTCGATGCCGAGCAAGTGCAACACAGTGGCGTGAAAATCGTGAACGCCGACGGGATCGCTTACGACGTTGAAGGAAAAGTCGTCAGTTGCGCCGAAAATGAAGCCGCGTTTGACGCCGCCCCCCGCCATCCAGATGGTGAAGCAGCCACCGTGATGATCGCGGCCGTAGTTTTGCCGGGTGAGGTCACCCTGGCAGTAGATGGTGCGTCCGAATTCGCCGGCCCAAATGACGAGGGTCGAGTCGAACAGCCCGCGCTGTTTGAGGTCCTGAATCAGGCCGTAGCACGCCTGGTCGATGTCGTTGCATTGAGCGGGAAGGCGGCCGGCGGTGTTGGAATGCGTGTCCCAGTTATTGTGGTAAATCTGCACAAAGCGCACGCCGCGTTCGACCATGCGGCGCGCCAGCAAGGCGGTGTGGGCGAATGAGCCGCTCCTTTTGGCCTGCTCGCCATACAATTGATAGGTTGAATCCGGCTCGTTGGTGATGCGGGTCAATTCCGGGACGCTGGCTTGCAGGCGAAACGCCAGTTCGTACTGCGCGATGCGGGTGAGCGTTTCGGGATCGCCGACCGAACGGTGGTTCAATTCGTTCAGCGCTTTGAGGCCATCGAGTGTTTTGCGGCGGACATCGGTTGGAACACCGGGCGGATTGTTAAGGAACAGGACAGGGTCGCCCCCGCTGCGAAAAGCCACGCCGGCGTGCTGGCCGGGCAGGTAACCGGCGGACCAGAGACGAGAGGAAAGCGCTTGAACCTGTTCGACATTCGTGGAGTTGGCGACGAGCACGACAAAGGCCGGCAGGTTCTCATTCATGGCTCCCAGCCCGTAACTGACCCAGGAGCCGAGGCTGGGACGGCCGGTGATTTGATTGCCGGTCTGGAAAAGTGTCACCGCCGGTTCATGATTGATGGCGGGGGTGCGCATGGAGCGAATGAAGCAAACGTCATCCACGCAGCGGGCGAATTGCGGGAGCAGTTCGGACACCCACATGCCGCACTGGCCGTGGCGGGCAAACTGGTATTTGGAAGGCGCGATGGGGAGACGCTTCTGCACGGAGGTCATCGTGGTAATCCGCTGACCGTTGAGAACGGAGTCAGGGAGGTCCTTGTCAAACAATTCCGCCATGCGCGGCTTGTAATCGAACAAGTCCATCTGGGACGGGCCGCCCATCATGTGGAGGAAAATAACATTTCGCACTTTCGGAGCGAAATGAGGCAGGCCGGCCAAACCGCCGTGACGGCCGGCCGCGGGCACCGCATGTGATGAATGAGTCGCGCCGGTGAGCGCGGCCAGGGCGGCGGTTCCCAGAACACTGGCGCCGCGCGTCAGGAACTGGCGGCGGGTCTCGTGGAGCGCGTGATGATTCGGTGGCCACATCCTATTTGTTCAGCACTTCGTCGAGGTTCATCAGTGTGTTGGCGAGCATTGTCCACGCGGCGAGTTCGGTGCGGTCGAGCGAGGCATCGAACCGGGATTCGCCGACTTGCAGCAGCGCCTGCGCATCCGACGGGTGGATGCGATAATAGTCCTGCATTCCCCGAAGGGTTTTGTTCGCGACGGTTGTTTCTGCCGGTGAGAAGGTGCGCGCCAGAAGTCGTTCGCTCATCCATGCCAGGCGGCCGTCAAACGAACCGCCGCCGCGCAAAAGGGCGCCCTGGGCGAGGTGCCTGGCGGCTTCGATGAACTGGACATCGTTCAAGGAGGCGAGCGCCTGCATGGGCGTGTTGGTGCGCTCGCGGCGGACGGTGCAGATTTCCCGCGTGGGGGCGTTGAAGACTTCCATGGATGCGGGAGGCGCGGTGCGCTTCCAAAAGGTGTACAAGCTGCGGCGGTAGAGCTTGTCACCGGTGTCGCGGGTGTACCGGCGAGTGTTGCTTTGGATGATGGCAACCGTTTCCCATATTCCATCCGGCTGGTAGGGCTTGACGCTGGGACCGCCGATATTGGCGCCCAACAAACCGCTGGCGGCCAGAGCATGGTCGCGAATCATCTCGGCATCCATGCGGAACCGCGGTCCGCGGGCGAGGAGCCGGTTGTCCGGGTCTTTGGCCCAATCCTCTTGGGGCACGGCGGCGGTCTGGCGGTAGGCAGCCGAGGTCACCATGAGGCGAAAGATATGTTTCACGTCCCAGCCGGACTCCTGAAATTCAACCGCGAGCCAGTCGAGCAACGCCGGATGAGACGGCGGTTCGCCAACGACACCAAAATCCCCGGCCGTACGGACGATGCCTGAGCCAAAGATTTCCTGCCAGAACCGGTTTACGATGACGCGGGCGGTCAACGGGTTGTCCGGCGCGACGAGCCATCTGGCAAGGCCCAGGCGGTTGTCGGGCGCATCGAGCGGGAGAGGATGAAGCGCGCCGGGAACTCCCGGCCCAACCTGTTCGCCAGGTTGGTCGTACTCGCCACGCTTGAGAATGTGCGCCATCGGCTGCGCGTCAGTGCGTTCCTTTTGCACCAAAGTGGTCGGGCTGGACTGGCGCAAGCCGCCCAGTTCATTTTGCAACGAGGTGACCGAGTTGGCGAACTTTTGAAACTCGCCATCGGCTCGGGAGTAGAAGTCGAACAATTGGGCCTGGTCGCGTGGGGTGCGCGCGGCGGCTGGTTTTTCCGCGATAGCCGCCAGTGCCGGCAATCCCGGCAGAAGCCGGACTTCGACGGCTTGAAGTTCGCGCGCGAAGACCTGAAGATGCCGGACACCGCCCGTGTCGCCGAAACCCTCGCGATGGAGCACTTGCAAGGGCGCGCTCACGCGGATGCTGGCATTGAGCGAGTTCTTGTTGGCGCGCCAGCCGGTGGATTTTCCGTCGATGCGAATACGGACGCCCTCAGCCCGTCCGGAGCCGTCGTAGGTGACGGTGACCAGCCGCCAGAGATTCACTTTGAGGGGCTGGGAGGTGGTGGCGACCTCGATGGCGTTATTGGGCCACTGATGAACAAGATGAACGAAGACGTCGCCGCCAACGACTGAAACGCGCCAGCCTCGGTGAGGTCGCTCGTTATCCGCCTGTTCCATGCGCCCCACGGCGGGGCCGAACCGGCGATAGCCGCCGGCATTGCTGGCCAGGAAGTTGACCGAGAACGCGTCGCTCTTCTCGAAATCGGCGAGATTGCCCAGATCAACGCTGGCATTTCGCGCCGGCGCCGAAACGGGGGACGAATTGGTGGCTGGACGTGCAGGCACCACCGGGACCGAACCTGCCTGGGATGGCAACGGGAAAGACCTTGTTTGCGTCAGCGTCACGGGATTCACGCGCTGGACGCTGGCCCGGTGCAACGTCGGAGTGCCGCGAGGGGCGGGCGGTGGCGGGATTGGCGCCGGGGCTGGATTCGGGGCCGATGCGGTCGCAGAGAATTTGGTTTCCTGATGGGCATAGGTCGCGATGGGGGAGTTCAGGCCCAACCTTCGTTCCAAATCGGCCGTTGTGGCGGTTGCCGCCAGGGCTTTCAACTGTTTCGTCTTCTCCGCCAGCGCCGCCTTCGCGACATCCAGTTCCCTAGACAGGCGGCCCCAGCGTTCCGCATCGGCTCCATCCAGGGCGAGCCGCAAGGCCGGTTCGGGATCCTTCACATTGCCGTCCATGTGGTTCTGCGTGGTGTTCCGAAAATAGGCGCTCAATGAATAGAAATCCCGCATCGAGATGGGGTCGAACTTGTGGTCGTGGCACGCGGCGCAATTCATCGTCAACCCGAGCCAGACGGACGCGGTCGTTTCCACGCGGTCGCGAGCGTAGTTGGCGAGGTTTTCGGCTTCAATGGTGCCGCCTTCGTGCGTGGAGACGCAGCAGCGATGAAATCCTGTGGCGGTGAGCTGCTGGGGCGTGGGGTTCGGCAGGAGATCACCGGCAACCTGTTCGATGGTGAATTGGTCGAAAGGTTGGTTGCGGTTGAACGCATTGATCACCCAGTCGCGAAACGGCCAGATTTCGCGGTAATTGTCGTGATGCAGGCCGTGGGTGTCGCCGTATCGCGCGGCATCAAGCCAGTAGCGCGCGCGATGTTCCCCATAGCGGAGTGAGCTGAGCAGACGATCGACCGCGCGCTCGTAGGTCGATGGCGAAGTGTCGCCGACAAACGCCGCCACTTCTTCAGGCGTGGGCGGCAGCCCGGTCAAGTCCAGCGTCAACCGGCGGATGAGCCCCCGCTGGTCGGCTTCGGGGGCGGGCTTGAGGCCGTGTGATTCAAGTGAAGCGAGCACGAAGGCGTCGATGGGATTGCGCAGCCATAGTGGGTTCTTGACGCGTGGCAGCGGCGGCCGTTTGGGCGTCTCGAAGGCCCAGTGCTTCTGCCAGGGCGCGCCCTGGGAGATCCAATCCCCGATCAAAGCGATTTCCCGCGGCTCCAGCGCCTTGTGCGACTTGGGCGGCGGCATCAAGTCGTCCGGGTTCCTGGCAGTCAGGCGCTGGTAGAGCAGACTGTCTTTGGACCTGCCTTTGACGATGAGCGCGGATCCTTGTTGCGCTGCTCCGAACAGGCCTTCCTTGGTGTCCAACCGCAAGCCGGCCTTGCGCGATGATGAATCGGGGCCGTGACAGGCAAAGCAGTTCTCCCGCAAAATGGGCCGGATATCGCGGTCAAATTCCACGGGTGGATTTGCCACGACTGCCGTGGCAAATCCGACGCTCAATATCATGATGACAGGAATCCCTTGCCTCATCCGATCCGCGCATTGACCGCCCGAAAAACAAGACCAAGACAAACACCACCCGCTGGTGCGCGAGGATTTTCCCCCTCTCCTTGATGTATGTTTAAGGCGCTACTTTGTTACTTCCTTCTAAAATACCTGTTCCTTGAATGCATTTAACACAGAATGGTGCGTGTGTTCAAGAGGTGAAAATGCGATCGGCTTTTTTCGGGCACACGAAGAGATTACAATGCGCAAACTCCAAGGGCCCAACTTCACATCGTTCTTCGGTTGCAGGAAAGCATTGCCTCGCCAGGGGCGCGCAGGAACAATGTGCCTCGTATGTCCCATCGCCAGGCCTGTGTTTCACGGTTGTTGATCGCGCTGGCTTCGCTCTCCCTCGTGCGTGCGTCGGCGGCCCCCTCCGCGGAGCAACTCGAGTTCTTCGAGAAAAGGATCCGGCCCGTCCTCGTCGGCGAATGCTACGAATGTCACGCGGGCAAAAAATCCAAGGGCGGCCTCAAGCTCGACGACCGCGCCGGCCTGCTCAAGGGCGGCGACAGCGGCCCGGCCATCATCCCCGGCAACGCGAAGAAAAGCCTGCTCATCCAGTCCATGACCCACGAAAATCCCGACCTCAAGATGCCCGACAAAGGCGCGAAGCTTGATGACGCCATCATCAAGGATTTCATCGCCTGGGTGATCCTGGGCGCGCCCGATCCGCGCGACCGCCCGCCCGAAACCGCCGAGGCCGTTTCGTGGGATGCCACGCTCGCCGTGCGCAAGCAATGGTGGAGTTTCCAACCCGTGCGGCCGGTGCCCGTGCCCAAGCCCAAAGACACGCGCTGGAGCGAACATCCCGTGGACCGCTTTCTCCTCGCCAAAATGGAGGAACGCGGTTTGAAGCCCGCCGCGCCGGCCGATCGCCGCGCGTTGCTGCGCCGCGTCACCTTCGCGCTGACCGGCCTGCCGCCGACGCCGGCGGAACTCGAAGCGTTCGCCGCCGACAAATCACGCGACGCCTTCGAAAGAGTCGTGGACCGCCTGCTCGCCTCGCCCGCGTTTGGCGAACGTTGGGCTCGGCATTGGCTGGACTTGATGCGTTACGCCGAGACGCACGGCAGCGAAGGCGACCCTGAGATTCGCGAGGCGTGGCGGTATCGCGATTATCTCATCCGCGCGTTCAACGCGGATGTCCCCTGCGACCAGCTCATCCGCGAACATCTCGCGGGCGACCTGCTGCCCAACCCGCGCCTGAACCGCGCCGAGGGCCTCAACGAATCCATCCTCGGCATCGCCAGCCTGCGCCTCAACGAACACGGCTTCCAACCCGTGGACACGCTCGATGAACAGGTCAAGGTGGTGGACAACCAGATCGACGTCGTGACCAAAGCATTTCAAGGGTTGACCGTCTCCTGCGCGCGCTGCCACGACCACAAATTCGACCCCATCGGCCAGCGCGATTTCTACGCCCTGTTCGGCGTGCTGGCCAGCACCCGCCCAGCGCAGGTGGCCATCGACACGCCGGATTTGCTCACGCGCCATCGCGAACAACTGGCGGCGTTGAAGGAACAGATTCGCGATCAATTGGCGTCGGCGTGGCTCGCCAGCGTGCCGGCGATTGCCGCGCGTTTTCGTGGGGAAGCGACGGATGACCGCGAAGTGGCGGAACTCGAACAGCGCGCGAAAGAATTGCAGGCGAAGCTGGCCGGACTGGAGGCAGCCGGGCGTGCGGCGGCGTTGTCGGCCCGCGGATCGGGCGCGCCCGCGAATCTCCCCGCGCCCCAGGCGCGCTGGAGTTTTGATCGTGACGCCCGGGACAGCGTCGGTGAGTTGCATGGCGAGTTGCTCGGCGCCGCGAGCATCCGCAACGGGCGCCTCGTACTCGATGGCCGCGAGGCGCACCTGCGTTCCGCCCCGTTGAAGGCCGATTTGCGCGAACGAACGCTCGAGGCGTGGGTCGCCCTCGCCAATCTGGAACAACAGGGCGGCGGCGTGATGACCGTCGAGACGTCAAACGGCGCCTTCTTTGATTCCATTGTGTTCGCGGAAAAGGAGCCGAAGAAATGGGTGCCCGGTAGCAATCATTTCCGCCGCTCGCAAAACCTCAACGGCATCGCGGAAACCGCGGGGCCCGGCGAACTCGTCCACGTGGCGGTCGTCTATCGCGCGGACAACAGTGTGGCGTTCTTTCGCAACGGCGTGCCGTACGCGCCGCCCTACACGCCGGCCGGTGAAGACAGCGCGTTGCGCACCTACGAGGCCGGCCATGCGCGCATTCTGCTCGGCCGCCGCCACACCGGGGGCGGGCGCGCGTTTCTCGCGGGCGAGATTGACGAGGCGCGCCTCTACCATCGCGCGCTGAGCGCGGAAGAAATCGCGCAATCGTTCGCCGCGGGCGTGAGCGGCGTGAGTCTGGACGCCGCGCTCGCCGCGCTTCCCTCCGCGCAGCGCGAACAGCACGCCGATTGCCGCGCTGAACTCGCGCGCGTTCAGGAGCGGCTCAAGTTGATACGCGACAAAGCCGGCGGCGCCGCCGAGTGGGAACGCGCGTTGAGCGAAGCCGCGAAGAATGAGTCCAATCCGTTGCACGCGCTCGCCCGGCTCCGGCGCAGTTCCGCGACGGAGTTGGCCCGCTCGTGGAGCGACTTCATCGCGCAGCAACCGGCGACCAGCGAAGACCGGTCGCGCGATTACCGGCTCGCATGGGATTTCTCCGCGGGCGGCGACGCGCAATGGTTTCGCCAGGGCGCGAATCTGCCGCCACGCGCCGCGCACGCCGGTGAGTTCGCGCTCGAGCCTTCCGGCGGGCGCGTCGTCAGCGCGATTCATCCCGCAGGCGTGTATTCGCATGCGTTGTCGCAGCGGCACGGTGGCCTGTTCACCTCGCCGCGCTTCCAGATCGAAACCGACTTCATCAGCGTGCGCGCCCTGGGCGGCAAGGGCGCGATGGTGCGGCTCATCGTCGATAATTATCCACTGGGAATTAATTCCATCTTCCCCAAGGCCACGCTCGATAACGACCAGCCCGGCTGGGTGAAGCTCGACACCAACTATCGCAAAGGCTCCTGGGCCTATCTGGAGTTCGGCACCCATGACGATCTCACGCGGCCCGTGTTGGCCCGGGGCCAGTCCGCGCCCGCCGATGGCCGCTCCTTCTTTGGCGTGGAACGCGTCGTGTTCCATGACGCGAAGGAAAATCCCCGCGATGCCAATCCGGTCACGGCGGAGTTGCTGCAACAACCCGCCGCCGCCTCATTCACAGAACTTGCCGGCCGTTACGAACAGTTGCTGGCCGCCGCGCTCAACGCCTGGCGCACCGGGCGCGTCACCGAATCCCAGCGCGCTTTGCTGGACGAATTGACGCGCCGCAATCTGTTGCCGAACACGCTCACCGGTCTGCCCGCCGTCGCATCACTGGTGAATGAATACCGCCGCCTCGAAAACGAAATTCCCATCGCGCGCCACGCGCCGGGCGTCATCGAAGCCGCCGCCTACGACGCCCCCTTCATGCCCCGTGGCGACCACCTCAAGCCCGGCGACCCCATCCCGCGCGGCTACCTCCAGGTCCTCGGCACGAAACCATTCTTCGCCGCCACTGCTCCATCACTCCACCACTCGACCACTCCGCTCCCCTCCGGCCGCCTTGAGTTGGCCCATGAAATCGCCAGCCCGCAAAACCCCCTCACCGCGCGCGTTATGGTCAACCGCCTCTGGCACCATCTCTTCGGCCGCGGCCTCGTCCCCACCGTCGATAACTTCGGCCGCCTGGGCGACAAACCCACGCATCCCGAATTGCTCGATTACCTGGCCGCGCGTTTCGTGGCCGACGGCTGGTCGCACCAGCGGATGATTCGTTTCCTCGTCACCTCGCGCGCCTTCCAGATGGGCAGCGAACCTTCCCCGCGCGCCCGCGAACTCGACCCTGCCAACGAATGGCTCTCCCATTTCCGCCTGCGCCGCCTCGAAGCCGAGGCCATCCGCGATTCCTTGCTCGCCGTCTCCGGCCGCCTGGACCGCGAATTGTTCGGCCCGCCCGTTCCCCTCGGCCATCCCTCGCGCCGCAGCATCTACCTCGCCATCCGCCGCAACACCCTCAGCCCCTTCCTCGAAATCTTCGACGCCCCCAAGCCCTTCAGCACCCATGGCCGGCGCGACACCACCAACGTCCCCGCCCAATCCCTCGCGCTGCTGAACGACCCCTTCGTCATCGACGCCGCCCGCTACTGGGCCCGCTCACTGACGCAACAAACCGGCGACGCGAACCTCGACCAACGCATCCAAACGATGTTCATCGCCACCCTCAGCCGCCCACCGGACGACCGCGAACTGGCCCAATCCCGCCGCCACCTCACGGACCTGGCCATCCACCACGGCATTGCCCATGACGCCCTCCCCACCAGCGAACAGCTCTGGCAAGACTTCGCCCAATCCCTGTTCAACCTGAAAGAATTCATCTACCTCCGCTGATACGTTTCCCCCGTTAAGTCCGTTCCGGCCAAGAACCGTCCGCGCCTCTGTGGTTAATTTTAGGTAGAGCATCGGGAGCATCGAACCTTGAACTTTGAACCCGGAACGTTGAACCGCGCCCTCAGTCTGCGCATTTTCTGTACCTGTGGGGGGATTGTCGCCGTCCTCGGTGGCTTCATTCTCCCAATTCCGCAGCCACGTTCCGCGCTCCGTGCAGAATCCGGATGATTTGAATTGGATCGGCGGCCGGATCGTAAACGACCAAATAGGTGCTGCGAACCGGGAAGAATCGAACGGGCTTGTCGGTGAGGTCGCGCCGGAAGTGGCCAAGGTCCGGGCGGCGGGCCAATTGCAGGCACGCTTCAAAAATGTCGTCCTCCAGGCGATCCGCGGCTTTGGGGTTGTCCTCGGCGATGTACGCCCAAATGTTGAAAAGGTCATCCTCGGCCGCATTCGTCAGCCGGTAGGATCTCATGCCAGCTTGCGCCCGGACTTCCACGCGGCTTTGCGGGCCGCCAGTCTTTTTCGCACTTGGTCGGGACTGCTCAACTGGCCTGACTTGGCCTGGTTCCAACCCTCATCGATTTGAGAACGAAATTGTGCGGCTAATTGTTCGTCCTGCTTTTGCAGCAAGCGCAATCCTTCCGAAACCACTTCCTCCGCCGAACGAAAATCGCCGGCTTCCACCTTGCGGCGGATAAACTTTTCAAACGCCGGTTTGACAATCACATTCAACGTCCGCACTGTGCCGCGCCTCGCGCATCCTGTCAAACTTCCCGCGAACCGAAAGCGCCATTCGGCGCCATTCGGCCGGAACCTTGAACCTTTGAACCCCGGAACTTTGAACCGCATATAATCCGCGTTTTTCTGAATCTTTGGAAAACAGTCTTCGCCCGCCCATCGACGCTGATCTCGCTAATTCCACTTTCAACTCTTGTGGCCCTTCGGCGGATCAAGCTGGCGCAACGCATTGGAGGCGGTGAGAGTGAGCATCTGGCGGATGGCGATCTGGTTCAGGCGCGTGAGCCGTTCGGGCTGCGGCAGCCCCATGTGGATGAACTCGGCGTTCATGCCTTCGAGATTCGCCAGCACGAGCAACTGCTCGATGGTCGCGTGG
>JBFMBT010000105.1:0-19968 GCA_040754875.1 Verrucomicrobiota bacterium | reverse complement strand
TCGAACACCTGGTCGAGCACCTTCTTGGGATTGGCGTTGTCGCGGTCGATCTTGTTGATGACGACGATGGGCTTGGCGCCGGCTTCGAGGGCCTTGCGCAACACGAAACGCGTCTGGGCCTGCGGGCCTTCGGCGGCATCGACAACCAGCAGCACGCCGTCGATCATGTTCATGATGCGCTCGACTTCGCCGCCGAAATCGGCGTGGCCGGGCGTGTCCACGATGTTGACGTGGAAGTTCTTGTATTTGAACGCGGCGTTCTTGGCGCGGATGGTGATGCCCTTCTCGCGTTCGAGGTCCATCGAGTCCATGATGCGCTCCTCGGAGGACTTGGCCTCGTTGGCGCGGAAAGTGCCGGATTGCTTGAGCAGGCAGTCGACCAGCGTGGTCTTGCCGTGATCGACGTGCGCGATAATCGCTATGTTACGAATATGTTCCATACAAACGGCCAATCAGCCGAGTCGCGTAGTCTGCCGATCCGAAGAAAAAGGTCAAGCTTTCGAGCGGGAAAAATGAGGTTCACCGGTTGCCGAGCGGCGGCCGGACGGCGGCGCAAGGTGGGCGAACGGCGGGGCGGTTTTGCCGGGCACGGAATGGAGGAATCACCCGACGGCACGAAGGGCGGGCATTCGCCTCGCCTCCCAAGGGTTCGAGGACGAGGAGGAGAACGAGGACGAGGACGATCGGGCGGCTCAGCCGGGGGGCCAGGCCATGTGGCGCTTGCCGAGGATGTGGCAATGAAGGTGGGGGACGGATTCGCCGCCGTCGGGACCGTTGTTGATGACCAGGCGGTAGCCGCTCTGGGCGAGACCCTCCTTTGCAGCAACCTCGGCGGCTTTGAGGAGCAGGTGGCCGAGCAGGGATTGGTCGGAAGATTTTGCTTCGCCGATGCGCGCGATGTGTTTTTTGGGGACGATGAGGAGGTGGACGGGCGCCTGGGGATTGATGTCGCGGAAGGCGAACACGTGGTCGTCTTCATAGACGATCTGGGCGGGGATTTCGCGGGCGGCGATTTTTTCGAAAATGGTTTTGCTCATGGGGAAAGTATTGACCACGCAAGCACCAATGACGAATGCCAAATGACGAAGGAGCGGGATGGTGGCGACGGGGCCGCTCAACAAACGACGAGCGAACAATCCTTGTGTTCGCGGTCCAGGCAGCCGCGCAGGTATTCCACGATC
Source organism: Verrucomicrobiota bacterium (assembly GCA_040754875.1). Lineage (GTDB taxonomy): Bacteria > Verrucomicrobiota > Verrucomicrobiia > Limisphaerales > JBFMBT01 > JBFMBT01. The sequence goes on along the minus strand of JBFMBT010000105.1, from coordinate 18,787 downwards.
TGGTCGCTCAATTGCTGGCAGCGCGGCGTCCAGCGGCGGGCGCCGACGAGTTGTTTGACGCAGCCGCGCAGGCCGTTGAAACGGACCTGGCGCGTTTCGTGGCCAAGCTGCACCGTCATTTCGTCGCGCAGACGCTGGAAGAAAATCAATTCAAAGCCCTTGCCGGCGTCGGCGGCGAGGCGGCGCAGGTCCAGGCCCACCACGCGGCGGTCCGGCGCGGGAATCTTTTCTCCGGGGCCGGGGACGCGCACGTTGAGGCCGAAGCCCTTCAAGACCTCGGCGAGCGTTTGGGAGAACTCGGCGAGTGACACGTAATCCCGGCCATGTTCTTCCTTGAAGTAATGCAGCACGGCGGCGGCGGCGTTGCGGATGAGTTCCTGGTCCACGGAGGCGGCAGCGTCGCCGAGCAGTTCGAACGTGACCAGCTCGGCGGAGCACGGGATGGTCTCGCCGGTGGACATTTCAAATACCAGGCAGTCGGAACGTAGCTGTATCATGTCGTACCTCCAGTTTTTTGACGGCTTGGATAAAATCGGTCGCTTCATCGAAGCGCCGATAGATGCTGGCGTACCGCACATAGGCCACCTGATCGACATCGCGCAAGGCTTCCATCACGCGTTCGCCGATGGCCATGGTGGGCACTTCCTCGTCGTAGAGATCGCGGATTTCCTCGGTGACCTTTTCGACGACGTTTTCGATGACTTCGGGACTGATGGGACGTTTCTGGCAGGCTTTGCGCAGGCCGGATGCGAGCTTCTCGCGCGAAAATTCTTCGCGGCGCCCATCGCGCTTGATGACCATGAGCCCGGCCTGCTCCACTTCCTCGTAAGTCGTGAAGCGATGTCCGCAGGACAGGCACTGGCGCCGGCGGCGTATGGTGGAACCTTCGCGGGAAGAGCGAGAATCGATCACTTTATCGTCCTGACAACCGCACTTAGGACAGCGCATAAACGGTGGCCCCAAAATGCTGCTTATTGTGGCCAACGGTAGGTAGCATACACCATATTGTGGCGTCAAGCCAAGGACGGATTTCAGATTTCTGACTGAAGGTATCTGGCAAGGCCCACGCCCTAGAACGTTTTCAGAAAATTCTATGGCCATTTCGAGTGGCTTTGCGGGTAGATGGCCATTGGGGAGTGCGCTGACAGAGCGCAGGGCGGCGACAGCGCTTCAATCCAGCGGCAGGCCGGAAAAGCGGCGTCTTCCGACAAGTCGGGATTGCCGCCGCAGTCCAAATGGTACGGCATCTTTTTAAAATGCGCTAGCGATGGGGTTGGTTTTTCGCGGACATTGAATCGGCTTCTGGGCAGAAAGCGTTCACGCGGGTGGGAGGGTGAACGGCTGACACCACCGCGAAAGGGTTAAGGAAATTCCTGAAAGCTGTGGCGCGAATGGGCATTTTTTGGCGGCCATTGGTCACTTCTTGGCGAACTGCGTCCGGAACCCCGATTCATGTAACTAAACCGGCTGCTCGTTACGTCTTCCTCACACACAAGCCGGCAGCGAAAAATCAGGCGGCTTGAAAAAAAGTGAATCTGACGGATGGTTCGCGCGTCCATCAGGATTCACACCGGCAGTGAGTTCGCACGAGTGCGGTGCCGGGCAGTTAGAAATGAAAGAAACAATGCAGAAAATGAAGTCGTTTGAAAAGCAGCCCCGGATGCGGGGATTCACGTTGATCGAGCTGTTGGTGGTGATCGCCATCATCGCGATTCTGGCCGCCATGTTGCTGCCCGCGCTGGCCAAGGCCAAGATGAAGGCGCAGGCCACCGCGTGCCTGAACAACGCCAAACAGATCGGCATGGCCTCGCACATGTACACGGGCGACAGCGCCGAGAAACTCCCCTACTCGCGGCTGCGTTTCCGTTACGGCCAGGAAATGACCTGGGACGATTTGCTCAACTCCTACCTGGGCGGCACGCTCACGGCGTCCGACCAATGGGGCGGGCCTTACTCCGGCACGGCGTACGTCAAGACGCTGCTGTGCCCGACCGACCGCACGCCCGGCCCGACGTGGATGAGCGCCACCTCGCGCAACAATCATCGCTCCTACGCGATGCCGCGCTTCCGCCAAAACACCACCACCGCGCCCTGGCCGCCGTCGTCGGTTTCGCGCACGGGCGTTGGCTTGAGCTGGAACTTCGGCAACGGCAACGCCACGTCATCGGACAACCCGTGGGACACGACGGACCCGCTGCCGCCAGCCGGCAACCCGCCGAACCCGAGCCCGCGCTATCAGCGCGCCGTCAACGTGCAGATGGTGATGGACGCGCCGAGCACCATCCTGGTCACCGAGCGTTATCACGTGGGCAACCTGATGGGCCATCCGGACGTCGCGGTCATCGACACGGCCAACGACCACATCCAGAACGGCGCGCAGGGCGCGCAGGGCGGCACCACCTACTCGTTCCCCAAGGCCAGCGAAGTTCACAACGGCATGTGGAACTACCTGATGGTGGACGGCCACGTCGAGTATCTGGCCCCGGCGGCGACGCTGGGACGCACCAATGCCGCGCTCACGGTCAACAGCGGCATGTGGACCATCAACACGCAGGACTAAGAGCCGGTTTTACGTCTGTAGTCTATGAAAAAGCTCTTATCCCTGTTGGCATTGACGGTTTGGTGCGGTGTCGGTTGCGGCAGCAAGGAACAACCGGCGCCTGCCGCGCCCGCTGCTCCCGCGCCTGCGGCCAAGCCGCTCGCGTTGCCCGAGGTGGGCGCGCCGGAACCGGCTCCCACCGCGGAAACCGCCGTGGCCACCGCACAGGAGGCCGCGCCGGTGGAAATCCCGGCGGATGCGCCCCTGGGCGGCGATGGCCGGCCGTTGACGCAGGACGAGGTGAACCTCCTCAATTACGGCATCTACATGTATAAAGAGGAGAAGGGGCAGCTCCCGCCTTCCCTGGAAGAAGCGGTGAAGGCCCGCTACATTGCGCGCCTGCCCAAGCTCCCGCAAGGCGAGCGGTTCGACTACGACCCGAAGACCGGTTTGGTCAAGGTGCAGAAAGTCAACTAAGCCCGGTTTCAAATAATTGCACGAACGGCGGAGGCGCAAGTCTCCGCCGTTTTTTTGGCCCACGGCGGGCTGGCAATCAATCGGCTGCTTGATTTTGTCTCTCCTCTGCGCGCTTTGTTTCTTTGCGGTGAGTTGCCGCGTTTCAATTGATCTCCGCGTAAAGCACCGTTTCGGCGTCCGCGCCGTACGGGCCACGCGCCATTTCGCGGCCGTCCGGGCCGATGACCAGCGAGCAGCCAATGCATGGACGGCCCTTCCACGGGCCGTCGTCGATCCAGCCCACGTTGCTGACGCCGGCGATCCAGAGCTGGAAATCGCGGGCGACCGGCTGGTAATTGTCGAGCCAGAGCTGGCCGTAAGGTTCCTTATGGTTGTCGTGGTCCGCGGGCACCGCCCAGGCGCACGGCGAGAGGATGATTTGCGCGCCCATCATTCCGAGCGCGCGGCTGATGACCTGGCCGCGCGCAAAGGCATCGGCACAAATCATGACGCCGATTTTTCCGAACGGCGTCGGCGCCACGCCAAGACGGTCGCCAAGCGCATAGACGTGATGGGCGATGTCGAGTTCGTTGATTTTGCGATGGTGCAGGATGATGTCGCCGCGCGGGTCAATGAGCAGCGCGGCGTTGAAAATCTTGTCGCCCGCGCGCTCGACGAGGCCGGAGCAGAGGAAGACGCCATGACGTTGTGCCAGGTCGCGAAGAAAGCGGCATGCCTGCCCATCGGGCACGGCGTCGGCGGCGGTTGCGGCCGAGGAATGCGTCCAGCCGAGAGTCATGGTTTCGGGCAGGACGACGACTTGGGCGCCGCGTTGGGCGGCGGTGGCCACGAGTCCGGCGGCACGGTCCAGATTGGCGTCCTTGCGTCCGCCGAGCACGCGCATCTGGCAGAGGGCGAGGCGGAAGGAGCGGCTGGTTGAACTCATGCGACCACATTCAAGCACGAACGGGCGCCGGCAAACACGCACAAAACGGCCCGGTGGCAACTGAAAACACCGTAGGGGTTTACCTCCCTCAATTGCCATTGATTTTGAGGCCCGATGTCCGTCCAATTGGCCGAAATGGGCAAGAACGGACTCAAGTTTTTCATCGAACACATTGGGCTGGCGGCGCGGGATACGACGACGCTGAAGGATTGGTATGTGCGGATGCTGGGCGCGCGCGTGATCTTCACCAACAGCGAGATCCCGCCGGCGTTTTTCGTGGAACTGCCGGGCGGGCTGATGATTGAAATCTACGCCAGCGGCTCGGCGCGCAAGGAAACATCGGACAACCGCCTGGCGGGCTGGCGCCACCTGGCGCTGCAGGTTGAGTCCATCGAGCGGGCGCGGGCGGCGCTGGCGGCGCGCGGGGTGGTGTTCACCGAGGAAACCCGGCCCGCCGGGGGCGGCGGAACCGTTTTGTTTTTTCAGGATGGCGAGGGCAACCTGCTCCATCTGGTCGAGCGGCCGGCGGATTCGCTGTTTTTGCAGTCGGACAAGGAGTAATCCCGCCCTTTCATTTTCGACGTGATGAAACTCACGGCCATTATTTTTGACATGGACGGCGTGATCGTGGACAGCGAGCCGCTGCACGAGCGCGCGTTTCGCGAGGTGTTCGAGGAACTGGGTTACGCGCACAATCACGGCGTGGAGTTCTCCGCGTATTACGGGAAATCGGACCTGGTGTTGTGGAAGGATTTCGTGGCGCGGCACCGGCCGGCGCAGACGCTGGAGGAATTGCTGGCGCTGAAGGAAGGGCGGTTCAGCGCGCTGCTGGACGCGGAGGAGCCGATCTTCGCGGGGCTGCCCGAGTTGCTGGAGAAAACCGGCGCGCGGTACACGCTGGGGCTGGCGTCGGGGTCGCGGCATGCGACGATTCAATCGGTGTTGCGCCTGCGCAATCTGCGCCGGCATTTCAAGGCGATCGTCAGTTCCGAGGATGTGAAGCACGGCAAGCCGGCGCCGGATGTTTTTCTGCGCACCGCGGAATTGCTGGGCGTGGCGCCGGCGGACTGCTGGGTGATCGAGGATTCGGCAGCGGGCGTGGAAGGAGCGCTGGCGGCGGGAATGCGCGTGGTGGCCATCACGAACACGCTGCCGGCGGACAAGCTGTCACGGGCCCATCATGTGGTGGGAACATATGCTGAAATTGAGGCGATTGTGCTGTAAGCGCGTGTCTGAGATGGAGGATTGATTCGTGCGCGCGGAGGAAAACGGAGTATTGGAGTGGTGGAGTTATGGAGTGATGCACGAGCACCGCAGAGGAACGGGGGAGTTAGCAAAATCATTGGCGGCAAAATCATTGGAGGCGACGACAGAAGGATTTTGGGCAGACCGAATCGAGGAGAAGCCAGGCGCGGGGCCGTCCGATTGTTCAGAGCCTCGTTACCTCGGCTGCTACCTGCCGGTTCGGGGAGGGGCGGCCTTTTTCTCGCGGGCGAGTTCTTCCTTTTGCCAGGCGAAGTCGGGCGAGGAGGAGGTGTAGAATTTGTCGGGATGTTCGATGGCCCAGATTTGTTTGCGGATGCGCCAATTCTCGGGGTCAAGGTCGCGGGCCTGTTTCAGCTTGCTGAGCGCGTCCTCCTTTTGGTTCTGGTGAAACAGAATCATGCCCCAGGTGAAAAGGATTTCGCTGTTGTCGGGCGCGGCTTTGGCGGCGGCCTCGAGTTGGCGCAGGGCTTGGGTATGTTTCTTTTCACTGTGATACACAGAGGCGAGCGCCAGGCGGGCCGGCCAGTCGGCGGGGTTCTTTTTGACGGTTTGTTCCAGTTCCTTTTTGGTGCGGGCGGCGGCGAGCTTGGGCGGCGCGCTGCGGACGGACGACACAGGCTCTTTGAGCAGGGCTTCGATGTTCTGCAATAGTTCGCGGCTGGGCCCGCTGCCGCGCAAACGGATGATGCCCACTTCGTCCACGAGAAACGTCACTGGGATGAGCTTCAGCTTGAAGGCCGCACCGAAGACGTCTGCGGTGTCCACGGCGACGGGAAAGGTGACACCGAATTGCGTCGTGTAGGGTTTGACGACCTCGGGCCCCTGAACATCGACGGCGATGGAGAGGATTTCGAAATCGGGACGGCGGTGTTGCTCGTAGAATTTCTGCCAGACCGGCAGATCGTTGCGGCACCCTCACCAACTGGCCCAACTGTTGATGAGCACGCGCTTGCCCCGGAAATCGGACAGGGCGACCGGCGTGCCATCCAGGCGGGTGAGTTTGAAATCCGGCGCGAGCCGGCCGACGTCCGGGGCACTGGTTGCGGCGGGCGCGGCAACGGTGGTGAGCCGGACGGTGGCTCGGGCCTGGTCATACGCGGCGCTGAGGTTCAAGGCTTCGCACAGCGCGTCAAGCGACACCAGGATGTCCGCACCTTCGCGGCGGAATTCTTTGAGCGGCGCGCAACGGTCTTCGTGACAGGCGACGATGGCATCGCGCCCGGGGAGTTCCTTGACGGCGAGGCCGAGGCCGGACAGGGCGGAAGCGGAGGCGAAGGGGCGGCCGTCGCGCTGGACCACGGGCGCGGTCGTGGCGGGCGCGGCGTGGGCGACGCCGGCGCACAACAACAGAACAAGCCAGATGGCGGCGGTCATAATCAGATATTACGCCGGTAGGAGGCGCGAAGGCGAGCTGTATTCCAAGCGGAGGGAGTGGGGAAAGGGAGTATTGGAGTGGTGGAGTTATGGAGTGATGCGCAGAGGAACGGAGGACACGAAGGACCAGGCGAAATCATTGGGGATGACGGCAGAAAGATGCAGGGCAGAAAAATGGAGACGGGGGAGGGGGAGACAATCAGACAACCAGACAATGAGATGGGGGAGCGGCGCAAGCTGCGATTTAGAATTGTTTGGCTCGCGGAGCGAATGGAAATTGCGATAGAGTTTGTGCGGGCAGATGGGAACACATTCCAGTAACAAGAGAAAGAACCGGTGCAAAATGGCGTCGAAGGACCTCGGACATTTGCGTCGGTTACAGCACGCCTTGAATTATGGGACTTTCAATTGAAGTAGGAATTCTTGCGGGCCTGAACGAAAACGATCCCGAAGGCGCCGAGCACTTCCGGGCGGAATTTGATTGTGTGAATCGCTTTTTAGCGACGCAATCGATCCCGGCCCACCGCGAATCCGAAACCTGCGAAGTTTGGTCGTGCGGTATGTACGGTTATTCCGGGTTGCACTATTTGCGACGGATTGCGGCGCACCTCGACATCGAAGGGAAGCTCGCTCCGCCGGGTGGCGATAAGGCGGAGAAAGATCCGGTATTGCAACGATATTACGACGCGTTCGGCCGGCCGCAGGGAGGATTCCTTGGCCGGTGGTTCAAGAGCGCCCCAATACAACGCTGCTTCGATCATCTCATCATCCACAGTGATGCGGAGGGTTACTACATTCCCCAGGATTTCCCATCGGTCCTCATACCCGGACCGGCCTTCCCGATCGCGGGCGGGATGCTTGGCTCATCCCAGCGGCTGCTGGCCGAATGCCAGCGGCTTGCGGAGGCGCTGTCGTTGCCTCTGGACATCGACCCCGAGAGCGAAGAACTATGGGAAGCCACCAAATCCCAAGGCAAAGGCGATCTGAAATGGCAACGGTATGGCGTTGAATCGTTCACCTGTTTGCGCCTCTATCGTGCCGCCCAACACTCAATCCAAAACAATGCAGCGATCGTGTTCACCTAGCTAGAGTTACGAGGCGCGCAAGCAGGCGATTCTGGCGATGGGGATTGACGATCCGCTGGAATACTGCAAAGCAAAGGGAGAATTATCACGGATGCATTGAAGGAACGATGAAACAATCCCTCGCGCTGGTTTCCCTGGTGGTGCGTGACTACGACGAAGCGCTGGCGTTTTTCGTGGGCAAGCTCGGTTTCGTGCTCGTGGAGGATTCGTATGTGCCGGAACAAGACAAACGCTGGGTGGTCGTCGCGCCGCCCGGTTCAACCGGGGCGCGCCTCCTGCTGGCCCGGGCGTCTAACGAGCCGCAGCAATCCCGCGTGGGAAATCAAACCGGAGGCAGGGTCTTCCTGTTCCTGCACACGGACAATTTTTGGCGGGACTACGAAAGGTACCGCTCGAAGGGTGTCGTCTTTGTGCGTGAGCCACGGGAGGAACCGTATGGCATCGTGGCGGTGTTCCAGGATTTGTACGGCAATCTGTGGGACCTGATTCAACCGCGGTGACCGATCCCGGCGCAGCAATTGCCTCACGCTAAGGACGCCAGGTGCGCAAAGGTTTTTCGACCCACGCACACGAACACCACTGGTACTGAAGGTGAGGCGATGGGAATCGCCGTCAAATTCTTCTCCCCGATCCTTTGCGCACTTGGCGTCCTTGGCGTGAGGCTCTCCTTCATCAGGCGCGCGGGCTTCAGCCCGGTTCAACGTGGGTTGCTCGACTGCGTAGAGTGGATTCATGCTCACGCGGCGTAAACGCCGCGCTCCAGGACGCTTCGCAGGAGATACGTCAAACGAACAAACGAACCTCCGGTGGTCTGGTTGCAGGCGGCGCGCTGCGGCTGGGCTTCGCCGCAGCCGCGGTCCAAGAAAAAACGGGCAGCGTTGCCGCTGCCCGTTTGGCGAATTGGTTGATGCGCGCGCGCGTTACGCGGCTTCCTGGGTTTCGAGGAAGCCTTGCAACTGGCGGATACGCGTCGGGTGGCGCAGTTTGCGCAACGCCTTGGCCTCGATCTGGCGGATGCGTTCGCGCGTGACCTTGTACTGCTTGCCCACTTCTTCCAGCGTGCGCTGGTAGCCATCGACGAGGCCGAAGCGCAGTTCGAGCACCTTGCGTTCGCGCTCGGTCAGCGTGCAGAGAACGTCCGAGAGCTTGTCCTTCAACATGCTCTGGCTGGTCATATCGACCGGGTTCTCGGCGCTCTGGTCTTCGATGAAATCGCCGAAGTTGGCGTCGCCGTCATCGCCGACAGGGCTTTCCAGCGAGATGGGCTGGCGGGCCATGCGGAGCAGCGCGTTGACGCGCTCGACCGTCATGTGCATTTCGTCGGCCAGTTCCTCGGGCGTGGCTTCGCGGCCAAACTCCTGCATCAACTTCTTCTGGGCGCGCCAGAGTTTGTTGATGATTTCGATCATGTGCACCGGGATACGGATGGTGCGCGCCTGGTCGGCGATGGAACGGGTAATGGCCTGGCGGATCCACCACGTGGCGTAGGTGGAGAACTTGTAGCCGCGGCGGTATTCGAACTTCTCGACCGCCTTCATCAACCCCATGTTGCCTTCCTGGATGAGGTCGAGGAAGGACTGGCCGCGGTTGGTGTATTTCTTGGCAATGGAGATGACCAGGCGCAGGTTGGCCTCGGCCATTTCGGTCTTGGCCTGGTGGGCCAGCGCGGCGAAATGTTTCATCTGCTCGAAGGCCTTGATGTAATCAGCCACCGGCATGCGCACGAAGTCTTCGAGCGCGCGCACCTTGCTTTCCTCGCCGTGCAGGATGTTCTGCTGGGCGTGCGAGCGGGCGTGGCCCTTGAGCTGTTCGACGATGCGCAGGCTGGTCTGGAATTTGTCGTGGATGTTTTCGGCCACGACCATGATTTCCTCGAGGACCTTCTGCTTGTAATAGAATTTCGGGAACGCGGCCTGCAGCTTCTTGTCGAGCTTCTGCATCTTGGCCAGCGTCTTGGTCACCGCGGCCTTGCTGTGGGCCTTGCGCCAGTCCGTGTAAGCCTCATCCACCTGCTGGTCCAGCGCGCGGACGCCCTTGGCCAGTTGGCGGAGAACCTTCAAATGCCCTTCGCGGCCTTCGATCTTCTTATCGACGATGACGCGGTCAAAGCGTTCCTTCGGCGGCTCGGAAATCAATTTCTCCGCCAGCGCGATGTGTTCCTTGGCCGTGAAACCAAAGCTGTAAATCACCTGCTTGAGCTGAAGCTCGGCTTCCTCGATGCGCTTGCAAATGGCGACTTCCTGCTCGCGGGTGAGCAACGGCGTCTTGCCCATCTGGCGCATGTACATGCGCACGGGGTCGTCAAGGCTGTCCAGGCGGTCGCGGTCTTCTTCCTGCTCCTCGGCGGCGGGTTGGGCGGCGGGCTGCGCCTCCTCCAGCTCGGACGGATCCACGATCTCGATGTCGAGATTGTTCAGCTTGGCGTGGACGGCATCCAGGTCTTCGGCGGTGTGATTGGTGTCCGCGAGGGCGTCGGCAATGTCTTCGTGCGTGAGGTGGCCCTGTTCGCGCGCCAGCTCGACGAGGTCCTTGAACTTCTCGGACAGGTCCAGGCCGGACGGCATCGTGGTGTTGAGGACGTTGGCATCGCCGGGCTTGGGCGTGGCGGGCGCCGGGGCGCTGTGGCCGTTGGTGTGGCCATTGGGCGCGGCGGCGCGGGCTTTGCGGGAGGTCTTTTCGTCGGGCACGATGGCGCGCTCGGCGAACTTATGCCGGCGGTCCGCCTTGCCAAAAGAGAAAGAACGGGCGCGGCGCCCGTTTTTACGCTGGTTCGAGGTCGATGTCGTAGAGCCTAGTTTCAATTTCACCATAGTTTCGTTTCCCACGTTCCACATTGAACGTGAAAGCCTTCCATCATCTCTGGCAAAGGCCTAAATGTCAAGGTTCTCGGCGGTAAAAAAGTGTCCAGCCAGCCAACCGCCAGTGCGCAACATGCTTGTTTTAAATACATTACGCCTGTGCAAACAAACGCAATCCAGAGACAATTCAGCCGCTTGTCACCTGGGGTCAAACCCGTAGAAAATACAGACGCCACAGCCAGCCGGACTATTCGGCAAGAATCGTGATTTCAGGGCGTTAACAGGTTCGGAGTCCAGGCTTCGGGTGCAATTGGAAGCGGGTAACGACGTGGTTCGGAGTCCCGCCTTCAGGCGGTTGAGCGTGGCCCCGTCAACAACCAAAGGAAATCTCCACCCGCTTTGAACTGCAACGCCTTCGCCGGCTGAAGCCGGGACTCCGAACCACCCATATTCAATTCAATCACGCCCCAGCCTTCAGCCAAGTGAGCGGGGGGCTTGACCCTTGGAGACTGGCCGGGCGAAATACGACGCGGCTATGGGCAACGCGGGATTTTGGGAACGGCGCTTTGGATTGGCGGCGCGGGGCACCACCGTCCAACGGGAGGTCGTCGCCGGCGGCGCCACCTTCATGACCATGGCATATATCATCTTCGTCAACCCGCTCATCCTGTCCGCCGCGGGGATGCCGATGCCGGCGGTCATCGCGGCGACGTGCCTGGGCGCCGCCATCCCGACGTTGATCATGGGTGTGTGGGCGAATTATCCGTTCGCGCTGGCCAGCGGCATGGGCCTCAACGCCGCGGTGGTCGCGCACGCCACGCAACCGGGGATGACGTGGCAAATCATGATGGGTGTCATCGTGGTGGAAGGCGCCCTCATCACGGCGCTGGTCCTGACCGGCGCGCGCGAGCAGATCATGCACGTGATTCCGGTGAACCTGAAACGCGCGATCGGCGTGGGCATCGGCATCTTCATCGCCTTCCTCGGGCTGCAACAAATGGGATGGATCGCCAAAGGGCCGGGCCCGGTGTTCCTCACGCACGGCAGCTTCAACGCGCGGCCCACCGTGATGGCCACGGCGGGCGTCATCCTCATCATGGTGCTGCTGGCGTATCGCGTGCGCGGGGCCATCCTGTTCGGCATCCTGGCCACGGCGGCGCTGGCGGCCGTGGCGGATGCCGTCATGCCGGGCGAGAAGGCGCTGGTGACGCTGCCCCGGGAATGGCTGGCAATGCCAGATTTCTCGACGTTCGGGCAGGCGGACATCCTGGGCGCATTGAAGCCGGCGCTGGCCACGGTCATCTTCGCGTTTCTCATCACCGATTTCTTCGACACCATGGGCACCGTCATCGGCGTGGGCGGGCAGGGCGGTTTTCTCGACAAACAACATCAACTGCCCGGCCTCAAGCGCGTGCTCGCGGTGGACTCGCTGGCGGCGGTGTGGGGCGGGTTGTGCGGGGCCAGCTCGGTGACGACGTATATTGAGAGCGCGTCCGGCGTGAGCGAAGGTGGGCGCACGGGTCTGGTGTCGGTGGTGGTGGCAGGCTTGTTTCTGGCGGCGCTGTTCTTTGCGCCGGTGATTGGCGCGGTGCCGGCGATTGCGACGGCGCCCGCGCTGCTGGTCGTGGGTTTCCTGATGATGAGCGTGGTGCGCGAGATGGACCTGACGTCGCCGGAGGAAGGCTGGCCGGCATTTCTGACCGTGCTGCTGATTCCGCTGGGGCAAAGCATCTCGTTCGGCATCGGCATGGGAATGATCGGCTACGTGGTCATCAAGGTGCTGCGCGGCAAGGGCGGGGAGGTGTCGCCGTGGTTGTATGGGATTGCAGGGGTGTTTGGGGTGAGTTTTGTCTTGGGGAAGTGAGTGATTGGCATGCGCACGATTGCGTTAATCTCTGTATTAATTGCCGTAGCACTCTGCGGCTGCGATCCCATTGCAACTGCGCAAGTGCGCCTGCAGTTGCGTTCACCCCAACAGGCCGATGTTGGGGTGTCCGTTGATTCTGCGGAGGTGCGCGAGGCGCTCGCCATCATGGATGCGGTTGTGAAACGGCATGGATTTCAACTCGCGCACGGGGATTCGAACCCTGCGGAGCGCGGGTTCAAAAGGCGCTATGGCTTGCTCTATGCGCCCAATCGCCCCGGGATTGCCTGTAACATCGAACCGACGGCCACCGGCATGAAGATCAGTTTTTCAGAGTTCGGCATCTGGACTTCGAGCGCCGAAGCCAAAAGTGTTGCCACTGACGTTCGCGCCGCCTTGATCGCCGCGTATGGGGAGAGTCGGGTCAGGTAATACGTAATCATTACGCTCCGGCACTTGAGGGTTGCTGGGCCGCAGGGCTTTGCTAGGCTCACGGCCCATGCGAACCGTGGTTTATCCGGGCAGTTTCGATCCGCTGACCAATGGGCACCTGGACGTCATCCAGCGCGCGGCCAAGTTGTTCGACCGCGTGATTGTCGCGGTGGCGCAGAACGAGAGCAAGGCGCCCATGTTCACGCTCAAGGAGCGCAAGGAACTGGTCGCGCAATCGGTCGCCGGCCTGCGCAACGTGACGGCGGACAGCTTCAGCGGCCTGCTCGTCAAATACGTGGAGCGCCAGAACGCCGACGCCATCATCCGCGGGTTGCGCGCGGTCTCGGACTTCGAGTTTGAATTTCAACTCGCGCTGATGAACCGGAACCTGAACGAGCGCGTGGAAACCATCTTCATGATGCCGAAGGACAGCTACACGTTCCTGAGTTCGCGCATGGTCAAGGAAGTCGCCCGCCTGGGCGGCGACGTCGGCCCCTACGTGCCGCTGCCGGTGGCCAAGGCGCTGGCGGAAAAACTGAAGAAGTAACGGGGATCTGAAAGAATGCCATACACTGCCGACAACGTTGCGCCGTTATCAATGGTTATGTTAGACTTCGGGTATGAAGAGTAATGCCCTGTCACTTGAACTGGATGCCGCGACCGCCCGGCTGGTGGAACATCTGGCGGAAGTGTGGGGTGTCACGAGGGAGGAGGCGGTGCGCCGCGCGGTCATTCAGGCTGACGCTGGTTCGGCCGTCCCGGGCAAGGGGAACCGGTTGGAGGCATTGAAGGAATTGCAGCGACGTCTCGCTTTGACGCCGGCCAAGGCCGCCAAGTGGCAAGCCGCCATCCACGAGGCGCGCCGCTAAAGTGGATGATTCACGTCGATACTAATTTTCTCATCCAAGCCTTGGTGCCGGGTTCACCGGCTGAGGCCAAGTTGCAGGCTTGGCTTATCGCGGGCGAAGATCTGGGCGTGAGCACCATTGCCTGGAGCGAATTTCTATGCGGTCCAGTCACTCCACAAGAGGAGACTTTGGCTGGCACAAACGATCCTCGCTCCACCAGAGCCGTTCAGCGCTTCGGATGCACGCAAGGCGGCCGACTTGTTTAATGCGACCGGGCGTCGATCCCGGAGCCTGGCGGATTGTCAGATCGCGGCTGTCGCCATGCGATGCAACGCTTCAATCGCTACGGACAACACCCCTGATTTCGCTCCATTCCGAAGTCACGGCTTGGTCCTCGCTTGAGCTTGAGGCAGCACACAGGAACGCCCCCCGAAAGTGCAAAATCCCAGTTTCCGAACGGCCAGTCGTGTGGCATAGTTATCCGCGCGTATGCCAGTCAACACCAATCCCTTGATCCTCGAGAAGCTCCAGGCTTTCGACCAGCGACGAAGGGATTTGATTCTGTTCCGCGGCATCGCCGAAGGATTGGTCACGCTCCTGGCCGGGATGACCTTCGTGGCGCTCGTCGATTGGATCTTCATTGTCCCCGAGGCGGTGCGGTGGTTGCTCAGCGGCGTGGCCTATGCCGCCACCGCCGCCGTCGCCTGGTTCGGTTGCGCGCGGCATTTGATGCGCCGGACCGACCTGCGGGAAGCCGCCCGTCAGCTCGAAAAGCTCCGCCCGGATTTGCGCGAGGATTTGCTGTCGGCCGTCGAACTGGGTGACGTCAAACCGGAGGCGCGCTGGGATTCGCCGGCCTTTCGCGCGTTGCTCCAGGACAACGTCGCCCAACGCGTCCAGGGCCTCGAGGTGTTCAACCTGCTGCCGGGACGGCTGATTTCCAACTGGCTGTACGCCGGCGTGTTTGCGCTGCTGCTGGTGACCGGTCTCCTGCTCAAGCCGGGACTGGGCTACGACCGCATGATGGCGCGCGCGTTCGCGCCGATGGCGGACGTCGAACGCGTGTCGCGCGTGAAAATCACCGTGGTGCAGCCCAAGGAAAACAAAGGCCCCGCGCCGCGCGGCGACAATCTGGAATTCCTGGTGCGCATCTCGGGGCCGGACCCGGACAAGGTGGTGCTCGAATTGTTCCGCGCCGGTGAGCCGCGCGAAGACGTCGTGATGAGCGAGGTGCCGGGCGGCATGTTCTCGGCCACTGCGCCGGTCAACGCCGAGCGCGTCGAGTTTCGCGTGCGCGCCGGCGACGGCATCACGCGCAAGCATGTCATTCTCACCCGCGCCCGCCCCCAGGTGGTGCAGTTCGAGAAGACGTATCAATATCCCGGTTACTCGAAGCTGCCGCCCCGCACCGTCTCCGAGGAGAACGGCGACCTCTCGGCATTGGAAGGCAGCCAGGCCGTGCTGAAAATCAAGGTGGACCAGGCGGTCGAACAGGCGGAGTTGCGCCTGCATATCAACGGCCAGGACTCGACCCTTCCGCTGGCAGCCGCCGGGCCGCAGTTGCTGGAAGGCAGGGTGCCCATTCAAGCCTCGGGCACGTATTCGGTTTATCTCGTCGCCGCGCAGTCCGGCTTCGCCAACAAGTTCAGCCCCCAATACGAAATCAAACCCGTGCCGGATTTGCTCCCGCAGGTGACGATGGAGGCGCCCGGCAAAGACCTCGTCGTGCGGCCCGATGAAGTGGTCGCCGTGCGCGGCACCGCCAGCGACGATCTCGCGCTCACCAGCGTGCAACAGCTAATCCGTGTCAACGAAGGCCAGTGGACGCCCGTGCCGCTGTCCACCGAAACCAAGACGTCCGCCACCGTGTCGCGCCAGTGGGATTTGCTCGCGCTCAATGTGAACCCGGGCGACCGCATCATCACCAAGCTCGTGGCCGCGGACCTGAAGGGCAATCGCGGCGAATCCATGCCGGTGAACCTGGTCGTCGGCTCGCCCGGTTTCGAAGCGGCCAAGCTGCGGGCGCTCGAAGCCAAGCGCGACTTGAACCAATCGCTCACCGCCTTGCAAAGCGCGACGTCCGATTTGCGCAAGGCGTTGACGCGCGAAGGGGCGAACAATTTGAAGCAGGGTGAGGACCTCGCTCGCCAGCAGACCGTCGCCAACGCCCAGGGCGCGCTGGAGGAAACCGGGCGCGCGTTGGAAGGCGCCACCGAGAAATTGAAGGAGGCTTTGCAACTGGCCGAGCCCGGGCGCGAAGCGTCGGACCTGGCGCTGGTGGGCCAGATGCTGAGCCAGATTCAGCGGGATTCCTACGAGAAGGCGCAGGAGCAGCTCGCCAAGCTGGGCGACACCACGCAACCGCGCGCCGAGCAGACACCCGAGGTGCGCGAGGCAACCGATGCCGCCAATCGCGCCGCCGACCGCGCAAACCAGTTGCAGCAGATGTACAATGACATTTTGTCCGCCGAGGAAAGCAGCCAGATCGCCAGCCACTTGAATTATCTGAAGAACGAACAGCAGCAGATGAACAAGCAGGCGCTGGCCGAGGCGCAAAACGACCCGCGCGCGTGGGAACGGCTGGCGCGCAAGCAGGGCGGCGCCACGCGCGAAGCCCGGCTGGTCGAGGACCAGTTGCAGGCGCTGGCGAAACACATGCCGCAACCCTTCACCCAGCGCACGAAGAAGGTCGGCGAAGGCTTGCAGTCCACGCGCGGGGCGATGGAAAAATCACTTGCCGAAGGGGCCACGGACAAGCGGTTGCAGGCGCCGGCCAGCGCCATGCAGAAAGGCGTCGAGAACGCCCTCGCCAATTTGGCCCCCATCGAGAAGGAACTCGGCCAGCGGTCCGACAAGGCGCGCGAAAACCTGGCGAAACTCGCGGGCGCCACGTCCGACAAAATCGAGCGCGTGCGGCAAAATGCCGAGCAACTGGCGCAGGCGGAGAAACGCGCGCAGGATGCCGCGGCCAAGGGCCAGTCCGCCGAGCAGTCGAAGCAAAAGGAGAAGGCGGACGAGTTGAAGGACAAGCTGGGCGAGGATTGGAAGTCCGCCGTGGGCCAGCTCAAGGACCGCGCCATGTTCGAGGAGCTGCGCCGGGACGCGGATTCGCAGTTTGTTTCCGACATGTCGAAGACGGCGCAGGCGCTGGGCGCGCTGCGGCTGGCCACGGAGTCGGACGCCGCGCAGGCCGTCGCGCCGTTGAAGCAGTTGGAGCAGGCGGCGCGTAAGCTCGAGGCGGGCCATCAACTGGAGAACGTCGGCAACACGCTCAAGCAACTGGCCGATCAGGAGCGCTGGGAGATGAAGGACCCGGATGTGGGGCGCGAACGGCCCAAGGATTGGAATGCGGTGGAGAAGCGGATGCAGTTTGCGGCCAATGACGCCAAGCGCGCGAACCTCCCCGCGCAATCCGCCCAGGCCATGACCGCCGCGTCGCAAAGCGAAGCCGCCAAGGAAGTGGACCGCGAAATGGATGCGCGCGCGAACCAGCAACGGCCGGCTGCGTCGGTTTCGGACCGGTTGAACCAAATCAACGAGCACGTGCGCCAGGCGCGCGAAGCGGCGCGGCCCGCGCTGGCCGAAGCGCGGCAGTTGGTGGATCAGTCGGCGCCCAAGTTGAGCGAGATGATGGCGGGGCTGGCGCGCACCACCGAACAAACCCAGGCGGCCACCACGCAGGCCGCCCAAAGCAACGACGTGCCGCGCGATGAGCCGCGCAATTTGCTCAACCAGCAGCGCGATTTGAACGAGCAGATCGAGGAATTGAAGGATGCCTTGCGCCGCGATGCCAACGTGCAGGACATCACCAAGGCCGACGGCCGCGACCGCGCGCGCGATGCCGATGACGCCGTGGCCATGTTGCGCGAGCCGCCCGTCAAGGCGGAGGACGCCTTGCGCGAGGCCGCGGGCACACAGGAGATGGCGTCGCAAAAGGGCGCGATGACCGCCGCCGCCCAGCAGCAGGAGAAGATCAAGGACGCTCTGAACCAGCTCGCCAAACATTACGCGAACATGGAGGCCGGCAACCCGCAGATGACCCGCGCGGACCTGCGCGGCCAGGAGGAGGCGCTCGGCATCAAGAGCGCGTTGGACGCCGAATACAAGAAGGCCGAGAACATCGCCGAGATGGGCGAAAAGACGCCCGAGCAGATGCTCGCCGAACTCGAGCGCGAACTGGCGCGCAACGAGCCGATGCGCCGCGAGCTGGATTCCATCGCCGACCAGTCGCTCGAAGCCGCGCAAAACCGCCTGCAACAAGCCGCCTCGACCGAGCGCGATGTTGCCCGCCAGCTCGCCCAAAGCGCGCAGCGCGAGCAGCAGTTGAAACAGATGGCCGAGCAGGCCCGCCGCATCCGCGAAGACTCCAAAAAACTGGCCGAGCAGGAGGTTCCCGCCATCCGCATGGACGCCGCCGCCGCCAACGCGGACGCCCGCCAGCAACTTGAACGCGCCGCGCAATCATTGCAAAGCGCCAGCCAGCGAGTGCCGCAGGATTTTCAATCGCCTTCCGCTGAACTGGCGAAACAATTGTCGGAATTGACCCAGCCGTTGCAGCAGGCGCAGCGCGAATTACAGAGCGCCGCGCAACAGGCCGCCCGCGCCATGGAAGGCGTCCCCGCGGCGGACCCCAAGAGCGCCGCCGCGCAAGGCGCGCAGACCAAATCGCAACAAGCCGCCACGCGCGCCGAGCAAATGGCGAAGGAGGCGAAGACGCTGGCGGACGCCATTGCCTCGATGGCCCGCGCCAATGCGTCGCAAAGCACCGAGGCGGTCCAAAAACAGGACGTGCTGGCGGCGGATGTCGCGCGCGCAGCGGACACCGTCAGCCGCGGTGGCCGCCATGAATCGCGCCTCGGCACGCCGCAGGGCGAGGCCTTGCAGCAGA
This sequence comes from Verrucomicrobiota bacterium, assembly GCA_040754875.1. GTDB lineage: Bacteria > Verrucomicrobiota > Verrucomicrobiia > Limisphaerales > JBFMBT01 > JBFMBT01. The sequence continues at coordinate 291 of JBFMBT010000105.1, read as the reverse complement.
TCGGCCGGCAGACCATGGGCGTGGCCGACCAGCAGATTCCCGCCGCCCGCACCGCGTTGTCCGAGCCGGGCAACCCGGCAAAGGCGCAGCCCGCCGTCGAATCCGCGCGCGATGCGCTGGATCAAAATGCGAACGCGCTGCGCGAAGCGCTCGCCAAGGGTGTTCCCCCGCCACCCGCCTCGGCGAGTCCCGCGCCCGCCGGACAGAATTCACCGGACGCGCCGTCGCAAACGCCCGCCACCACGCCCGGCGCGCCCACGCAAACCGACCAGCAAAAGTTTCTCGACCAAC
>JBFMBT010000104.1:0-19977 GCA_040754875.1 Verrucomicrobiota bacterium | reverse complement strand
ATGTCGGGAAAAGATAACCAGCTGGCTGGCGCCGAAAAAATCTGGTCGGGAGCGCGGGAATTGCTCCGTTCGATGCTCAATGCGGACCTCTTCAATCTCTGGTTCGCGCCGATCGAAGCTGCCGCCCTCGAGGGCGACGAAATCACGCTGCAAGTCGCCAACGACTTCTGCGAAGTCTGGCTCAAGGACAACTATCTGGACCTCCTGCAGGGTGTGCTCATGCACTCGGCGGGCCGCCAGATGACCATCAAGTTCCAGGCCGGTTTATCCGCCTTAAACCATCACGCCACCGCGTTGCCGGTGGCCAAGGCGCCAGCCAAGGCGCGTACGCCGACCGTTGTCGCCACGGACACCGAGGCGCTGTTCAATCCGAGGAACACGTTCGAGACGTTCGTTGTGGGCAACAACAACAATTTTGCCCACGCGGCCGCGCTGGCCGTCGCGCAATCGCCCGGCAAATCGTACAACCCGCTCTTTCTGTATGGCGGTGTCGGTCTGGGCAAAACGCACCTGCTGCACGCCATCGGCCAGTACGTGGCCGCGCACAAGAAGGGCGCGCGCGTCGCCTACGTTTCGTCCGAAAAATTCACCAACGAATACATCGACGCGATTCAAAACAGCCAGTTGGTCCGGTTCCGCAAGAAATATCGCCAGACCGATGTGCTATTGATCGACGACATCCAGTTCCTCGCGGGCAAGGAACGCATTCAGGAGGAATTCTTCCACACGTTCAACGCGTTGCACGAAGCGCACAAACAAATCGTGCTGACGTGCGACCGTCCGGCCAACGAAATCCAGAATCTCGAACACCGCCTGGTGTCGCGCTTCGAGTGGGGCCTGGTGACGGATCTCCAGCCGCCCGATGTCGAGACGCGCCTGGCCATTCTGCAAAAGAAGGCCAAGTCACTGGGCGTCACGTTGCCGGATGACATCGCCAATTTTCTGGCCAACCGCATCCGCACCAACATCCGCCGGCTCGAAGGCGCGCTGATCCGTGTGGCTTCTTATTCGCAGCTCACCGGCAAGCATCTCACAGTCGAGGTGGTCGAAGGTTTGCTGCGCGAAGTCCTGCACGAGGAGGGCCGTTTCACAGTCAACATCGAGTCCATCCAGAAAAAGGTCGCCGAGCACTACGACATCCGCCTGGCGGACATGACCAGCAAGCGCCGCCCCGAGAACATCGCGTTCCCGCGGCAGGTTGCCATGTATCTGGCGCGCCAGTTGACCGAGAGTTCGCTCAACACCATCGGCGAAGCCTTCGGCGGCCGCGACCACGGCACCGTGTTGCACGCCTGCCGCCTCGTGAAGGACCGCATGGAAATCGATGCCACCGTGCGCCAGGTCGTTCACTACCTCGAAAAACAATTGCAGCGCTGACGGCGGTTCGGCCAAGACGCATCGCAACCACCCAACGCCACTCCCCTCCTGGGAGGGGCCGGGGGCGGGTCCACCGCGAGCCTTGTGCATGATTCCCACTCAACGCAGGAACAACAATGTGCCTCCCTCTCCCCAAGGGAGAGGGCCGGGGTGAGGGGGAAGGGAGCGTAATTCCGCCCGCAATCTCAAGATCAGGCACACACGCCGTTGCGCAATCATCGTTGCGTTCGCAACCCCGCGCTTGCGTCCCTGCCGCTTCAAATTACATTGCCTCGCCATTGTCATGCCTGTCATCAGCGTTGAACACCTCACCAAGACGTACCGCACTTACAAAAAGCTCCCCGGTCTGGGTGGTGCGCTGAAGGGTCTCGTCCATCGCGAATACGAAACCACCACCGCCGTCAATGATGTCGGCTTCACCGTCGAGGAAGGCGAATTGGTCGGCTTCCTCGGACCGAATGGCGCGGGCAAGACGACCACGCTCAAGATGCTGTCCGGCCTGCTCTATCCCACCAGCGGTTCGGCGCAGGTGCTCGGTTATGTTCCGTGGGAACGGCAGGACGGTTATCGGCGGCAATTCGCCCTGTTGCTCGGCCAGAAGAATCAGCTTTGGTGGGATTTGCCGGCGCGCGAATCACTCGAATTGAATGCGAAGATTTACGGCATCCCGCGCGATTCTTTCGAGCGCACTGTCGCCGACCTCACCGAACTGCTCGCCGTCAAGGACAAGCTCAACGTCATGGTGCGCGAACTCTCGCTCGGCGAGCGCATGAAGATGGAACTCATCGCCGCCTTGCTGCACCAGCCCAAGGTATTGTTCCTCGATGAGCCGACCATTGGTCTCGATGTCGTTTCGCAAAAAACGGTCCGCGAATTCCTTCGCCACCACAACGCCACGCGCAAAACGACGATTCTCCTGACGAGCCACTACATGACCGACATCCAGGAGCTGTGCCAGCGCGTCATCATCATCGACCATGGCAAAATCTTTTTCGACGGCCGCCTCAGCGAAGTCATCGACCGGTTCGCGGATTTCAAACTCATTACCATCCATTGCGCCACCGCGCCCAACTGCCCGGCGGACCATCTGAATCGCTACGGAGAGGTTCTGGAAAAGGACAACGCCACCATCAAACTCAAGGTCAAGCGCGACCGGGTCATCCCCGCGTGCAAGGCCCTCCTCGACGAACTGCCCGTGAGCGACATCGACATCGAGGAAGTCCCCATAGAGGACATCATCCGGCAGATCTTTGCGCGCTAACCGCAGTCTGACTTTGGGGCATTGTGGGTACCAGCACTTCGCCCGTGTTTCTTTTCGTAAGTCATTTGCATCCAATTTTTTACGAATAAAAACGGCCGCAACCTACTGGTTTTACCCCATTTGTCGCTTTGATTACAAACAGTGTCTGATTAATGCATTCTCATAACCCAAAATGGCTATGGTGATAAAAAGTTGTTTGCGCCACTATAACATTAGCTCATGAAAACCATTCGCCATTTCATTCTGGCGGGTTTAGCGATTTCGATTCTCATTACCGCATGCGACCCACCCAAGCCGGCCACTTCCAACGGCTCATCGCCAGGCCAGCCCGCGAAGCCAGTCGCCGTGTCTGTCAAACCTGCGGACGAAGCTCCGCCCGCTCCGCCGCCTCCCGTTCCGCCCGGCAGCCCGCCCACCGCTGCTCCGCGTGACCCAACCGCCGGAACGCTCGCGAAGGACCCGACCTCGCCCTTCAACGAACCCGACCAAGGCGCCAACGACAAGGCCATGGCGGAGTTGAACGCGGCGTTGCGCAAATTCTACAAAGAGCACCAACGCGCGCCGTACGACGCGGATGAACTCGTGTCGGAGAAATTCATCGAAGCGGTGCCCAAGGCGCCGCCGGGGAAGGAGTACTTTTACGATTCCGTCGCGCTGAAGTTCAAACTGATCAACAAACGCCCCGAATGACATTTTTCATGAATCAACCAACGTTGCGAAACCCACCCTAACCCAACCAAACCTATGAAACCCCGCCCCTCACGCGCCTCACCTGATGCGTTTACGCTCATTGAGCTGCTCGTCGTCATCGCCATCATTGCAATCCTCGCGGCCATGTTGCTGCCCGCGCTGGCCCGCGCCAAAGTCCGCGCCAACACCGTCTCGTGCCTCAACAACCTCAAACAATGGGGCACCGGCATGCACATTTATTTGGATGACAACCGCGGCAAGATTCCTTTCGCCCACTTTGCGGGGCCGGGTCGCAGCACCAGTTTCGACAAATTTCTTTATGCCTACGTGGGTGGCAACCTTACCGCGGGTCAATTCAACAACGGCGCCATTCCGGTCAACAGCATCATCAAACCGCTTCGTTGCCCGGCGGATAAGAAGGGGACGTTGGGCACCGATTTGCGCAAGCGCTCCTATTCCATGCCCCAGGTGGGCACTCCCGCCTGGAACGACGCGGTTACCCCGCCGTATGATCCCACACTCATCGCTGGCATCGGCGTCATTCGCGCCACGTCTCTCTCCTGGGTCAACACCAACCTCGATTACACGATGATGGAAGGCAAAGTCCTGGGGCCGATCGATACCCTCTCGCTGGTTGAACGCCCGAACAGTGGCAATATCGCGGGCAACCAAAGCTTCACCGTGACCGGCAGGACCACGGAACAACGAAACAACCAGTATGTTCCCTCGACCTACCATGGCGGGGCTGGCACATCCTCCATGTTTAACTACTTGTTCGTGGACGGCCATGTCGAACTCATGTCCCAGATTTCCACCTGGGGCACGCGCACCAATGCCACGCCTGCGGGCGTTGACTCGCGTCCGCGCGGCATCTGGACCATCCGCACCGACGATTGATCATCTCGTAACTCCATTCACGGCAGGAACGCACCCGCGCGTTCCTGCCGTTTGTAATTTTGGAACGCGGCGTTTACGCCGCTTCAACCGCTTCACGCGCTGCGGCGTGAAGCGTGACTGCGCCACGCTTCAACTCTTCCACTCACCACTCTTCAACCAACCCTGAATCCATCCTTGCCGCCGCGCGTCTATCGTATTATCCAACTGAAAACCCGACAGCCCTTTAACGCCGACACGCCTATGAACGATTCCCTCAACCGCCGCCGCTTTCTCCAGCAAACGAGCGTTCTCACCGCTGGCTTTGCTGCTTACAGCACCGCCACCTTGCGCGCCCAGAACGCCGCCAACAAGAAACTCCTCGTTGGCGTCATGGGCCTGGGGCGCGGCCGCGCCCACCTGGCCGGCTTCATGGCTGTGCCCAACGTCGAAATCGCCTATGTCTGCGACATCGACGACAAACGCCTCGCCGAGGGCGTCCGCATTGTGACCGGCAAGCAATCCCGCGCCCCCAAGGCCGTGAAGGATTTCCGCCAGATCCTCGACGACCCGGAAATCGACATCCTTTCCATCGCCGCGCCCAATTTCTGGCACGCGCCTGCCACCATTCTCGCGTGCAAAGCCGGCAAGCATGTTTACGTCGAAAAGCCGGGCAGTCACAACGCGCGCGAAGGCGAACTCATGGTCGAGGCCGCGCGCAAATACAATCGCTACGTACAGATGGGCAACCAGCGCCGCAGTTATCCCGCCATGATCGAGGCGGTGCAGAAACTGCGCGACGGAGTCATCGGCAAATTGAAATTCGCGCGCTGCTGGTACAACGGCGCGCGCCCGAGCATCGGCAAGGGCAAGCCCGCGCCCGTCCCGGAAGGCATCGATTACAACCTCTGGCAGGGCCCCACGCCCGAGCGCCCGTTCAAGGACAACGTGCTCCATTACAACTGGCATTGGCTGTGGCACTACGGCGGTGGCGAACTCGCCAACAACGGCATCCACGCACTGGACATCGCCCGCTGGTGCCTCGGCGCTGAATACCCCACCAAAGTCACCTTCCTCGGTGGCCGTTACCATTTCGATGACGACCAGGAAACGCCCGATACCGGCGTCGCCATTTACGACTTCGGCGACATGGGGGCGACGTGGGATAACAGCAGTTGCCATCCGCGCGCCTCGGACAAACACAACTTCGTTTCCATCTATGGCGAAGGCGGCACCATGGCCCTGACGGGCAACGGCTACACCGTCTTTGACCTCAAGGGCAAGGAACTCCAGCAAAACCCCGGCAAGGGCGGCGATGTGCCCCACTTCACCAATCTGGTGGATTGCATCCGTTACGGCGGGCGCCTCAACTCGGACATCAGCGAGGGCCAGAAGAGCACTCTGCTCTGCCACCTCGGCAACATTGCCTACCGCACCGGACACGTTCTCAACATTGATCCCAAGACCGGCAAAATCATCGGTGATAAGGACGCGCAAAAGCTTTGGGGTCGTGAATACCGCAAGGGTTGGGAACCGAAGGTTTGAATCGGGCCAGACTGCCGTTATCGGGCAGTATCGGGCATTTCCGGGCAGAAGCCCCCGGGAATGACGCGGTTTTAGTTTGCAGAGTTTGCACAGTTTGCAGTTTTTGCGGATTCGTCAGCGGCTTTGGACCATCCGCTTCGTCCAGCTTCATGGGCTCTTCCATTTACAGCCGCAACTTCCAGGGTTATCATGACGGCATGTTTGACACCCTAGTTGCCTGTTGCCGTAACGCCTCAATCCAGGGAGCGCCGGACGCCATCTGACCGCCTTGCGCCACATGCCCGCCAACGTTTTGAGTCTTGCTGAACCGCGCCGAAATCCTCCGCGCCGCCCGATCATCTTTCCTTACCCATGAGCGTCCAAACTGCACCCTCGCCCCAACCCATCACCTCCGACCGCGACGTCGCCGCCATCGACGAGCTGCGCGACATTTACAAAAAAATCCGCGCGGAAGTCGCCAAGGTCATCATCGGCCAGGACGAGGTCATCGAGCAGATGCTCATTTGCATTCTCTCGCGCGGCCATGCGTTGCTTATGGGCGTGCCCGGCCTGGCCAAGACCACCATGGTCCATTCTCTGGCGGACGTGATGTCGCTTGAGTTCAACCGCATTCAATTCACGCCGGACCTGATGCCGTCGGACATCACGGGCACGGACATCTTGCAGGAAACCGATCAACCGGGCCGGCGCGCGTTCGTCTTTGTGAAAGGGCCGGTGTTCGCCAACATCGTCCTGGCCGATGAAATCAACCGCACGCCGCCCAAGACGCAATCGGCGTTGCTTGAAGCGATGCAGGAACATCGCGTCACCGTGGCCGGCCGCGTGTATCCGTTGCCGTCGCCGTTCTTCGTCCTGGCGACGCAAAATCCCATCGAACAGGAAGGCACGTATCAATTGCCCGAGGCGCAGCTTGATCGCTTCATGTTTTTCATCCACGTGCATTACCCGTCGCAGACCGAGGAATTGCGCATCGCGCGTGAAACCACCGGCGCGCCGCCCGCGAAGCTCGCCAAGCTGCTCAACGCCGAACAGGTGCTGGGCTTCCAGGAACTGGTGCAGCGCGTGCCCGTTCCCGACCACATTTACGAAACCGCCGTGGCGCTGGCGCGGGGGACGCGGCCCAACGAGGAGAACACGCCCGCGTGGATCAAGAAATGGGTCACCTGGGGCGCGGGCCCGCGCGCGGTGCAATACCTGATTCGCGGCGCCAAGGCGCACGCCGTGTTGAATGGCAGTTATCTGGTGCGCATGGAGGACATCGAAGCCGTCGCGCAGCCGGTGTTGACCCATCGCATCCTGACGAACTTCCAGGCGCAATCCGAAGGCGTGACCAGCCCGCAGATCGTCGGCCGCTTGCTGTCCGAATTGCGCGGAGAAAACGACCGTGGCTGAGCAACCGGCAAGGAAATTCCTCGATCCCCAGGCGCTGGCGCGGCTGATGCGCCAGCCGCTGGTGTCGCGCTTCCCCATGGAAGGCGCGGTTTCCGGCCACCACAAAAGCCCCCATCGCGGTTCGAGCGTCGAGTTTGCCGAATACCGCAATTACGTCCCCGGCGACGACATCCGCCGGCTCGACTGGCGCGTGCTCGGCCGCACGGATCGTTATTACATGAAGGAATTCGAGGCGGACACCAATCTGCGGTGTTACCTCGTCCTCGACGGCAGCGCGTCCATGGGCTTCAAGGGCAAAGGTGCGAGCAAACTGGATTACGCGCGCAAGCTCGTTGCGTCGCTGGCGTATCTGGTCGTGCAACAAGGCGACGCGGCCGGATTGAGTCTGGTTGCTGACGCCAAATCCATCGACATCCCCGCGCGCCGCAACCCGGTGCATTTGCAGACGATTTTCGACACGCTGGAAACGGTCGAAGCCAAAGGCAAAACGGAGCTCGTCCAGGCGCTGCACGACCTCGCCGAGAAAACGCGCCGCCGCGCGCTGGTCATTGTGTTCTCGGACTTCTTCTGCGACCTGGAGCCGTTGCTGAGCTGCCTGCAACATCTGCGCTTCCAGAAACACGACCTCGCCATCTTCCAGTTGCTGGACCGCATGGAACTGGATTTTCAATTCGACCGCCCCGTGCGTTTCCTCGACCTGGAAAGCCCTTTCAGCATGGTGGCCGAGCCCAACTTGATTCGCGACGAATACCTCGGCCATCTGAACGCATTTCTCGCGCGCCTCAAACAAGGCTGCCACGAGTTCAACGCCGACTACCGCCTGGTGGTCACCGATGAAGACTACGAAAAAGTGCTCGCCGATTTCCTCGTCGAACGCGCCCGCCTGACCGCGGCGGCACCGGTTTGAAGCATGAACAGGATTTGCCAACAAATTGTCTCGACCGCGCCCTCTGGTCACGAGCCTGATTTTGGAATGATGCGTGGAATGACGCTCCCTTCCCCCTCACCCCGGCCCTCTCCCTTGGGGAGAGGGAGGACCGTATCCCGCTGTCGTGTTAAGCTTGCGTCGAAGCGGCCACTCGGCCGTGCGTGCCCCGGTATGGAATGTGGCGCTCCCCTCAATCCCGAAGGGATTGCATCATTCAGCCCGGGGTTGAACTGCGAGCCTGCGAAGCGGTTCTACCCTGGGAAAACTCCCCGAATGATCCCCCAACCCCAACGGGGTTGCATCGCACGCGCCTTGTATGAAGCGTCCGGCCTAGGCTTGCCTCCAGACTATTTTGAAAACCATGAATCAAGCCTCCGCCGCATCTCTTCATTGGAGATGATTTTCCCCTGCTTGATCTGTTCTTCGCCTTCGCGCAGTGCCGCCAGAAATGCCACTTCTTCGGCAATGTCGCGGAAAGTCAGATCATCGGGCAATCGGTGGAGTGCCTCCAAAACAATCTGCTTGTCGCTCATGGACGTAAGTTACCACGCCCACATTTGCTGGCAAACGCATTTCGTGTCCCGACGCGTTGCTGGCTTTTCCCTCTCCCCTCAACGGGGAGAGGGACCAAGGGTGAGGGGTGGTCAAACCAATTCGCATCACTCTTTCTGCGACACCTGGCAACCCCTTCCACATTCGAGCTTCTTTCGTCATTCGTCATTTGGCCTTCGTCATTCAGTTTCCACCGCATGACCTTCCTTGAGCCATCCATCCTCTGGGGCCTGCCGCTGGTGTTGATTCCGGTGATCATTCACCTCATCAACCGCCTGCGCCATCGGCCCCAGCCATGGGCGGCGATGCAGTTTCTCATCCTGGCCAACCGCAGTTCCACCAGCCACGCCAAGCTCCGCCAATGGCTCATCCTCCTGTTCCGCGTGCTGGCCGTGTTGATGCTCGTTCTGTTCCTGAGCCGCCCGCTGGCCGGCGGCTGGCTCGGCTGGGCGCTCTCGCCCGCGCCCGATGCCATCGTCATCCTGCTCGACCGCTCGGCCAGCATGGAAACCACGTTGCCCGGCAGTTCTCTGACACGCCGCCAGCAGGCGCTGACGATGCTCACCCAGGCCGCGCGACAATTCGACGGCCGCAGCCATCTCGTGCTGATTGACAGCGCCCTGCGCGCGCCCCAATCCGTCGCCAACGCCGACGCGCTCGCCGAACTCCCGCAAACCGCCGCCACCGACACTGCCGCCGACCTCCCCGCCATGCTCCAGACCGCCGTCAACTGGCTCATCGACAATCGCGCCGGCACCACTGAACTCTGGATCGCCTCCGATTTGCAGCGCAGCAACTGGAAGCCCGACGACGAACGCTGGGGCGCGCTCATCGCCCAATTGTCTTCGCTTCAGCAACGCGTGCGTGTGCGCTTGCTTGCCTTCGAAGCCGGGCGCGACGTCAACACCGTCGTCGCCTTGCAGGACCTGGTGCGCCGCGCCGCATCCGGGCGCAGCGAATTGAGGCTCGCGCTTGATCTTCATCGCAATGTTAATCGCGCCGAAGCGTTTCCCTTGAGCCTCACGGTGGATGGCGCGCGCAGCGAGGTGGACGTCAAGATGGACGGCCAATCCTTCCGCTGGCGCCACCAACTGCCGCTCGCCGAAGATCGCAATGGCGGCTGGGGCAAGGTGGAATTGCCCGCCGACGCCAACGCGCGCGACAACATCGCGTGGTTCGTCTATGGCCCGGAAACGATGTCGCGCACGGCCGTGGTCAGCGATGACGCCGGGCAGAGCCGCTATTTCCGTCTCGCGGCGCTGGCCGCCGCCCGCGGCGCCAGCCAGGCCGCGGATGTGATTCCGTCGTCCAACGTCGCCAGCACGCGGTGGGACAATTACGCGCTGGTTATCTGGCAATTGCCGCTGCCGCAAGGTGAAACCGAACAACGCCTGCGCGCGTTCGCCGAATCCGGCGGCGTGTTGTTGTTCGTTCCTCCGGGCGAGGCCGGTCCGCAGAAATTCGCCGGCACCGCGTGGGGCGGGAAACAGTTGTCAGCGCCCGAGAAGAATTATCGCATCGCGCAATGGGAGGAAAAGGAAGGCCCGCTGGCGAAGACCGACGAGGGTCTGAGCCTGCCGGTGCCCGAACTGGAAGTGCGCCGCCGCCAGCAAATCACCGGCGAACGCAACACGCTGGCGTCGTTCGATGACGGCGAGGCGTTTCTCGTGCGCCACAATCTCGGGCGCGGCCAGGCTTGGTTCTGCGCCACGCTGCCGGGCGTCGAATGGTCCACGCTGGGCGAAGGCCTGGTGCTTGTGCCGATGACTCAGCGCCTGCTTCAGACGGGCACGCGCCGGCTCACGCAGGCCGTGCTTGCCAGTTGCGGCGAACTCAGCGCCGTGGAACTCGCCAAAAGCTGGACGCCCGTGGACGCCACGGGTCAAAAGGATATCCGCGTCAACAGCGGCATATATCGCTCGGGCGACCGCCTGGTTGCCGTGAATCGTCCAGCGACCGAGGATGAAGCCGAATCGCTGGAATCCGCCGCCGCGCAACGTTTGTTTGGCGTGCTGCCGTTTCAAATGTTGACCGAAGAACGCGGGCGCGATGGCCGCATGTCGGGCGAAGTCTGGCGCATGTTCCTCGGCGCAATGCTGCTGTTTCTGCTCGTCGAAGCGGTGTTGATTCTGCCGCCCGCGAAACCCGCAACCACCGCCGCACCGCCACCGGGACGCGCCAACCTGCCGGGGCAAGTCGCATGAGCTACTGGTCTTTTGGAGCCTCTGTGCCGGTGGTGCTGCTGGGCGTCGCCGTCTGGCTGGCCACCGCCGCGCTGTGCCATGTCAACTGGCGCCGCCGCGCGGGCGTGCGAGGCGCCGGCGCCATGGAGGCGTTGCGGCTCGTCATTGTCACGCTGCTCGTCTTCACCCTGCTCCGCCCGGAATACGTGCGCCGCATCGAACGCACCGAGCCGCCCGAGGTCTTCATCCTCAACGACCTCTCCGGCAGCATGACCACCAAGGACATTGTCCTGACCAACAGCCTCGTCGCGCGCGCCGACTGGCTGGCGCGGCAGAAGCAAACCCGCTTCTGGCAGCCGCTCGAAAAATCCGGGCGCGTCGTCCTGGAAGATTTTGCCGCGCCGCGCGCGAATCCACCGGCGCCCGATGACGGCACCGATTTGAATGACGCGCTCGAAGCCGTCCTGAAACGGCAGAAGAATCTCAAGGCCGTCCTCGTGTTGAGCGATGGCGATTGGAACCAGGGCAAATCGCCGCTCGCCGCCGCCACGCGCTTTCGCGAACAGGAAATTCCGGTCTTCACTGTCGCGGTGGGACGCGACGCGCCCTTGCCGGACCTGAGCCTCGAACGCATCGCCGCACCTTCTTACGGGCTGGTCGGCGAACAGGTGGCCATCCCGTTCAAGGTGAAGAACCATCTGCCGCGTGAAGTGAAAACCGCGGTCGCACTGGTCGATTCCAACGGCGACGAAACCAAAAGGGAAATCACCCTTCCCGCGCACGGCGAGTTGCAGGATGCGATCGTCTGGTCGCCCACGCTCATCGGCGAATTCACGTTGAACCTGAAACTGCCGGTCGAACCCGAGGAACAGTTGAAGGAGAACAACGAACAGCAACTGCGCATCGCGGTGCGCTCCGAGACGCTCAAGGTGCTCGTCGTCGATTCGCTGCCGCGCTGGGAATATCGCTTCCTGCGCAACGCGCTCGAACGCGACCCCGGCGTCGAGATGCATTGTCTGCTTTATCATCCGGGCATCGGCATGGGCGGCGGGCGCAATTATCTTTCTGCCTTTCCGGGCACCAAGGAAGCGCTCTCCCAATACGATGTCATTTTCCTCGGCGATGTCGGCATCGGCGACGGCGAACTCAAGGCCAGCGACGCCGAACTCATCAAGGGGCTGGTCGAGCAACAGGCGAGCGGGCTGGTCTTTCTGCCGGGCCGCCAGGGACGCCAGCTCACGCTGGCCCGTTCTGCGCTGAAAGACTTGATCCCGGTGCAACTGGACGAGTCGCGCCCCGAAGGTCTCCCTTCGCAAAACGAATCCACGCTCGTGTTGTCCACCACCGGCGCGGGACATTTGCTGACGCGCTTCGACACCGATGAAGCGCGCAACATGTCCATCTGGACCGGCCTGCCGGGTTTCTATTGGAGCGCGGCCGTCGAAAAGAGCCGGCCCGGCTCCGAAGTGCTCGCCGTGCATTCTTCGATGCGCAATTCCTGGGGACGCCTGCCCTTGCTCGTCACCCGCCCACACGGCAATGGCAAGGTGTTGTTCATGGGCACAGACAGCGCGTGGCGCTGGCGCCGCGGCGTCGAAGACAAGTACCATTATCGCTTTTGGAGCCAGGTCGTCCGCTGGATGGCGCACCAACGGCACCTTTCCGAGCGCCAGGGCATCCGCCTCACCTTCAGTCCCGAATCCCCGAATGTTGGCGACACCCTTTTCCTCCAGGCCACCGTCTTCGATTCCAGCGGCTTCCCCATCGACAAAGGGCCGGTTACCGGCAAGGTCACCTCGCCATCGGGCCGCACGGAACGCCTGGAGTTCACGCCCGTCGAAGGCGGCTGGGGCCTGTTTAAATCCAGCCATGTGCCGACGCAGGGCGGCGAATACCGCGTCGCCGTCGCCTCCGAGCAGCACGGCCGCGAACTGGACACTCACATCACCGTGAACCAGCCCGTGCGCGAGAAACTCGGCCAGCCCGCCAATGCCCAGATCCTGCGCGAAATCGCCGGCCTCACCCGCGGCGCCAGCGGAGCCATTCAGGACCTCCACTCCATCGTCAGCCAGATCTCCGTCCTCCCCGAGCCCAAGCCCCTCGAAAAGCGCCTCCGCCTCTGGGCGGAACCCTGGTGGGGCGCACTCATCCTCTGCCTCCTGTCCGCCTATTGGGTCGCCCGCAAAATGGCGGGACAAATCTGACCTTTCCGTCGGCTGGTTCGGTTGAAGCATGAAGGGCATGGAAGTTTCCATTGGTTGTTAACGGGGCGAAGCCCAACCGCCTGAAGGCGGGACTCCAAACCTGCTGCTTCGCCACCCCGCCACTTTCAATACCCTCCGTTTTCGCTTTTCTTATCGGGATGGTTGTGCCAGTTTAGGCGCGGAACCAGGCACGGCGCGGGGTTCGTTCTGCCGTCTTAACCTCAATACTAAGACATCTATGGAACTAACAGTGGAAAACCTGGAAGGAGGATTTCAGTGCATCGCCCTCGCGGGACGATTGGACCTCAAAGGCACCCAGGAAGTGGATTTGAAGTTCAGCGCGTTTGCCGGCGGTGGCAAGAAGTCCGTGGTCGTGGACATGTCCAAGGTCGAATTCGTCGCCTCCATCGGCATCCGCATGCTGCTCAGCAACATCAAAACCCTGACCGCCTCGGGCGCCAAAATGGTCATCCTCAGTCCCCAGAAGATGGTGGAAGACATTCTCAAACTGTCGGGGTTGGACACGGTTGCCGAGATTGTGCACGACCGCGCCGCCGCGATCGAAGCGCTCAAACAGTAACCCGCGCGCCGAGGACCTGCCATGAGCGAATACACGCAAATCCTGCTGAAGAACGACCTGGCCGAAATTGACCGTCTCAACCAGGAAGTCGCCGAATTTGGCGCGCAGCACAACCTCACCGTCGAAGAGGAATACGCGCTCTATCTTTGTCTCGAGGAACTGGTGACCAACGTCATCAATTACGCCTGGCCCGAGGGCGGCGAGCACGAGCTCAACGTCATTGTGGCAGTCAATCCGGAGGAATTCCGCATCGAAATCGAGGACAACGGCATCCCCTTCGACCCCACGCAATATCCCGAGCCGGACCTGAGCAAGCCGCCCCACGAACGCCAGATCGGCGGCATGGGCCTGCATCTGGTCCGCAAGACCATCGACCACATGTCCTACCAGCGCGATGGCGACATCAACCGCCTCCTCGTCCGCAAAAAGCGCGCCAAGGTCCCGGCGTGACCCGGCGGAAGGTTTGGAGTCCCGGCTTCAGTTGCAGTCAAGCGAATCGGTCGAATTTGAAATGAACGCGCCGCGCAATGCGGAGCGCGGCGTTTACGCCGCTTCAACGCCAAAAACCAAATAGTAAATCTGCTTCCAACGCTGTCGAACAAGCCACGTTGAAGCGGGCTGAAGCCCGCGCCCCAGTCGTGCCCAACTGCAACGCCGCGCCTGAAGGCGGGACTCCCGAACCCCGGCGCATCGTCACCCGCTTTGTAATCACGCCGGCATCCGGGGAGGCGTTGCATTATGCCGTCGTTGGTATTCCAAAGCGCCCCTGGTCGCGGCGTTGGTCCAGCGCGGTCAGTTTCCGGCGCCGGTATTGCGAAGGGCTTTCGCCGACATGGAGTTTGAACTGCGTGGCGAAAAACGAACTGCTGGAAAAACCTGTTTCGTACGCAATGTTGGTGATGTCGCGGTTGGGATCCTTGAGCATTTCGCACGCCTCGTGCATGCGCACCTGGCGGATGAATCTCTGCGGCGTCGTGTTGTACGTGCGCTTGAACGTCCGCTGAAACTGGCTGGTGGAAAGATGCGCCAGCTTCGCCAGTTGCCCGATCCGCAGCGGTTCCCGGAAATGGCGCTGGATGTGCGAGATGACATTGGCCATGCGGACCAGCGGCGTGCCCTGGTCCTTCTTGTGGCAGGCATACAGGCGGGACAGATTCGTGACCAGCAGCAGAAATGTGCTCTTGATGATGGTTTCGCGCCCGTCACTCCGCCCGTCGAACTCGCGTTTCAATGTCGTGATGAGTGACGTCACGTACACCAGTTCGTCCGTGGACAGGTGAAGGCGTTCATTGAAATGGTCCGGTTGCGTCGAGCGCGGCTCCAGGTCGAACAACGCGTGGTAGCCCATCATGCGGTCCAGTTCACGCTGGCCCCGCAGAAACTGGCGCGGATCATACTGGATATTGCACAGCTTGAGGCCCTGGCTGTCCTTGAACCCGTGCCGTGTGTTGCCGGAGATGATAAACACGTCGCCCTCCTCCAGTTGATAATCCTCGTAATCGGTGAGGTGGATGCCGCGCCCGCCCAGGACGATGACCAGTTCGGAATACTCGTGCGAATGCACCTTGAACGCGCCCTCGTGTTTGACGAAGAGAATGTTGAACCGGAAAGCCGGGTCCGGCAGGTCGTCCCGAAAGGTGCCGTAACAGCGTTGTTCCTTCTCCCGCCCGTCGCTGAGTTCCCAGGCAATGCCGATGAGTTCCGGTTGTTTCATGCCGCGCAGTGCAAGCTGTTTTCCAACCAGCGGCAACACGCTCCCCCGGCACACACCTCTTGCCCGGTGGATGGTTGCGTAGTGTGGACATGATACGACAGCCCGCCTCGACCGGGCAAGCGCGAAGCTCTCCATGAACCTTGTGGCAGCCGACGTGAGGAGGCTCTGACTGACGAACCATCAACGGCTGGATTCTTCAACGCTCAATCGAATAACCAACGTGCTCGATTCCGCCTCCCCTCTCCTGGGGGAGAGGGACAGGGTGAGGGCGAGCCCCACTCGCGCAGCCTGACTTCTCATCATCCGCCATTAGCTCCCCGATTTCCATTGTTCACCCGCCTCAAACGTTTTAGCCTTTCCCCAGTGAGTGGGGAAGAGGCCAGTTATGCCGCGTTCGTGACGCATCCCTCCCTCGGGGGGACGCCGGCGGCAGGCGCCGTTTGTTTCACCCAATGGGTCATGCGCTTCGAGGGCGAGACGTTCAGCCTGGAATGCTCGCTCGACAACCTGCGCATCCAGCAGGACGCGGAAAACCAGCGTGTCTTTTTCCGTCACCCCGAGTATCCGGACTGGGTCGTCTGTGTTCCCGACCTGGCCGTCCTGGACGAACGCTGTTTCAGCCAGCGCACCAGCCTGCGGCTGCAACTCACGGCCGTCGCGGAAAAACAGGACAGCGTCCGGCGCGTGAAATGGACCCTGTCGTTTCTCGCCGCCTTCGCCGTTGTGTCCGTCACCGTGCTGTGGATGGCCGGCAAAACGGTGCGTTATCTGGTGAACCGCGTGCCGCTGGAGTACGAACTCAAACTCGGCGACCAGCTCGTGGCTGAAGTTCGGACCGAGCAAAAACTCGTCACCAACGCCACGCTGCAAGCGGACCTCGAAAAGCTCGTCGGCCGGTTGGTGGCGGCGCTGCCAAAAAGCGAGCGCAAGTACCACGTTTACCTCGTGGAGGACCCCACGCCCAACGCCTTCGCGATTCCCGGCGGCCACATCTTCGTCCACACCGGCCTGATGCGGGCGGCGCAGACACCCGAGGAAGTGGCCGGCGTGCTGGCGCATGAGATCGCCCATGTCACCCGCCGCCACGGCTTTCACACCATCGTCTCGGCGATCGGTCCGCTGTACGTGTTCAAGACCTTCTTCAGCGGCAACGAAGGCCTGGTCGCCGTCATCGCGGCCGGCTCGACCATCCTCGTTGCGCAAAATTACTCGCGTGAATACGAACGCGAAGCCGACGACACGGGCTGGGACTTGCTGGTCGCCGCCAATATTGACCCGCGCGGCCTCGCGACCTTCCTGAACCGGCTCCTCGACGAGGAAAAGAAACTCGGCTTTGGCAAGGGCGTGCGCGCCCTCAGCAGCCACCCGCCCAGCGAGGAACGCATCGCCCGGCTGGAGAAACGGTGGAACAAGCTCAAGAAAAAAACCTTCGCCAAACTCGACCCCCTCCAATACCAGCCGCCCAAACATAAACCCCTCACTTCTTCGCCCGCAAATTGAATCCCGACTGGCTCATCAACCGGAACGGCGGCGACGCATCCGGCGGCAACGAATCCAGCACGGCCTGCAATTTCCCTTGCGCTGCTGCCGCGCCCGTTTCACCGCTCCCCGCCAGGTTGCGCTGCTCATCCCCATCCCGCGCCAGGTCGTAAAATTCCCCCGTCGAATACAACTTGTAGCGCTCGTCGCGCACCACGCGGCGCGTGTGGTACTGGTTGAAAATCCATTGTCGCGCCGGACGCGCGCCGGACGGACGCAACAACGCCGAGGCGTGCGAGCGGCCATCGAGCAACAACCCGGGCGGCAAGGGCACCCGGGCCAGTTCGCAGATGGTGGGAAACACGTCGGTGAAATCCGCCAGCGCGATGGTGCGCCCGCCGGGAATGCGCGCGGGACAATTTACCAGCAACCCCACGTCGCCGCCCGGTTCGGTCAGTTGATAGAGCGCGCCTTTGACGTCGCGTCCGTTGCGGCGCGCGATCATTTCCTTTTCGGTGCCGTTGTCGGTGGCCACGAAGATGATGGTGTTGTCGCGCAGTTTCAGTTCATCGAGCGTGCGGATGAGGTCGCCCACCAGCTTGTCCGCGTACCGCACCATGTCGGCGAACATTTCGTGGCGCGTGCGGTTGGTGTTCATGTTCAGCGGCGTGGGCACCACCGGCGCGGTGAAGGTCTGCCCGTGCGTCAGGGTCATGGGGTAATACAGGAGGAGCCGTTCATCGCGATGCCGGCGGAGGAAATCCAGCGCGAATGACTGCAAGACATCGGGACCAAACTTGCCGGGATGCGTCTCGCGTTTGCCGTTGCGGATGAGCACCGGATCCCAGTAGCGGCTCTCGATGTGCTGGATGAATTGCACGGTGTCCGGCACGGACTCGGCCTTCACGGCGGCCCAGTAACGCTCGTAATCGGCGCCGCGCACCTTGTTGGTGTCGATGCTGCCGGGCCAGACGAGGTGTTCATCGAAGCCGTGGGCCTTCAGGACATTCGGCTCGTCATACAGATTGTTGATCTGCCATTTGCCGGCGATGCCTGTGGCGTAGCCCGCCCGCCGCAGCACGCGCGCAAACACGGTTTCGCGCTCCGGCGGAAGTCCGCCGCCGCTGTAGAGCGCGGCGTCGTGATGAATCGTGAACCCGGTGCGAAAGGGATATCGGCCGGTCAGCAGCACGATGCGGCTTGGCCCGCATACGGGCGCGGTGTAACAATGTTCGAAGCGCACGCCGCCCTTGGCCAGCGCATCGATGTTCGGCGTGCAACGTTCCTCGCTGCCATAACAGCCCAGCCACTCCTGCCCGAGATTATCGAGCAGAATGAAAACGATGTTGGGCGGGCGGGCGTCATTCGGTGCGGCCATGGCGGTGCCCTGTCCCAGCGCGAACAACGCCAGCACCAGGCGCATTACAAAGCTCGAAAACCCAAACGCGTTAATATCCCCCCAACGCGCAATCCGATGCTTCCCTCTCCTCTGGAGAGAGGGCCGGGGCGAGGGGGAAGGGAGCGTCATTGCATCCACGAGTCCTGTGCGCTTTGAGGTCGCTTTCTCACCGCCCATCCGCCGGACGATGCCGCGCAATCTCCGCCTTGAAATCGCCCAGGCTTTGCCAGTGCAGCCGTTTATCGAGGTCCACTTCGGTGATCGCCACCGTTCCCCATTCCTTCGCCTGCGCCAGCGGTTTGCCGTCGTGCCCGTAAATCGCGGAGATGATCCAGTTGGACGACGTGTCGGTGTAGGTGCTGCTGATGACATAGACGTGGTTCTCGCACGCGCGCGCCGCGCCCAGCAACGGATTGCAGCCCCACACCGGCCACGCGATGACCTCCGCGCCGCGGTTGCTCAACTCGCGCGCCACTTCGGGAAAGAATCCATCGTAACACACCATCATGCCCACCTTGCCGAAGCGCGTGTCGAACACCGGATATTCGCTGCCCGGCATGACGCCGCCTTCGATTTCGCTGCGCGGCAGGCAGACCTTGCGATATTTGCCCGCCACCTTGCCATCCGGGGCGACCAGCACCGCCACATTGTAAATCAAATGCTGGTCGCGTTCGATAAGCCCCGCGACGATGTAAAGGTTATGTTCCTTCGCCAGCCCGCCAAAGTACTCGGTCGAAGGCCCGGGAATCGGCTCGGCGCAATCGCCATAGGTCTTGCCGGAGTTGTAGTACGTCAGCGTTTCCGGCAACACTACCAGATCCGCCTTCTGCTTCGCGGCCTCCGCAATGAATGGCGCGAACAGCCGGCACTTGTCCGCCGTCGTCTTGCCGGCGCTCGGCCGGAAATGAACCGTCGCCAGGCGCGCCGTGCGCGGAACCGGCGTTTCAATCGCCGTCAATTCGACGTTGCTCCACTCCACCCGGGCCTGCGGCGCCCAGCGAAAATGCAGTTCCACCACCGCCTTCGCCGCCTTCGAGGGCGCGCGATACACCTCCGAAACCTCGGTCCACCCCTTCGCATCCGTCTGGCGGTCCGCCGGATACTCCGGTTCCGCGCGCGGCCGTTCCCCCGGCCGGTACGACGCAAACGACGGCTCGTCATGCGTGACCGCGTTGCCCTTGGCATCCTGCCAGAGAATGCGCGCCACCGCGGTGCGCCGGGGTGATTCCACCTGCTTCGCCTGATAATGCGTCGAGAAGCGATAATACTGCCCGCCCTTCACTTCGAAGCTCTTGTTCCACGATCCCATCAATCCCTCGCGCCGGTCCGATTCCAGGATGAACCCGCCCTTGCCATCGCGCCCGCCCTTCGGATTGTACGCAAAGCGCGGCGCGATTTCATCGCGCGGGACGGCCGCGGTCCAGCCTTCGGGCGCGTTGGGCGGAGTGGACGAGTGAACGGAAGCGAAGGCGGCGGCGTGAGCAAGGCAGACAGTGAGCGCGCCAAAGAGAGCGAAGCGAGTGAGAGGGGCTTTCATGGTGGGCAGTTTAGGCGGGTGGGCGGGAATAGGCAAGCGGGGGAAGTTCAAGGTTTCGGCAGCTACGAAAAAATAAGTGTCGGCACGAGGAGAGGGAGACAATCAGACAAGGAGACGGGGAGAGGTTTGGAGTCCCGCCCCGCGCGGCGGGACGGTTTGGGCGTCGCCCCGTTCAAGGGAAACCCTCCACGCTTCGAATGGCACACTTTGGCCGGCTGAAGCTGAAGCCGGGACTCCGAACCTCCCACATCAATCATGCCCCC
>JBFMBT010000103.1:0-19987 GCA_040754875.1 Verrucomicrobiota bacterium | reverse complement strand
CGGCGGTGGGCAAGATCGCGGACGCGACGATCACGGGCAGCGACGCGAGCATCGACATCTGGGGTTCGCGGGCGCGGTTTGCGGCGCCGGTGAGCGTGGGCGAACCGGGCACGGGCACGGGGGCGGATCCGATTGAGACGGAGATTGAGTCGGGGTCGGTGGCGACGAGCGGTTCGATGCTGGTGGACGACGCGACGGTGGCAATCGTGGG
Source organism: Verrucomicrobiota bacterium (assembly GCA_040754875.1). GTDB lineage: Bacteria > Verrucomicrobiota > Verrucomicrobiia > Limisphaerales > JBFMBT01 > JBFMBT01. The sequence goes on along the minus strand of JBFMBT010000103.1, from coordinate 19,776 downwards.
GACGGTGGGCACAGTGCCGGCCAATCGGGTGAAGGAAGACGGGACGACGGTGGTGGTGCAGGATGCGGCCCCGCAATCCGGCGCACCGGTTGGCTTCTTGTAACAAATCCGGCCGGGCTTGCGCCAGATAGCGGCCTCAAGAGTCGAACCTCCGATGGTGATTACAGGCTCGATTCAGGGAGAAGCGAGCGTTAGGATCCGACTATGACCCGTGAAGAAGCCTGGAGTTTGTTGACCGAGTTCACCAAGTCTGAGTCGCTTTTGAAACATGCGCTGGCCGTGGAGGCGGCGATGCGGCATTACGCGGCACACCTTGGAGAGGATGCAGAGATATGGGGGATCACCGGGCTCATTCATGATTTCGATTACGAACGCTGGCCGGAGCCGCCGCACCATACGCGCGAGGGCGCACGAATCCTGCGCGAGCGCGGCGTGGAGGAGGAAATCATCGGCGCAATTCTCGCCCACGCAGAATGGAATCGCGCGGAATATCCGCTGGACCGGCCGATCCGGAAGGCGCTCTTTGCGGTGGATGAACTGTGCGGGTTTGTGACAGCGGTGGGCTATGTGCGGCCCGAGAAGTTGAACGGTATGACGGCGTCGAGCGTGCGGAAGAAAATGAAACAAAAATCATTTGCGGCCGCCGTGAAACGCGAAGACCTCGAAGAGGGAGCGCGGCTGATGGGATTGCCGTTGGATGAGCACATCACGCACGTGATTGCGGCGATGCAGGACGCGGCGCCACGGTTGGGCTTCTGACAAAGGTCTCGCTGTTCGCAAGGAACGAAGCGGCCAAATCGCACCAAGCTTTATAACGCGCTGACACGGCGGGCGGCCGGTGACCGCCTGACGGGTTCCTGCCACGGCCAAGGAGTGCTTGGATTGGGATTTTCTCCAGATGCGCTTGCGAGTGGGGGAGATGGCAAAATTACTTTGGGGAGGGCCGCGTGTCGGACGCGGGTAATACCGCCCTAAAATCGTGAATTTCCTGCGCACGCGGCTCAGCCTTGGGTTTTGACCGCATTGTCGGCGCGGGGTTTGGGTGGGGCCGGATTCCGGTGCTCCCCTCAGTGCAAATGGCGATATCGCGCGTTAGGCTGGGTGGTTTGCGGCACCTACGCCGCAAATTTGCAACGCGCGTGCGGTGCAAAAACAAACAAAGCGAAGCAGGAAAGGATAAAGAAAATGAAACATCTGAATCCTCAGTTGGAAGTGCTCGAGCAGCGCATTGCTCCGGGCGTGGTGGTTGCCCTGGGTGGCGGCCACGGCAGCCATGGCAGCAGCGGCAGCAAGAGCAGCAAGAGTAAAAGCAGCAAGAGCAAGAGCAGTAAAAGCCACAGCTCTTCGCATGGCCATCACTCATCCTGATCACGCGACGGGTTGAGCTTCAGCCCGCCAGGTGTCAGGCAGGATTTGCCGCCCGGCGGTTGACCTGAAAATGGAAGGGAAGGTTGCCGGATCAATCCGGCGGCCTTCCCGGGAAGGGTGGCGGTTTGGGACTTCGACTTCGCTAGCGCCTCGGGGAGAGGGAAGCATTGTTCTCGCGTCGATTCGTGCACCCACTTTTAATCATGTCAAGGAGGCGAAGAAGAAGAATCGGATGGTGACGGAAAGTGGGGTTTGTGGTGAAGATGAAGGTATGAACCATCCTTTGAGCCGGCGGGAATTTCTATGGAGTGCGACGACGGCGGCGGTTTCGTTTTCAGCGAGCGGCGCGGAGAAGGAGAGAAATTCGCCTGTGCTGGTGGACACGCACCTGCATTGTTTCGCGGGCAAAAATGACGCGCGGTTTCCGTATCATCCGCGCGGCCCGTATCAACCGGCGGAAGCGGCGACACCGGAGCATCTGCTCAAATGCATGGACGGCGCGGGTGTGGCGCATGCCATCGTCGTGCATCCCGAGCCGTATCAGGATGATCACCGGTATCTGGAGCATTGCCTGGCGGTGGGCAAGGGGCGGCTCAAGGGAACGGCGCTGGTGTTTTGCAACCGACCGGGCTCCATGGAGAAGCTGCCGGATCTGGTGAAGCGCATGCCCATCGTGGCCGCGCGTGTGCACGCGTATGCGCCGGATCGCCTGCCTCCGTTCGGCAAACCGGAGTTACGCCAGTTGTGGAAGCTGGCGGGGGACCTCGGCATCGCGATGCAATTGCATTTCGAGCCGCGGCATGCACCGGGGTTCGAGCCGCTCATCAAGGATTTTTCGCAAACGACGGTGATCATCGATCATCTGGGACGCCCCTTGCAGGGGACACCGGAGGAACATGAAGTGGTGGTAAAATGGTCGCGCTTCAAGAACACGATCATGAAGATTTCGTCGCTGGCCGCGACGACGACGTATCCGCATCGCGACATCGGCCCAATCATCAAGCGGTTGACGGAGGCTTATGGGGCGGAGCGGTTGATTTACGGCGGCGGGTTTGGCGCGGATGCGACGCCGCAGTCGTATCGCGCGGCGTTTGAGAAGGCGCGCGGGTATTTGGCGAACATGTCGGCCGGCGATCAGGCGAAGGTGCTGGGCGGGAATGCGATGAGGCTGTTTGGGCTGGGGATGGCGGGGAGATGATGAGGTAATGAGACAATCAGACGAGGAGACAAAGAGAGGCGGATTTCAATTCTGGGACTTCAACAAAGAAAACGAGGAGGGCGGTGGCAAAGATCGGGGAATTTGAGAATTCAGATTTGAGATTTGAAAGGAGGAGAGACGAGGACGAAAGAGGTTGTGGTCAGTGTGATGGGGTTTCGGGAGTGGCAGGCAGTTTGCGGAAACCGGAGGTTTCTTCGCGGGCGCGAAAACGGATGGGGGAAAATAATTTGCGGCCGGAGACGGAAAGGTTGGTGCGTTGATTGTACCAGACGCCTTCGGCGTCGCGTGTGCGCGTGATGGTGAGGTCAAAGATGTCGAGCGTGCCGATGATGCCGCCCCAGAGCGTGATGCGCTCGGACAGCGAAACATCGGCCTTGGCAATCTCGCGGTCGGCCACATCGATCCAGACCACCCCGCGCGCCTTGTTGAGAAAGCGGTCCTGCTTTTTCTTTACCGGCAAATCATCGCTGCGCGGGCGGAAGGAGATGACCCACGTTGGGCGACCGTTCAAGGTTTCCGTGTGCTCGAATTTGAAGGTGTAACGGCTGGCCAGGTCGCGGTTTATATACGGATCTTTTTGCTCGCGGTCGCGGCCTTCCAGGCGCGAACGGCGGCGGCGGTCGTCTTCCTCCGCGTCGCGAAGCTGCTTTTCCGGGAGCGGTTTGCCATCGATTTTCAGGAGGCGCGAGCGGAGCGCCGTTCCAATCATGGTGACCTCGTAGAACTTTTCCTTGCGCTCCTTCACCTGGCCGTTGGAGTCAAGATACTCGACGACCGTGGTCTGGTAGTAGGCATGGCGGGAGGTGGAATTGGTGTAAAGGACGGCGGCGCGTTCGAGCATCTGCTCGATGATCTGGTCCGGGGGAGGCGGGGGTGCTGCGTTCTCGGCGGGAAATGCCGGATTGGCCAGCCATAGCACCAACAGGAGAAGCGGGCGAGCGCGCATGGCGAATCGATAAATCAGTTTTGGCGCACAGGCAAGCGTGGTAACTGGTTTGGATTGAATGGCCATCGTGACTGGAGCGTCCAATCGGCCAATCCCTATGGACGCCCGGATCCACTGGAGGCTGGCGATATCGTGTCTCTGCGCCGCCCTTTTGCCCGCCTGCACCAGTGTGAAGGTCGTTTATCACGACACCGGCTTTAACAACCTGGCCGCCATGACCATCGGCGTCGCCGGGGTGACGTCGCCGGAGGCAACGGATTACTACGCGCAACCGGCCATCGCGCGAGCCATGGCGAAATTGTTGACCGAACAGTGGCCCGCTGCCCGGGTCGTTCCCCTGGAGGACGTGCGCTCCGCGCTGGGGCCGGGCAAGCATGACGAGATACTGGCGAGCTTTGGCGAACGAGGTATTTTGAAGCCGGAGGATTTTGAAAGACTCGCAGTGGTGGCCGACGAGATACCGTATATGGTGTTCATCGACGTGCGCGAAGACTGGCCCGACGAGGGTGTCAGCCAGTCTTTCACGGACACCGACGAGTGGGAGCGCGACCCTAAGACCAAGGAATGCCGGCGTGTTTCCACGCGCCGGGAGTATCAGTCGCAAAGCTGGGGTTCCCGCTACGTTCGGGCGCTTATGGCCGTGTATGATGTACGCCAGCGAAAGGCCGTCTGGCTGGCAGTGGGGGCTCGCGGTGAGACGGGTATGCGAACCGCCGCGTCGTCGGCTGGTTTCCCACCCATTCCACCCGTGGTGGTGCCATCCACAACCGAGGTCATGGAGGGAATCCTTGCGCGGGCCATGAGGAAAATGCCCGGATCCACCGTGGCAAAAAATGGCTCGGTCAGATCCACACGCCCAATTGCTTCGACTGCGCCGTGACTTTCCCGGCGTCGCACGCCCCGGCTACTCGGAATTAGGATAGGAGCCGAGGACCTTGACGAAGCTGCACTGCTCGGTCAGCAACTCGATGGCGCGGGCGACCTTGCGGTCCTTCATGTGCCCGTCGCAATCGACGAAGAAGAAGTATTCCCACGCGCGCCGCTTGCTCGGGCGCGACTCGATCTTGGTCATGTTGATTTTGTAACGGCGGAACGGCGCGAGCGAACGATGCAGCGCGCCGACCTGATCGGCGATGCTGAACATGATGCTGGTGCGGTCATGGCCGGTGGGCGGGCTGCATTGGCGGCCCAGCACCAAGAAGCGCGTGGCGTTGGCGGCGTTGTCCTGGATGTCCAGTTCGAGGATGTTCAGGTTGTAACGTTCCGCCGCGAGCACGCCGGCGATGGCGGCGGCATTCTTTTCCCGCGCGGCCAGTTCCGCCGAACGCGCGTTGGAGGAAGTCTCGACGATCTCCACGTGCGGCAGATGTACCTGCACCCAGCCGCGGCATTGGCCGAGCGTCTGCGGGTGGCCGTAAAGTTTTTTGATCTGCGAACGTTTGCAGAGCGCCACCAGGCAATGCTGAATCGGCAGCACAATCTGCGCGACAATTTTCAAATCGCTGTCCACAAACATGTCCAGCGTGTGCGTCACCACGCCTTCGGTGGAATTCTCGACCGGCACGACGCCGTAATCCGCGCGGTTCTTGCTGACCTCGTTGAACACGTCGGGAATCGTCTTCTGCGAAGCATAACGCAGGCTTGCGCCGAATTTTCGCAGCGCGGCCTGATGCGTGAACGTGGCCTCGGGACCGAGGTAGGCGATGTTCATCGATTTCTCGAGCGATAACGCGCTGGACATGACCTCGCGGTAAATGGCGCGCAACGAGTCGTTGGTGATGGGCCCATGGTTGAGCCGGCAGAGCCGTTGGAACACTTGGCGCTCGCGATGCGGCGCGTAAATCTCTTCGCCCGCCTTGAGCTTGATTTCGCCGATCTCGAGGACGTGTTTGGTGCGCTCGTTGAGGAGCTTTACGATCTGCGCATCCAGTTTGTCGATCGCCTTGCGGTGCTCGGGGATGTTCATGAGGTCGTGCTCTGTTCCCCGGGCGGCGGGCTGCCGCCGTTGGTGGCCGAAGTGGTTTCCGAGCCCGGCGGCGTGACCACGGGTTTGTCGCCGCCTTCCACCTGTTCCAGCGTCAATTGCTCCGGCGGCGCGGTGGCCAGGCCCGGGTCCAAGGTCAGCAAACTCTCCGGCTTCTTCACCGGAATCCGCCGCAATTCCTCCGCGGCCGGCAAATCTTCCAACTGCCGCAAACCAAAATATTCCAGAAACAACGGCGTCGTGCCGTAGGTGGCCGGACGTCCCACGACCTCGGCGCGGCCGACCTGTTCCACCAGGCCCCGTTCGAGCAATGTCTGCATCACGCCATCGACTGATACTCCGCGGATCTGTTCCATCTCCGCGCGCGTGATGGGCTGGCGATACGCAATGATGGCCAGCGTCTCCAGCGATGGCGCGGTCAACCGCGGCGGGCGCGCCTTCGCGCCCACCAAGGCCCGCAACCACGGCGCGTATTCGGGCTGGCTGACAAACTGCCACGCGCCGGCCACGCACACCAGCCGGTAACTGCGCGCCGCCGCTTCGTGCTCCTGCGCCAGTTCCTCCAGCGCCGAAACCACTGCTTCTTCCTTCACTTTTTTGAGCGACTTGGCGGCCTCCTCTTCGGATTGCTCGGCGGCGTTGGCGAAGATGTCGCGCAGTTCGCGCGGGCTGAGCGGCTTCTGCGCCGAGAACAGGATGGCTTCGAGAATGTACTTCAGTTCCATGACAATGCGTTACGAGGTTTGGGCCACGGGATCGCCGGCGGATGATTCGGCCGCGGGCCCGGCGGCGACGGGTTCGCTGGCCGCGGCTTCGGCCGGCTGCGCGGGCGGCGGAGGCGGCGGCGCCGGCTCGATTTGAATGTCGCTGAACGGCTCGGGCTGCGTGATGACAATCTGTTTGAGACGGATCAACTCGAGCATCGCCAGAAACGTCACCACCACTTCCGTGCGGCTGGTCGCATTCGAGAACAAATCCGAAAATTTCCATCGCCCGCGGCTCTTGAGCATGCCCATCAGCAATTCGATCTTTTCGCTGACGGTCCATTTGTCCTCGAAAATGTCGCGCAAGTCCTCCTTCGCGCTGAAACGGTTGAGGACCGCGTTGACGGCGTTGATGAGGTCGAAGATGGACACCTGCGATTTGGGCGAAGCGGGCTCGAATTCGAGTTTGCCCGGCAGGCGCGGGAAGGTGTTTTCCTGCTGGTATTCCAGTTCCTGGAGCCGCGCCGCGGCGTCCTTGAACTTTTTGTATTCGACGAGCTGGCGGATGAGTTCCCAGCGCGGATCTTCCTCGTCCTCCTCGCCTTCCACCTGGGCCTGCTGCTCCTTGGGGAGCAACTCGCGGCTCTTGATGTACATGAGCGTCGAAGCCATCACGAGGAATTCGCCGGCGATGTCCAGGTCCAACTCGCGCATCAACTCGACGTATTCGATGAACTGGGTGGCGATCTTCGTCAGATTGACCTCGTAAATATCCACCTCCTCCTTTTTAACGAGATAAAGGAGCAGGTCGAGCGGGCCTTCGAAGACCTCGAACTGGACTTTGTATTCAGCCATGCAACGTGCCGGGAGGTCCTGCCTCACGGGACGCCGCATTGTAAAAGCAGGCTTGGCGGTTTGGCAATGCCGGAAGGGTGCAAACCTAATCGGCGGAAGGAGGAACACACCCATTGCGTGCCGGGATGGTTTCGTTTAATTTCGGCTCATGACCTGGTTGCGCGTGCGTTGGCAGTTGATGTTCTGCCTGCTGAGTTGCCTGTGCTGGAGCGGATGCCTCCCGCCGGGTAACAGCGCCTTGAACGAGGAGAAGGATCCCTATTTTATCGCCGGCCAGAGCAAGGTCAACAGCATGGATTACCAGGGCGCCATCGAGGCGTTCGAGAAGGCGCTGGAAGCCAACCCTCGCTCCGCCTCGGCCCACTTTGAACTGGCCATCCTCAACGAACAAAAGGCCAAGCGCCCCGCCGCCGCGATTTACCACTTCGAACAGTTCCTGAAATACAGGCCGAAGTCCGACATGGAGGAAACGGTCAAACAACACATTCTGGCCTGCAAACAGGAACTGGCCCGCACGGTCTTTCCCGGGCCCGGCAACCGTGATTTCCAGCGCGAAGTGGAACGGCTGACCGAGGAAAACGTCCGCCTGCAGAACCGCCTGAAGGAGATGGAAACGCAACTGGCGCAACGGCCGGTCATTCCCGTCCCCACGCCGTCGCGCACCACCAACGTTTTGCTGACGCGTCCGCCGCCCGATGCGCAGCCGGCACCCCGGCCGGTGGAAGCCGAACGGCCCGCCACGACTGGAACGCTGCAAGCGACCGCGCAGCCGTCCGCCGCCAATTACCGGACGCATGTGGTCAAATCGGGCGAAACGCCGTATGGTATAGCGCAGCGATATGGCATATCCGTGGACCGCTTGATGGCGGCCAACCCGCGTGTCAACCCCACGCGGATGCAGATCGGCCAGACACTGAATATTCCCCCGCGATAACCCTCTTATACAGACATGCTACACCGCCTGACACTGCTGGCGCTGGCTGCCTTCTGGCTGACCATGAGCTACCTGTTGTGGCGGTCGGAATTCCGCGGCAAGGGCCAGTTGGGCTCCGAGGTTCCGGTGGAGGTGGTGTGGGAAAAAATCCTTACGGCGCCCGACAATTCAAACCTGGAGGTGCGCCAGGGCAGAAAGCGGCTGGGTTACGTGCGGTGGTCGGCCAACATCGGCGAAGAAGTGGCCACCGGGAAGGTGGCGAGCGAGGAGTTCCGCCCCGACGGCATGATCAAGAAACTGGCCGAATACACGCTGGATATGGATGGGTCGATTCTGTTTGGCGAAGCGGGCCGGTACCGATTTTACGCGGGCGGTCGTTTTGGCCCGAAATTCCATTGGAAGCAATTGATACTGCGTGTGCACAAGCGGCCGTTGTTGTGGGAGGTTCAGGGCTCGGCGGAATTGCAGGAGGTCAAGCTGCTTGCGGCCGATGGTGAGAACCGGTGGGAACAGACGGTCACCTTCGAGCAGATGCGCGATCCCGAGCGCTTGATGCGCCAGTTGGGCGGGCCGGCAATGGGGGTGCTCTACAGCAACCTGTTGGGCCGCCAGCCCGGCCTGGCGCCGCTGGCCGGACCCGGGCAGCGGCCGGCATTGAAGTGGACCGCGCACAACGACTGGCTGCAGATCGGCTACACCCGCGCGCGGGTCTACCGACTTCACGGCTCGCTGGCCGAGAATCTGGAAGCAACCATATATGTCAGCCGCGTCGGGGAAATCCTGCGCGTCGAACTGCCCTGGCAGATTGTGCTGATCAATGATGAAATCCGATAGCCGCGCCGCATGATCGAACTGATTCAGTTGGTGAAACGGTTCGGCGACCTTGTCGCCGTCAACGGCATCACCGAAACCGTCCAGCGCGGCGAATTCTTCGCCGTGCTCGGCCCGAACGCCGCTGGGAAAACCACGACCATCAAAATCCTGACCGGCCTTATCAAACCGACCTCCGGCATCGCCAAAGTCGCGGGGTACGACGTGCAAAAATCCCCGCTCGAAGCCCGCCAGCGCATGGCGTACGTGCCGGATTTTCCATTCCTCTACGACAAATTGACGCCGTGGGAATTCTTCCGTTTCACGGGCCAGTTGTTTCGCATGAGCGAACAGCGCATCCGGTCGGCATCGGAGGAATTGATCACGCGTTTCAACCTGGAGCCATACCTGCGCAAGCCCATCGAGGGGCTTTCCCACGGCACGCGCCAGCGCATTGCCATCGGCTCGGCGCTGATGCATGACCCGGAGGTGTTTGTCATTGATGAACCAATGGTGGGGCTGGATCCGCACCACGCCCGGGTGGTCAAGGATTTGCTCAAGGAGCGCAGCAGCAAGGGCATGACGGTGTTCCTCTCAACGCACCAGTTGAGCGTGGCCGAGGAAATGGCCGACCGCATCGGCATCATCCATCAGGGCAGATTTGTCGCCGTGGGCACGCGCGAGGAATTGCGCCAGAAGAGCGGCACCGATGGCCGGCTGGAGGCGGCGTTCCTGGCCTTGACGGCCGATCAGGCCCAGCCGGCGGAGGCCGTCACCGCGAAGGACGCATGAACGGAACCGAACGTTTCCCGGCGCCGTTGATGCTGTTGATCCGCGTCAATCTGCTGCAGGGGTGGCGCCGCCTGCTGGCGGTGCGCGAACAGTCGCGCCTGCTCACCTCGGTCATCCTGGCCTTCATCATTGGTTACTGGTGGCTGTCCTTCATGTTGTTTTACCGGGGGTTGAGATTCATCGGGAACTTCCCGGGCCTGGGGGACGTGCTGGTGGAGCGGCTGCTGTATCTGTTGTTTGCGTTTTTGTTCGTGATGCTGTTGTTCAGCAACATCGTCATCGGCTACACGAACCTGTTTCGCAACCGCGAGACGCAATTCCTGCTGACGATGCCGGTGTCGTCGCAGACGATTTTCCGGTGGAAATTCATCGAGTCTTCGGTGCTGGCGTCGTGGGCGTTTTTATTTCTGATCGCGCCGCTGCTCGTGGCCTACGGATTGAACCAGCATGCGCCGTGGCATTTTTACGCGCTGACCATCGTGCTGGTGGTTTTGTTCATTGTGCTGCCGACGGTCGTGGGGTCGTGGTTCGCCATCACGCTGGCGCGGTTCATGGACCGGCGCGTGTTCCAGCTCTCGGCCATCGGCTCCGCCATCATGGTGCTGATCGTGGCCACTGTTTATCTGCAACCCGAGGATGTGCCCGAGGAATTGCTGGACACGCGCGTGCTGGGATTGATGGACCGCCTGCTGATGCGCACGAACTTCGCGCAACACCCGCTCTGGCCGAGTTACTGGCTCTCCAGCAGCGTGCTGCAATGGCAGGAAGGGGCGATCATGGCGGCCGGCTTTTTCGTGCTGGTGCTCCTGAGCAACGTGCTGTTCTTTGGTTTCCTCTCCTTCACTTACACCGGCGGCCCTTTTTATGACGCCGCGTCCGCCGTTCAAAGCCGCGGCAGCCTGTTCGGCCATTGGGAATGGTTCCGCGACCGCGAAAATCGCAAACCGAAATTCACCTTTCCCCGGGGCGTGGCTGAAACAATGCTCGGGTGGATTCCCGGCATGCCCGCGGACATCCGCGCCTTGATGGCAAAGGATGCGCGTGTCTTCTGGCGCGACACCACCCAATGGGGCCAGACGCTCATGCTTTTCGGCCTGCTGGGCGTGTATATCATCAACCTGCGCCATTTCTCCCAACAACTGGCCAACCCTTTCTGGGTGCACCTGGTGTCCTACCTCAACCTGTTCGCCTGCTCACTGAATCTGGCCACGCTGACGACGCGCTTCGTGTATCCCCAGTTCTCGTTGGAGGGCAAGCGGCTGTGGATTATCGGCATGGCCCCGTTGGGAATGGTGCGCGTGGTGAAGGCCAAGTTTTTTATGGCCACGGTGGCCTCGCTGATGGTCACGCTCGGCCTGATGGGACTTTCCTGCCACATGCTCCAACTGGAATGGGAGCGGACCTTTTACTTCTCTTCGAGCATTCTGGTGATGTCCCTGACCCTGAACGCCCTCTCCATCGGCCTGGGCGTGTTGTATCCCAATTTCAAGGAAGAGAATCCCACCAAAATCGTCAGCGGCTTCGGCGGCACTTTCTGTCTGGTGCTCAGTTTCCTCTACATCGTGGCCTCGGTTGTCATTCTGGCCATCGGCTCGCCTTTTTCACGCGTGACCGAGCTGTCGATGAATGTGATGATGGGCTGCTGGCTCGGCTTTCTCGTGCTGTCGGCACTCATCGGCTGGGTACCCCTCAGCCTGGCTCTGCACAGGGCCGAGGATTTCGAGGTGTGACGCCGCGAATCATCCGGTTTCTTCGCCGTGGCTGAATCCCATTCTTTACAGCCGTTCAAACGAGGGCTAAGGTCAACAACATGGCTTCAGAATTTGACGGAACCGATTTCGTGGACAGCGATTTTCAGGCGGCCCAGCAGTCCGCCAAGGCGTCCACGCTCACCGCGGGTTCCTCCGGCCGCCCGCCGAGCCGGGAAGAACTCGATGCGAAGGCGGCCGACGCCCAGCAGCGCCTGGCCGAGTTGAAGCGGACCCAGGAGGAACTCGAACGCGAGCGCAGCGCCGTCGAGGAAGCGCGCCGCCGCCGCACGGAACTGGCCACCGGCCGCGAAGAAATGACCCACAGCCTCGAACGCGGCCTGGCGTTGCTGACCGAGGCCGAGTTTGCCACGCGCCGCGAAGCCGAACAGATGGCCAGGACCATCGCCGAATTGCGCGACGCCCTGAGCAAGGTGCAGGCCATTCACGAGGAAAGCTGGACCGCCGAAAACTGGAACGTGGAACTGACTCGCGCGCTGACGACCATCGAGAATTCGCGCATGGAATGGAATTCCGCGCGGCTCAAGTGGCCCGTGCTCGACAAGGTCCTGCAATCGCCCGAGCAGGCGGAAGCCGCGAAGCTGCCGACGCCGTTGCTCGAGCCGCAAAACTTCGGCCAGCTTTGCCGCATCGGATTTGCACTGACCTGGCCCGTCGCGCTGGTGCTGGCGATTGGATTCGCGTTGCTGGTGGCGTTCCGTTGACGCGCGCGAGGAGGAGCTCCGCAATGGGCCTGTTCAAAAAGAAAGCGGATCCCCTCAGCGAACGGGCGAAGCAGCTCAACGCACAAATCGCCTCGCTGGAATCGGAGATCAAACAATTGACCCACCGCCTCGGTCCTTCCGCCGCCGAAGGCCCGCGCCTGCGTTCCACCGTCACGCCGGGGGCGTCCATCGCGGCCCCGGCGAGCCAGTCACCACCACCGGAACCGATCTTCGAGGACATCGATTCACGCCGCATCCAGGTCGCCCCTGAGGCGGAAACCACGGCGGCGCACTACAACGAACTGGGCGTCCGCAAGTATGACCTCGTCGCTTTATTCAAGCGCTGGCGCAATCATTTCCAGGGGCCGGCCGCCAACAATCCCAAGCTCATCAATTACCTCGCCGCGGGCAGCATCCAGGGATTGAAACCGCTGCGCTACGAGAAGCGCGTGGCGCGCAACCGCTTTTTCGCGTTGTTTGTCGTGCTGTTGATCGTGTTGCTCGGCCTGTTCACCGCGGTCTTCCGCAATCATTGACATGCGCCTGCCGTTGTTCGCCCTGCTGGCGGTCATCGCCCTCATCGCCCTCATTGTCATCTTCATCACCTCCCGCAAGGACGATTGAATCACGTCAGCCTCTTTCGCCGCCCGCCGCCGGTTCCGCCGCGTGCTGCGCCTTCCAGCCGCGCAGGCGTTCGATGCGTTCCTCGATGGGCGGATGCGTCGCGTGCAGCGATGCCGCGCGGAAATGCGGTTGCGCGAAATACGCGTGGGCCATGTCCGCGTAGCCGTATTCGGTGTCGATTGATTCGCGGCGGATTTTTTCCAGCACTTCAATGAGGCCGTCCGGTTCACGGGTGAATTCGACGGCCGTGGCGTCGGCCAGGTATTCGCGCGTGCGCGACACGGCCATCTTCAACAGCCTGCCCAGCCACGAGGCGATCCAGAACACAATCGCGACGGTCAGCAGGATGATGATGACCTGGCCGGCGTTCTTGGAGCGGCTGCGGAAGCGCGTGCCACGAATCGCCCGCCACGCCAGCGCCGAGAGAATCCCCACCGAACCGACGAACGCCGTCATGATGGTGAACAGCAGCACGTCGCGATTGCGAATGTGCGCCAGTTCGTGGGCGAGCACACCGGCGGTTTCGTTGCGGTCGAGCTTTTCAACCAGCCCGGTGGTCACGCAAATCACGGAGTGCTCGGGATCGCGCCCGGCGGCAAAGGCGTTGATCGCCTCGTCCGGTTCGATGTAGAGCGGCACCTGTGGCAGGCCGGAAGCGATGCAGAGTTCTTCCAGCACATTTTGCACCTGGCGGTGGCGCGACGATTCCGCGGGATTCAACGGCACGGCCTCGACCGAGCGCAGCAGCAGGCTCGGCCCGCTGTAATAGGCGTAGAGCCACTGGCCCACCGCGAACACCACGACGACGCCAGTGATCCAGAATGCCTTGCCCTGAAAGAAGAGAATGTCGAGGCACAGTCCCGCGCCGGTGAGCAACAGGAAGAACGTGCTGCTCAGGAACCAGGTGGTGCGCAGGTTGCGCTTTTGTTCTTCGAGGAAGTTCACGGCGATTCGCCGGGTTGGTTCGCGCGCGTCCGGCAAGGCTCTGTTAAAACTGCACCTTGGGCGCTTCCTTCTGGTCGGTGGGCGCTTCGAAGAACGGCTCGGCGGTGAAGCCAACAATGCCGGCCACCAGCAAGGTCGGGAACATCTGAATCTTGGTGTTCAGCTTGGCGACGTTGTCGTTGTAGAACTGGCGCGCGTAGGCGACGCGGTTTTCCGTGCTGGTCAACTCCTCCTGCAAGGCGAGGAAGTTCTGGTTCGCCTTCAGGTCCGGATACGCCTCGGACACCGCGAGCAGCCGCGCCAGCGCGGAACTCAGCTCGCCCTCCGCCTTGATCTTGTCGGCGGGCAACGTGACGCTGGTCGCCTTGGCGCGCGCGGCCATGACCCGTTCGAGCGTGTCCTTCTCGTGCGCGGCGTAGCCTTTGACGGTGTTGACGAGGTTGGGGATGAGGTCGTGGCGTCGCTTCAGTTGCACGTCGATCTGCGACCACGCGTTCTTGACCGCCTGGCGCAACGCCACCAGACCATTGTAGGTGAGGATGAGCCAGAGGCCGGCGATACCCACGACCACCAGCAACGCAATCAGCATTGGTGTCATGTGCGCATATTAGCGCATCCCGCTCATCCTGAAACTATAAAAGGGCGCGGGATTTGTAATGCACCTCACCAACCGTCGCGTCCTGTCACACGCTGAAGCGTGAACTCCATACCAGCGCGCCCATCGCGCGTGAATTATCTCCACGACCGTCGTGCGTTCGTAGGAATACCGGGCGCGTCTATTTCTCCTGTTTGGAGTCCAAGCTTCAGCTTGTGGAGACCGGCACGGCTACACACGGTGCGCGAAGTGTTTCCAAGCGCGGGATCACTCTACTTCCCCGACACCCAATTTATCGCGTTAATCAGCAGCACTTTGTAAGCCGGATGATCATGCGCGCGGCCGTCGTGGCCGAGGGTGATGGCGGCGATGCGGGTCTTGGGATGCTTCACAATGAACACTTGCGGATAAGTTTTGTTCTTCTGATTCGAGTGCGCGGTGGCGAGGATTTCAATCGCCGTGCCTTGCGCGTCGGGTTCGAAATAATACAGCTCGTCGGTGATGGTGAACGAGGCAGGCACGCCCTTCATCAATGGATGCGACGCGCCGGTCACCTTGACTTCGAATTCGCCGAGCCGGTCGTGGCCGCGCGAGCCGCCGCCCGCCAGCACGCGATTATACTCGGGCCAGTCCCTGAAGTTGTACCACACGCCGGGATGCAGAAGGATCAAGCCCTTGCCCGCGTCCACGTATTCGAACAACGCCTTGCGCAATTCAGGCGTGGAGAAATCCGGGTGATTGATGCTCAGCACGAGGGCGTCGAGATTCTTGATTTCACGCACCACGTCTTCGGGGCTTTCCGTGTAATTGGCGGACATGCCGGCGGCCTTCAGAGTGGCGACGTCCGCCAGGTCGAACCAGCGGCGATAGTCGTGCGCCGAACCGCCGCCCACCAGCAACACGCGCTTGCCCTTGCCCCAGACGATGCTCTCAGCCTTGCGCAACGGCGGCAGCGGCGGCGGCCCTTTTTTGGGCGCGACCGGTGCGGGCGCGGCGGCGGGACCATTGCCACCCGCCGCGGCGGTAGTGCCGCCGGGCAACTCAGCGGTGACCGCCACCATCGTCGGCGCGACGCCGTTGTTGTAGCTTTCAAACGTCAGCTTCTCGATGACGCCGGTGCCCTTGAGCGGCTTGGTGCACCAGCGCAATTGATTTTCCGAGACCAGGCCCTGCGTGAGCCTGGAGCCGGGCACATCAATGACGCGGATGTAATCGGCGAATTCGTTGCCGTTGTGCATCACGATTTCCTCGGTCTGCCCGCCGGCGTAATGTGCGGTCACCTTGAGCACCGGAACCGGGCCGCCGCCCAGCGGATGCGCCCAGCCGCCGACCGCGCCAAGGAAGTGCAATTTGCTCGCGGCGAAGCCTACCTTGGCTTCGACTTTTTGCGGCGCCTGGTTCTTCGCGTAACCCGCGCCGCCCTTCAGGACCATCACGTTCCGGCCACCGGGCGCCCGGGCCGGATCGATGATGTTGAAGGGCACGCCCTCCACGTTCACGATGCCGAACTTGACGAACTTCAACCGCTCGCCGTCGGAATTCGGATTGTTATACATGCCCCGGCGCGAATCGGTGGTCGCCGCCCCGGCCAGGTCGATGAAGCGATATTTCTGATCGCCCGCGCACATGTAGGCGAGGATGTCGCGCAACGCGTCTCCGCCGAGTGATTCAAATCCTTCCGGCATCAGCGAACGGCCCGTCGGCTGGCGGCGCTTGATGTCCGACTTCTTGATTTCCATCTCGCCCGCCGCATTGCGGATGGCGACGACATTCGGATTCTCTCTCGCGAGGATGCCATCGTAGCTTTCGCCGTCTCTGGTGGTGATGTTGATCGCCGCGTAATTCATTTCCAACGCGCGGTTGGGGTCGAGGATGTGCACCAGCAACTCTGCCGGGCCATGCGCGCCCATGCCGTTGAGCGCGGGACCGACCTCCTTGCCATCGTTGCCCAGTTGATGGCACGTGGCGCAATTGGCGAGGAACAATTCCTTGCCTTTGACGACGTTGCCCGGTTGCGTCACGAGCGGCGTGAACTTCGCAATGAGCGCGTTTTTCTCCTTCGCCTCGGGGCCGCGCAATTCGTCGATCAACGAATTGGCCGCGCGCGCCACGCCGGCATCCGGGTGCGTGCGCAACCGATGCAGCCGGGCGGGACCGAAATCGTTCGCGTTGATCTTGCTGGCCTTCAGCGCGTCGAGCAACGCGAGCGACCAGTCCGCGCGCTTGAGCAACTGATTGAACGCGGCGGTCTGCACCTCGCCCGCGAGCCGTGGATAAGCCGCAATCAACTCCGCGCCCGCCGCCTTGTCGGCGACGTTGCCCAGCGCTTCGACCACCTGCGTCTGCAATTCCGCCGAGCCGGTGCCCAGGATTTTCGCCACCGTCGGGAGGATGTCCTTGTTCAGGTTGCGCACGGCCAGCAGCGTGTTGACGAGGCGCGCGCGCTGGGCGTCGGGCTGCGCGGCATCCGTCAATTTCTTCTGCAAATCGGCGAGCATGGATGCCACGGCGTCTTCCATCTGCTTGCGCGTGTCCCAGCGCGCCACCAGCGGCAGCGCGGCGGCGCCGACGTCGCCCGAGCTGACCAACCGCTGCAGCACCGTGCGGACATCATCATTCCAATCGGGCACCACGCTGGACCGCAGCGCGCGCACCAGCGTTTCGAGCGCGGTAATCTTCAACGCGTTCGCCGTGGCCGGGCCTTGCGATATCACCTTGGCCAGTTCCAACGCGAGCGCGGCGTCCTCGGCATCGGCGACTTTGCGGGTCAATTGCGCGGCCAATCCCGCGAGGCGTTGGTCGCCGGACTTGAGCACCGCTTCCATCACCACGACCGGCGTGTTGTTCGCCACGGCGATGGCGGCCGATTCCAGCCACGGATCATTCAACGTCGGATACGCCGCCACCAGCGCCGCGGCGGTGTGCGGCTCGACGATGAAGCTCGACATCGCGATGAGCGCCTTCAGCTTCGCGCGCGCGTCGTTGCCCTTGAGTTGTTCCAGCATCGCTTCCTGGAGCTTGCGCTCGGGCCCGCGAATCGACGTGGGCGGTTCCTGCGCCAGACTGAGCGCGTTGTTACGCACGGCGGAACTGCCGTCGCGCACCGCGGCCACCAACGTGTCCTGGTCGAGGTCGCCGATGTGATGCAGCGTCCACAGCGCGTGGATGCGCGCGTAAGCCTGCGCATTCTTGTCGGCGGCGAGCTTCTTCAACTGCGGCGAGACGTCGTGTTTTTCGCGTTCGCTCAAGAGGCGTTGCGCGTTCATGCGCACGGCGCGGTTCGGATGGTCCAGCGCCTTGACGAGTTCGGCGGGCGACGCTTTGGCGAGGTTCGGCACGGCAATCTTCTTGGACTGCTTGTGGTCCACCCGCCAGATGCGGCCAAAGTAATGGTCGCGGTCCGGGCGCACCGCCGCGTTGACGGTGTTGTGCTCGGGGCCGCGCGTGTCGTTGTGAATCACCGCCTGGTTGTAGAAATCGAGGAGATACAGCGCGCCTTCCGGACCAATGCGCGTTTCGATGGGGCGGAACCACAAATCGCGCCCGCCGATGAATTCCGGCTCGCGCACCTTGTCCGCCGTGTAGGTCAGGCTGTCGGGCTTCACGACCTCGTGATGGACGATGTTGATGGTCGGCTCGGTGGTGAAATAGCTGTAATGATATTCTTTCGGCCACGCGCCTGAGTCGTAGATCGCGCAACCGGCCGACGCCGTGAACATCCCCACCTGGTCAATCTGCACATACGCCTGCATGTCCGACGTCATGAGCGGAAGCGATTTGCGGCGTTGGATGAGCGGCTTGTAGCTGGGTGTGCTGCCCACGCGGCCTTTGGCGAGAACGTATTCGGGCACTACGACGTGATTGAGCAGGTCGCCGCTGGTCGGCTGCGTGTAAAACACTTCGTTGTCCCACGAAATGTCGAGGCCCCACGTGTTGCCGCCCTTCGCGGAATATTGCTCGAAGGCCGAGCCGTCCGGCTTGAAGCGCACCACGCCCGAGTTGATGTTGCCGAAATTCTTCTTCCCGTCCGGCGACGTGACCACGCCCGAGCTGTAACCGTGCGTGGCGTAAATCCAGCCGTCGAAACCCCAGCGCGCGTTGTTGATGACGGCGTGCGTGTCGCGCGTGCCGAGGCCGGTGTAAAGCTTCTCGACCTTGTCGGCCTTGCCGTCGCCGTTGGTGTCGCGCAGCCAGAGAATGTCCGGCGCCTGGGTGACGATCACGCCGTCCTTGTGGAACACGAAACTCGTCACCAATTCGAGGCCCTCATAAAAAATTTGCTTCTGGTCCATTCGCCCGTCGCCGTTGGTGTCGGTGAGGATGGAAATGCGGTCGATGGCCGGGCGTTGGGCGGTGGGCGGGCGGACGCGATAACCGGAATCTTTCCATGGCTCGGCCTGGGCGTTGGGGCTGCGCTCGCGGCGGCCGCCGGGATACTCGGGCGTCTCGGCCACCCACAAGCGGCCTTGCGGGTCCCAATCGAGGGACATCGCCTTGTTGATGAGCGGCTCGGCGGCGACGAGACTCATCGTGAAATCGGGATGCAACTCCAGTTTTGCCGCCGCTTTCTCCGGCGCCGTGGGCCCGCCTTCCGGATAACGCAGGCTCGCCAGTTCCTCCTGGCTGCACAGTTCATCGACATTCGACCGCTTGCCCGCCCAGGCGATGCCGCGCAACAACACCGCGCGATGATGCGGCAGGTTGAACGTCTTGTGTTGGTGGCCGAGAATCGAGACGAACGCGCGGTGGTTGTCCTTCTCATAAGTCCACATCTGCGGCTGGATGTCATACACCGACGGATGCCGGCCGCGCAGCGAATTGCCCTTGGGCGTGTTCGGCGTGTTGGGCGTGTAGGCGGCGGCGAGGATATGCGCCTCGGGCATCATGTTCAGCTCGTAGTAAATTTCGTCCTCGAGATCGAAGTTGGACGCGCCCCTGGTGATGGGATGTTCGTGGTCCATGAAATAGAAGGCCAGCTTGCCTTCGAGCCACTTGGCTTTGCCGTTTTCCCACGCGCCGCCGATGATGGTCTTGAACCAGTTCGGGTCGTTGCCCACCACCGCATCGTGAATCACCACCATGCCGCCGCCGCGCTTGAGGAATTTGTCCAGGTAAACGCGTTGCTCGGCCGGGATCGTGCCGGCATTGGCGGCATACATGATGAGGACATCGGCAGTTTCCAACTGTGGGGCGGTGGGGAATTCCATCGCGCCTTCAACCTGCGCGCCGCGTTCGGTGAGGAGTTTGGTCCATTCGCCGAGGAAACGCGGGTGATCATGCTGGCCGGGGCCGTGGGTCTTGACGCCGGCGCGGATGAACACGCGCAGCGGCGCGGCTTCGAGCGAGCCGGTCAGGAGCAACAAACTAAGAATGAAATGGATGCGAGTTTTCATGGGCTAAACGTGTCCGCACAGCATAGCGAATTAACGACGCCCGCCAACGGGAAATTCGATGGCGGCAAGGCGGATGCGCGTGCGTTCATATCGCAGGATTATCCGGAAAGGTTAAAGCAGGGCACGGGCACCGG
>JBFMBT010000102.1:0-20164 GCA_040754875.1 Verrucomicrobiota bacterium | reverse complement strand
CCAGCATTCCAATCCGCCTAGATTTTTGCTATGGTCGGCGCCACTCGCCTATGAACTCGAAATGTCTTGCGGTGTTCGCCCTCCTGCCTTTCCTCGCCTCGACCAGCCCGGCGGCGACGGTTTATCTCGCGCAAGGGACGATCGTCGGCGAAGTCACGCAGACCAGCGCCATCCTCCAGGCGCGCCTTACCGCCGCCGACAGCCCACGCGACGGCGATGTGCCGGGCGCGGAGGGCACCGTGTTTTTCGAAGTCTCCACGTCGCCGGATTTTGTGCGCGCCATCAAGACATTGAACCTCACCGCGAAGGCGGAAAACGATTACATCGCCAAGGCGCTGGTGTCGAAGCTCCAGCCGGGCACGCAGTATTATTATCGGGTGAGCGGCGCGCGCGGCACGGCGCTGGCGTCGATTGCCTACGGTGGTTCGTTCCAGACGCTGCCGCCCAGGGACGCGGCGACGCGCCTGTCGTTTGTGGTGGGCAACTGCATGAACTACGCATTCTTCCAGGTGGGCCAGACGAAGAAGGATGGCACGGTGACCAAGGCTGGCTACCAGGGTGCGGACAAGAACCTCGGTTATCCGGCGATGGACGCGATACTCGGGTTGAAACCGGATTTCTTCGTGGGCGCGGGCGACAATGTTTATTACGATCACCCGGGCCATACGCCGGCGAAGACGCAGGCGGAATTGCGCCGCAAATGGCACGAGCAATTCGTCCAGCCGCGCCTGGTGAAACTGTTCAAGTTCACGCCCACCTACTGGCTCAAGGACGACCACGATTACCGCTGGAACGATTCGGACCCTTCGTTGCCGGGCGAGCCCAGCCACGCGCTGGGCATCCAGACTTACTTCGAGCAATTGCCCGTGGTGGACCCGGAGGAATGGCGGCCGGACCCGTATCGCACGCATCGGTTGAACAAGCTGGTGCAAATCTGGCTCGTGGAGGGCCGCGATTATCGCAGCCCAAACAAAACGCCGGACGGCCCCGAGAAATCCATCTGGGGCGCGCGGCAAAAGCAGTGGTTGCAAGAAACGCTGCTGGAAAGCGACGCGACGTTCAAAATCCTGCTTTCACCCACGCCGATGGTCGGGCCAGACGACGCGTCGAAGGGCGACAATCACGTCAACCAGAAGGGATTTCGCCACGAGGGCGACGCGTTTTTCCGCTGGCTCGCGGAGAACAAGATTCGGACCGACCGCTTCTTTATCATCACCGGCGACCGGCATTGGAAGTATCACTCCGTGCATCCGAGCGGTTATGAGGAATTTTCGTGCGGCGCGTTGAACACGGAAAATTCGCGCCTTGGCCGCAACCCCGGCGACGGCAAGTCCACCGACCCGGAGGCGAAGGTGAAACAACTTTACACGGACAAACAACCCGTGGGCGGATTCCTGAAGATAAACGTGCGCCCGGCGGAACGCGGCGAACCAGCGGATTTGCAGTTCGTGCTGCACGACGACAAGGGCGCGACGCTTTACAAGGTGGAGCGGGCGGCGAAGCAGTAGGAAGTTTCGCCAGGCCGTTACTGGCGCCGGGGCACACGTTTAACCGGCGCGGTGGCGACCTGGCGATAAAGGGTTCACGGCAGGAACACCCCACGATAGAAGCGATGGGGGAAGTTCGGCGAGTCGTTGTCCACGAAATCCAGATACGCCGTGCCGGGGATGGCGTTGGTCGAGATCGCCGCCCAGTCCACCAGGTTGGTGGAGGCGTCGATGCGATAATTCTCACTGGCAATCCCGTTGAGGCGGAACTGGAATTTGCCATCCACCCAGGCGGCGGAACCCGCCGTGATGAAAGGCGTGCCGTCGGCCACGGTAAGGGTCACCGCGGTGCCGGAATAGACCGGGTTGAAGTACAGACCGCCACCGATGCCGCGGCCGGATACAGAGGAGAAGGTGCCCGTGCGCGTGCCGGCGGTGAGGACGGCGAAGGTGGCGTTGTTCGTGGGGACGAAACTGTTCGTGAGCATCAGGTCAAGATGCCCGGCCAGTGCGACGGTGCCGGACGCCGTCAGCCGTCCGTAACCGGTGCCCACATCATAGCCGCCCACGGCGAAGCGGTTGGTACTGGTGGCTGTGGGCACGTAACTGTTCACGATGGAGAGCACGCCTGTGCGAATGTCCAGGGTTCCGCTGTTGGTGAGCACCACGTCCATGGTTTTGGTGCCGGTGCCGCCGGTCTTGCGGATGAGGCCGGCGTTGTGAATGACGGCCGAGCTGTTGAAGCGCGTGAGCGCAGCGTCGCTCATCAGGTTGATCACGCCACTGGTCAGGTTGCTAAGCACCGGTCCGCTGTGGCCACCCAGCGCACCGCTGCCGTCCCAGTTGATCGTGCCCGCATTCTGCAAGGTGTGGTAGTAAAAGCCCTTGGCGCTCGAGCCACTGAGGTTCAGCACCGCGCCCGGCTCAATGGCCGTCACCCCCGGTCCCTCGCGATTACCCCCGGTCCAGTTGAACGTACCGCCAACGTTCAATGGTCCAAGCCCGCTGATCGTGCCTGAAACAAGCTGCAGCTTTTGCACTGAAATTGTCCCTTTCACCGCCAGGTTCGCGCCACTGACGTTCAGAAAACCATCTCCGCTGACGACCGCGTTGGTTTCCAGCGCCTGGTTGCCGCCGGTGTAGCTGACGTAGCCGTTGGCACCGACTTGAAACTGTCCGCTGCTGGCACCGGCATTGCCGTTGATCACCAGTTCGCAGTCGGCCGCCACGTTCACCTGGTTGCGATTGGTGAAACCGTAGTCAATGAGCAGCTTCCCGCTGTTGACCTCCAGCGTGCCGGTGTTGGAGAAGGTCACGGTCATCGTCTTCGTGCCGGTGCCGCCGGTCTTGCGGATAAGGCCGGCGTTGTGGATGATCACGGCGTTGTTGAAGCGCGTCATGGATGCGTCGCTCGACATGTTGATGACGCCGCTGGCCAGGTTGCTCAACACCGGCCCGCTGTGGCCTGACCACGCCCCCGTGCCGTCCCAGTTGATGGTGCCGCTGTTTTCCAACGTGTGGTAGTAGAAGCCTTTGCTGGCCGAGCCGCTGAGGTTGAGCACCGCACCCGGTGGGATGACCGTCAAGCCCGGCCCCTCTCTGACGCCTCCGGTCCAGTTAAACGTGCCAGCGATATTCAGAGGGCCAACGCCGCTTACTTCGCCACCGCTGAGGTTCAATATGCTTACCGTTGTCGCGGAGCCGACTGCGGCGGAGCCACTGCCAATGTTCGCGGTGTCTCCGGAGCCGGGGACGCCATTGGGCGTCCATTGAGTGGGATCGCCCCAGTTGGCATTGGCGCCGTTCCAAGTGTAAGTCGCAGCCCCGAGAGTGCGGATGGCCACCGAGGTGCCGTAATACTGCTCGCTGAAGATGCCCGACGGGGCCGAGAACGAAGCGAAGGCGCCCGTGCGCGAGGTGAAGGTGACGACCAGGAACGTGTTGCCCGCAGCCGGATTGAAGCCGTTGACCAGTACGACTTCGACCGCGCCGTCCAGCGTGGCTGCCCCGTTTATCAGCAACCGTCCATAACCGGTTCCCGCCGTTGTGCCGCCCAGACCGAAGCGATGGGTGCTGGAACTGGTCATGCTGTAGGTGCCGGGCACGGAAACGATGCCGCTCAACACCTCCAGCAGGCCGCTGTTGGCAAAACTCTGAAGCGCGTTGAAGGTGGTGGTGCCTGTGCCCGCGCTCTTGCGCACGGTGCCGGTGTTGTTGAAGAACGAGCCCGCGTTGCTGCCGCTGGCGTCACTCATCGTGTTGTTACCCTGACAGTCCAGCAGGCCGCTGTTGTTCCACGTGCCCAGGTTGAGGTTGATTGAGCCGCCCGTCCACACCAGTGTCCCTGCGTTGTTCAACACCCGCCCGCCATCGATGAACTTGGTGTTGCCGCCGCTGATCGTGCCGTTGACGCTGCCCAACAGCGTCAAGGTCCCCGTGCCACCCACAGTGCCCCCGCTCCAATAAAGCCCATTGGTTACTGTCACCGTGCCCGTGCCGTTGATCGTCCCGCTGGTGATCTCCAACCGCTCGGCCCCCACGGCGTCTTCCAGTGTCACCGTCGCCCCGGCGACGCGGTTGGTCCCCGTGCCGATGAGACGCGCGTTGTTGGTCAGCGTATGCGTGCCGCTGGTGAAACTGACGAGCCCCGGACTTATTGCCTCGAACGTGCCGCCGCCCGTGCCGCCACCGCTTCCCAAAGTCAGGGTTCCGGCCTGTGTGCGCGCGGTGCCATTGTTGTGGAAAGGCGTGCTGGCCAGCGTCAGCGAACCGCTCAACAACTCTACGGTGCCGGAGTTGGCGAAGCTCTGCACGGCGTTGAAAGTGGTGGTGCCCGTGGCCACGCTCTTGCGCACGGTGCCCGTGTTGTTGAAGAACGAACCCGCGCCGCTGCCGCTGGCATCGCTCATCGTGTTGTCACTTTGGCAGTCCAGCAGGCCGCTGTTGTTCCACGTGCCCAGGTTGAGGTTGATCGACCCGCCCGTCCACACCAGCGTGCCCGCATTGTTCAACACCCGCCCGCCATCCAGGAACTTGGTGTTGCCGCCGCTGATCGTGCCGTTGACGCTGCCCTGCAATGTCAGCGTCCCTGTCCCATTGATGGTGCCACCCGCCCAGTGAAAGGCGGTGCCGACAGTAAGTGTTGCCGAGCCGTTCAAGGTGGCGTTGGTGAAGTTCAATGTGTCCACGCTCGTGTCTGTATCCACGTTCACAGTGCCGCTGCTGATGTTCGCGGTGTCCGCCGCGCCCGGCACGCCGTTAGGCGTCCAGCGGGCCGAGTCTGTCCAACTGCCCGTCGTTCCATTCCACGTGTAGGCGGTTTGGGCCGGGAGCGTGAACGCTCCCGCCACGGTGATAAGCAGCAGGCAAATAATCTTGTTCATGTTCGCGTGGAGCAAAGGGTGGCACACATCCGCCTGCTTGTTACCATGGCCTGGCCGCCTGCCCAATGTGCGAGTCGCGCACACCCGTGTGCGTGCCGCGCACAGTCTGCCTTTCGCGGAAGCACTCCGGTTGGAAGTCGAAGAAGTTTCGCCAGGCCGTTAATGGCGCCGGGGCACACGTTTAGCCGGCGCGGTGGCGACCTGGCGATAAAGGGTTCACGGCAGGAACACGGCGCGATAGAAGCGGTTGGTGAAATTCGCCGAGTCGTTGTCCACGAAATCCAGGAACGCCGCGCCGGGGATGGCGTTGGTGGAGATCGCCGCCCAATCGACGAGATTGGTGCTGGCATCGATGCGGTAAGTCTCATTGGCGATGCCGTTGAGGCGGAACTGAAACTTGCCATCCACCCAGGCCGCGGAACTCGCCGTGATAGAAGGCGTGCCGTCCGCCACCGTGAGGGTCACGGCGCTGCTGGAATAAAGCGGATTGAAATACAAACCGCCGCCGATGTTCCGGCCCGTGACGCTGGAGAAGGTGCCGGTGCGTGTGCCGGTGAGGACGGCGAAGGTGGCCGCATTGGTGGGCATGAAGCTGTTGGTGAGCATCACGTCAAGCTGACCCGACAATGTGAGCGCGCCGGACACGGACAGGCGTCCGTAACCCGTCCCCGCGGCGTAGCCGCCGACCGCGAAGCGGTGGGTGCTGGAGGACGCGGGCGCATAATCGCCGGTCAGGGAGACAATGCCGGAGTGAACCTCAAAGGCGCCCGTATTGTTGAACGCTCCCAGCGACTGGACATAGGTGGTGCCGGTGGTGGCGCTCTTGCGGAAGGTTCCGGAGTTGTTGAACGCCGACGCGCCGGTGGCGCCGTTGCTGTCATAGAAGTAACTGTCCGTCCGTGCGTCAAACGTGCCACTGTTGTTCCAGGTGCCGCCGTTGAAATCCAGGTAGCCGGTGCCGGTCCACACGAGTGAGCCCTGGTTGTTGAACACCAGATTGGTGCTGCTCAGGTATTTGTGGTTCACACCGCTGATGGCGCCCGAACCGCCCGCGAGCAGTGTGATGGTGTTTGTGCCCGCCAGCGTGCCGCCGCTCCAATCGAACAGGTTGGTGATGGTCAGCGACCCTTGCCCGTTAACCGTGCCGCCCGCCAGGCTCAATCGTTCCGCGCCTGCGTTGCCCGCCAAACGCAGGGTGGACGAGTTGTAGTTGGTACCGGTGCCCCGAAACGCCGTTCCATCCGCCAACACGTGAGTGCCGCTGCCCGACAGATACACGAAATTGGCGCCGGTGGAGATGTACGTGCCGCTGTTCGTCCCAGTGGCATCGGGAAAGATGTCCACGTGACTGCCGCTGGCCTGCACCACGCCGTGGTTGTGGAAGGAGCCGGTGCCGTAAAGGTACAGCCTGCCGGACTGGTTCTCCACGGTGCCGGTATTATTGAACCGGGTGATATGTTGGACGTACGTGATGCCCGAGGCAGTCGTTTTGCGGAAGGTGCCGGAGTTGTTGAGCACGGAGATGCCGGTGCCGCCGTTGCTGTCATAGAAGTAACTGTCCGTCCGTGCTTCAAACGTGCCGCTGTTGTTCCAGATGCCGCCGTTGAAATCCAGGTAGCCGGTGCCCGTCCACACGAGCGAGCCCTGGTTGTTGAACACCAGATTCGTGCTGCTCAGGTATTTGTGGTTGCTGCCGCCGAAAGTCCCCGAGCCACCCGCGAGCAGTGTGATGGTGTTTGTGCCCGCCAGCGTGCCGCCGCTCCAATCGAACAGGTTGGTGATGGTCAGCGACCCTTGTCCGTTGACGGTTCCGCCCGTCAGGCTCAATCGTTCCGCGCCGGCGTTGCCCGCCAAACGCAGAGTGGACGAGTTGTAGTTGGTGCCGGTGCCTAGAAACGCGGTCCCATCCGTCAACACGTGGGTACCGCTGCCCGACAGATACACGAAATTGGCACCGGTGGAGATGTACGTGCCGCTGTTCGTCCCCGTGGCATCGGGAAAGATGTCCACGTGACTGCCGCTGGCCTGCACCACGCCGTGGTTGTGGAAGGAACCGGTGCCGTAAAGGTACAGCCTGCCGGATTGATTCTCCACGGTGCCCGTATTATTGAACCGAGTGATATGTTGGACGTAAGTGATGCCCGAGGCAGTCGTTTTGCGGAAGGTGCCGGAGTTGTTGAGCACGGAGATGCCGGTGCCGCCGTTGCTGTCATAGAAGTAACTGTCCGTCCGTGCTTCAAACGTGCCGCTGTTGTTCCAGGTGCCGCCGTTGAAGTCGATGTAGCCGGTGCCGGTCCACACGAGCGAGCCCTGGTTGTTGAACACCAGATTCGTGCTGCTCAAATACTTGGTGTTGTTGCCGCTGATCGTACCGGTGCCGCCCGCCAGCAGCGTGACGGTGTTTGTGCCGCCTAGGACGCCGCCGCTCCAGTCGAACAGGTTGGTGATGGACAGCGACCCTTGTCCGTTGACCGTGCCGCCCGTCAGGCTCAATCGTTCCGCCGCCGCATTGCCCGCCAAACGCAGAGTGGACGAGTTGTAATTCGTACCCGTGCCGCGGAACGTGGTTCCATCCGCCAACACGTGGGTGCCGCTGCCGGACAGATACACATAATTGGTGCCGGTGGAGATGTAGGCGCCGCTGTTGGTGCCGGTGCCGTCCGGGAACAAGTCCAGATGTCCGCCGTCCGCGCGCACCACGCCGTGGTTGTGAAACGCACATGTGCCGTACACGTACAGATTGCCCGAGAGACATTCCACCGTGCCGGAGTTGTAAAAAACCCCCATGGACTGGACGCGGGTGATGCCGGCCGTGTTTTTCCGAAACGTGCCCGAGTTGTTGAGCACCGACGCACCGGTGCTGCCGTTGCTGTCGTAGAAGTAAGCGTCGGTCTGCGCCTCGAACGTGCCGCTGTTGTTCCAGGTGCCGGCATTAAAATTCAAGTTTCCGGTGCCGGTCCACACGAGCGTGCCCTGGTTGTTGAACACCAGATTGGTGCTGCTCAGGTATTTGTGGTTCGCACCGCTGATGGCGCCCGAACCGCCGGCGAGCAAGGTGATGGTGTTTGTGCCGGCCACCGTGCCCCCGCTCCAGTCGAACAGATTGGTGATGGTAAGGGTTCCAGAGCCGTTGATGACCGCGGAATCACCATACAGGTGAACGCGTTCGGCCCCCACACTGCCCGCCAGCCGGAGCGTCGTATTGCCGATGTACGTTGTGCCCGTGCCCAGGAACGCCGTGCCGCCGCTGAGCACATGCGTGCCGCCGACCGCGAGATACACGTAGTTGGTTCCTTGCGAGACGTACGTCCCGCTGTTCGTGCCGGTGCCGGTGGGATACAGATAGATGTAACCCCCATCCGCCCGCACCACGCCATGGTTGTTGAACGAAGTGGATCCATCCACCTGCAAAAAACCGGACACACATTCCAGCAGTCCGGTGTTGTTGAGAGTGGTCAGGTTCGAGAGATACACCGTGCCGGTGGTGGTGGTCTTGCGCAAGGTGCCGCTGTTGTTCCATGTGGTGCCGCGCAGTTGCGCGGTGCCCGTCCACTCGACCGTGCCCTGATTGTCGAACCCGCCCAGGAAAAACGAGCCGCTTCCGCCGAGTGTGGCATTGCCGCCCGGCAGCAAGGTGACCGTGCCGGTGAGACTGACGGTTCCCCCGGTCCACGTGAATGCATTGGTAATCGTCACGGAGCCTGCGCCGCTCAAAGTGCCGCCCGTGATTTCCAGGCCATCCACCGCCACGGCTGCCTGCAAAGTCAAGGCTCCCCCACTGAGACGGATGACGCCTGCCAGTTGCGCGCCATTGGTCAGCGTGGTGGTGCCGCCGGTGAACCAGACGCTGCCGGAACCGGTCTGCTCGAAGGCGCCACCGCCGGTGCCACCGGTGTTGACCGTCAATGCTCCCGTCTGAGTGCGCGCCGTGCCGTTGTTGTTGAAAGCGCCGCTGGCGAAGTTGAAGGAGCCGGTTTGCGCGTCCACCAGGCCCGAGGCGGCGTTGTTGAACGTGATGTTGTTGAAGGTGGTGGTGCCGGTGGCGGTGACCTTGCGGACAGTTCCCGAATTGTTGATTACCAGCGGCGCGCCATCAAAGACATCCACGAACGAACTGTCATTCTGGATTTCAAAAACGCCGCTATTGTTCCAGGTGCCTTGGGAAAAGTTAATCACACCGGCACCCGTCCAGGTGAGCGTTCCCTGGTTGTTGAAGGAACCGCCGCCATAACTCTTGGCGCCCGCGCCGCTGATGGTGCCCGCGCCGCCGGCCAGCAGCGTCGCGGTGCCGGTGTGGCTGAACGTGCCGCCGCTCCAGTGAAACTCGTTGGTGACGTCCAGTGTCCCGGTCCCGTTCAACGTGCCGCTGACAATCTCCAGCCGCTCCGCGCCGACCGCGCCGCTGGTGGTCACGGTGGCGCCGGCGACGCGGTTGGTGCCGGTGCCCATCAGGCGCGCTCCGTTGGTCAGGGTGCTCGTTCCGCCCGTGAACATCACGAAGCCGGGACTCACTGATTCGAACGCGCCGCCGCTGGTCCCGCCGGCATTGAGAGTCAACACTCCCGTCTGCGCGCGCGCCGTGCCGTGGTTGTTGAACGTCGCGCCGCTGGTAAACAACACCGTTCCGGTCTGGACCTCCACCAGCCCGCCGCTGTAGTTCGTCAGGACGGTGTTGTTGAATGTGGTGGTGCCCGTGGCCGTGGTTTTGCGCACCGTGCCGTAATTGTGAAACACCATTGGCGCGCCGTCGAAAGTGTCCACGCAAGAGGAATCGTTTTGAATCTCAAACACTCCGCTGTTGGTCACAATGCCCTGGCCGAAGTTGATCACGCCGGCGCCCGTCCAGGTAAGCGTCCCCTGGTTGTCGAGCCGGCAGAAGGCGAAACCCTTTGCGCCCGTGCCCGAGATGGTGCCGGTGCAACCGCTCAACAGCCCAAGCACGCCTTGCACATTCAACGAGCCGCCGCTCCAGTAAAGCGCGTTGGTGACGCTCAGCGTCCCTAATCCATCCAACGTGCCGCTGGCGATCTCCAACCGTTCCGCGCCAACGGTGCCGCTGATGGTCACGGTGGCGCCGGCCACGCGGTTGGTGCCAGTGCCGGTCAGTCGCGCTCCATTGGTCAGCGTGCTGGTGCCGCCGGTGAACGCGACAACGCCCGGGCTGACCGAGTCGAATGCGCCGCCGCTGGAGCCCGGGGCATTCACGGCCAGCGTTCCCGCCTGCGCGCGCGCAGTCCCGTTGTTGTTAAGTCCACCGCTGGCGAAGGAAATCGTGCCGCTCTGGACGTCCACCAGGCCGGCGGACAGGTTGTTGAAGGTGACGTTGTTCAAGGCGGTTGTGCCGGTGGTGGTGGTCTTGCGCACCGTGCCGGAATTGTTGATCACCATCGGCGCGCCGTCGAAACCGTCCACAAACGAACTGTCGTTCTGGAACTCGAAAGTGCCGCTGATGTTCCAGATGCCCTGGGCAAAGCTGACCTGGCCGGTGTCCGTCCACACCAGAGTGCCTTGGATATTGAATGTCCCGCTGCTGAAGCCCTTGGTGGCGGTGCCGCTCATCGTTCCCGCCGCGCTGGAGCCCAGAGCGACCGTGCCCGAGTGATTCAACGAACCGCCCGTCCAGTTGAACGCCGTTTCAATCGTCAGGACCGCGCCCCCCGCGATGGCACCGCCGCTGAAGTTCAACGTGCCGATCGTCGTATCCGCGCCGACGGTCACCGTGCCGCTGCCGATGTTGGCGGTGTCTCCCGCACCGGGCAGGCCATTGGGCGACCAACGCGTGGTGTCGCTCCAACTGCCGGTGGTGCCGTTCCAAGTGTAGGTGGTCTGGGCGTGGAGAGGGAGGCCGACCAACAGCACCGCCAACGCCAGCAATCGCGAAGAGGTCAGACCGCACGTCATGTTTGATGTCATATCACAGGCGGAGGCAGCCGTCGCTGTGCGACTGGCGCACACCGGGAATTATGGGTGCTGCTGGACGGGTTGCGGCGAAGGACTACGATTCGTCGGCGTCGGCCCACTCGGGATAGAGTGACGCGTCGAGCTGGCCGCGCTGGATGAGGTCGTGCAGGTCGCGATGGATGGTCTTGCGCGAGACGTTGAATTCGCGCGCGAGGTGGGAAATGTTCGGTTTTTCATCCGTGCCACGCAACCGTTTGAGCAGTTCGTGCTGGCGCGCCAGGCGCTCGACGAACCGGCGTTCCGGCTCGTTTTCATCAATCATTTCGGCGCGCTCCAGCGATTCGAGGGCGCGGATTGTCTCGGCAATGCCGCATTCGGTCAATGCGGTTTCGACGGTTTTTTCCAATTCGTCGAGGTCCACCGGTTTCTCAATCACATAATGGGCCGAGCGCGGTCCCTGCAAGGCCTGCAACTGGCCCTGGATATCGAGCGTGCCCGAAATGACAATGACCGGCACATGCGCGGCGGCGGACTTGAGGCGCGGGATGAATTCCGTCCCGCGTTCGCCGCCGGCGAGCACGTGGTCGAGGATGATGAGGTCCGGTGTGTGTTCCGCGATGGCCTGGAGGGCCGTGGTGCCGTTGGCGACGCAGGTGAGCCGGTAGCCACGCAACGCCTTCGAATACAGGCGCACCTGCTGGGGATCGTCTTCCACGATGAGGATCGAGGCGGCGTAACGAGCACTCATGGCTTGCGGTTGCATCATGCCAGCGTAGCGAGGCCGGGTCGAGCGCGCACTGTGCGAGTGGCGCACAGTGTGGATGGGCAACGTTTCGGACCGCGGCTGTCCCCAGCCGCCGTCCGAAAGATGAGCGTTGGGAAATCCCCTGGGCGCGCGACGATCGTGGCATGATTCGCGGCGCGATGAGCGCACTTGTTTGGAGTTCACGCTTCAGCGTGTGAGCGAGGCGTCTCTCCACAAGCTAAAGCTTGAACTCCAAACAAGGCAGTATCTCCATCAATTCGTCTTCTCCCCAAATGATTTTGCTTACCCCATTCCCGAATCCCAAACGGGATCACGGCGCCTCATCCACCGGGATCACGATGCGAAAGGCCGCGCCCTTGCCGCGCTCGCTTTCCACGCTGATGCCCAGGCCGTCCTGTTGCGCGATCGTGTAAACCAACGACAAACCCAATCCCGTGCCGCGCGTCGCGCCCACGGTCTTGGTCGTGAAAAACGGCTCGAAGATGCGCGGCAGATTTTCCGGCGCAATGCCCGGCCCCGAATCCGCCACGATCAATTCCAGGTGACGCGGCGCGGGGCGCGCGTTGAGCGTGGACAAAGCGTTGGGCTGGGTTCGCGCGCGCAATGCAATCAGCAGCTTGCCCTTGCCCTCCATCGCTTCCGAGGCGTTGACCACCAGGTTGAGCAGTACTTGTTCGAGCCGGCCACGTGACACGCTGACGGGCGGCGTATCGGGCGCCAGCTCCAGCGTCAACGTGATGCCGCTCAGGAACTGTTTGCCCAGCAGCGCCACGACGCTCTCGACCAGTTCCGCCACCGAATACGGGCGACCATCCTCGACCGCCTCGCGGCTGTAGCCGAGCATCGAGCGCACCACGGTTTTGCCTTGTTCCACGGCCTGCTCGATCTCGGCGGCGTTTTCCTGGATTTCCTTGTTCTCCTTCGCCTCGCGCGCAATCAACTTGTTGGACATGCGGATGATGGAAAGCAGGTTGTTGAAATCGTGCGCAATGCCCGCCGCCAGCGTGCCCAACGCCTGCATCTTCTGGCTGTGAAACAATTCCGATTGCGCCTGCGCCAGTTGTTCGCTGCGCCGCACCGCCAGCGCGTCCACCTGAAAGTAACCTTCCACCAGCGTGTGGTAGCGGCGCAAGGCGAGCACTCCGAGGATGATGGCCACCAGCACGCCCACCAGCGGCAGGACAATCAATACTTCCGAACGTGAATCCGCGCTCACGAGGTCCATCAATGGCGCCGCGGCAATCATCGGCTGGTCGAAATCCAGCCGCAGTCGGGAAAGTTGCGCGCGCATCGCCTCGAGGTCCCAAACAAACGTGTTGCCGGACCGGGAGAGGACCGCCAGTTGCGAGCCGGTGTCGTTGAAACGCAGCGCGTGCAGGTACGTGGACTTCGGGCGCTCAAGGCGGCCCAATCGTTCCAGTCCCGCCGTGCGATACAAATCCAGCACACCATTGGTGTGTCCGACCGCGAGCCACTGGTCGTCGTGACTGATTGCCAGCGCCGACGGCGTCAACCCGCCCTCCGGCGCGATCTGCGCCACGGTCTTCAACGTGCGCGCATCGTGGATGCTGAGTTTGTCCGCCCCGCCCGTCACCAGCAGTTGACCGGTCGGGCTGAACACCACCGCGGTGCTGGTTCCCGGCAGCGTGGTGACACGGTTCCCGGTGGCCGCGTTCCAAAGGGAACATCCATTGGTGGAAATTCCCGCGAGACTCGAACCATCCGGTGAAAAGCAAAAGCCGCGCGCGTCCTCCGCCTCGATCAAGGGGAGCGGCGCGGATTGTCCCCGCGAGTCATGAATGACCACCTGCCCGTTGTGCCTGACCGCCAGGCGCGAACCGTCGGCGCTGAACGCCGCCTCCTGCATCGCGTTGAGTTCCTTGATGGGAATGGATCGCCCCGGGCCGATGCTCCATTCGCCTTTGGCATTCTGCGCCAGCGTTTGCTGGATCACTCCCTGCTCTCCGGCGGTGAGGCACGCGCCCGCCGCGGAAACAACGGCCTTGGCGCCGCGCCACGGTTGAAAATCGAGCCGCCTGCCGGTGACGGGATTCCACAATTCAAGCCCGCTGTCGCGGGCGCGCAAGAGTTGGTTGCCCTGCCAGGCAATCCCGCGCACCGCATCCACCACCGATAGAAAGCTGCGATATTCACGGCGATCCGGCAGCATCGCGAACGTGCAGCCTTCGCCGGCCTTCACCAGGCTCAGCCTCCGGCCATCGGGGCTGTAATGGTCGGCGCGGCTCTTTTGGACGGACGCCAGCGGTTGCGCCGTCGCGATGTCCCATTCCACGACCCAATTATTCTGCGACGTTGTCACCAAGCGGTGCCCCTCGGGATGGAAATGCAATTGAATAATCACGCCTTCGCGCGTCGCGATTTGCCAGCGCGCGCCGGTGCGCCAATGCCACAGCCAGATGTCGTTGCTCACCCCGACCATGCCCAGCCATTCGCCATCGGGATGCCACGCCAGCCATTCAACGGTAAAGCGTGTGCCAATGCGCCGGGCCATTTCGCGTTTCTTGAGGTCCCAGATTTCGACGGTGTTGGTGTCCGCAATGGCCAGGTAATTGGGGTCGGAGCAGAATTTAAGCGAACGCATCTGGCGGCCGACTTCCAGCGGCTTCAGGGTGCGGCCGTTGGCCAGATCGTAAAACTGCACGCGCCCGGAAGAATCGGCCGAGGCAAGCTGGCGGCTGTCCGGACTGAAGTCATACGCGCCGTCGCTGAAAATGCCCTGGGCAGCGACGAATCGGCGCGACACCTGCCGCTTTTCCACGTTCCAGAGCGTGCCGTTGGTGGGCAGCGAATAATGCCGCCCCACGAGCCAGAGGCCATCCGGGCTGAAGCGCAGCCAGCCCACCGAGCCTTGCGCATCGGGCAGCGTGAACAGCTTCTTCCCGTCGCTGAGGCTGAAGAGGTGGATTGTGTTGTTGTCCCACGCCATCGCCGCGCGCTCGACCGGCGCATCGAAGCCGATGTTGGGGGTGGGCGCCACGAAACGCACCGGCGTGTTTTCGGAATAGGCGCTGAACGGCAGCCACGCCAGCGCCTCTTCGCGCAGGTCCGCGGCGGGGCGGATGCGCGCGGCGGCTTCGAGGAGAGACAGTGCGCGGGCGCGATGGCCGGGGGCGTCGGATTTGCGCCAGGCGCGGATTTGTTCCAGATGGGCGGGGCGCTGCGCTTCCTGTTCGCGGCGCAGGGAATCGGCGTGGCGGGTGGCGGCCAGGGCGCGATCCGTCTGGCGTTGGACGCGCCAGGATTGGAAGAGGGCGGCCGAAGCCAAGGCGATGACTACCAACAGGATGGACAACGCCAGCGTGTTGACCCGGTGCAAGCTGCGCCGGATGTCGCGCCGCTGACGATCGAGTTTCTCGTTCGACAGGTCTTTTGAGTCGTTGGTCAGTCACGGGCATGGTAGCGGAACGGGCGAAAAAAGACAGTGGGCAAGTCGCGCACAGGGTACGGCGGTTGTCGAGCGGCGGCCCGGGCGGCGGAGTGATTTGGTCGAGCGGCGGTGCGGTTTGGCCGGGCCCTGGGCCACCGGAACATCGCCCTGGCGTCCCTGCCGGCGGCGGGCGACGCGGGCACACATTTTGATGCGCAACCGGGTGGCTTATTCAACCGCCTCACCGGTTTCGATGGACGACGCGCGCCATAAATTCTAGCGTCGTTGCATGCGCCGGAAATTCTTCGCGGTGAGCCGCCACGTTGCGCCAATCATTTTTGCCGGCGCGATTCTGGTCGCGTCTTTCCTCTCCGCCGCGCCACCGGAACGTGTCATCCCGTTGCCCGTGAAAGCACCGCGCCTGCTCGGCATGAGCATGGACGACGACGGGTTCATCTGGCTGGGCTCGACACACCGGATGATTTATCGCTACGCCCCAACCACCGGCGCGATTGAGGAAATCAAGCTGCCGTATGATTCGTCCACCAGCCAGGCATTGTGCGTTGGCGACAAGGTGTATCTGCTCGGGCAATCGTTCCCGAAACTCATCATCTACGATCGCGCGCGGAAAAAATTCCACACGGCGGCGTACCCGTCGGCCAGGCCGGACGTGTGGTACGGCACGGAGCCGGTGGAAGGGCGTTACCTGTATCTGTTCGATCGTGGCGAAGCGGGCGTCATCAAGTGGGACACCGCCAGCGACACCGGTCGCGTGATTCCTTATCCCTACAAAACGATCCTGCCCTCGGGCGGACGGTTCATCGCCGCGGACGGTGGCGTGTGGTGCAGCGTGTGGGATTACACCGGCGGCCAATACGTGCCGATCGGTATCGCGCGATTGGATGTGAAAACCGACCAGTTCGACGGCTGGTATCCGTTTCCCGCGGCGGACGCGGAGGCGAAACCGTTTTCCAATACCGACACCACGGTCTTTTATCCGCACAGCTTGAAGGGGCAATTGGTGCCGTTCGATTTCAAGGAACGCCGCTGGTGCCGGCGCATCGCCGTGCCGGAGTTCGGGAAACGCTTTGGGTTCATCGGTATGGCGAACCTCCATGAGGGGCGCTGGTATTTTTCCCTCAGCACCTACAACGGCACGGCGACGGGTTGCGACGGCCAGCCGTATCATTTCTGCAACGCCCTGCTGGAGTTCGACCCGCGCACCGGGCGGTTTGCGTTTCCGGCGGTCGAAGCGAAGGACGCGTATTATCAGGTGTCGTATCACCTCGTCGCTGGCGGACACCTCTACGCGACCGGCAACAACATCCGCGAACCCGATGGCACGCTCAACAACGCGCGCCTGGGCGAGGCGATTTTCTGGCAGACGCGCAAAAGGGAATGACGAATGACGAAGGCCAAATGACGAAAGAAAGTCTGAATGTCCATCTCCCTCCATCAAATCGTCCCGTGGGGACGCACCCGCAAAGAGTATGAGCTGATGTTCGCCCTCGCCTCCGCCGATCTGTCCCGGGGCGTGCTGGATTGCGGCGGTGGGCCCGCCGGCTTCACGGCCGAAGCCTGCGCCGCCGGCATCAGCGCCGTGGCCGTGGACCCAATCTATGTCTTCGCCGGGGCGGGGATTCGCGCGCGCTTCGAAACCGTGGCAGGCCCGATGCTCGACCAGGTGCGCGCCACGCCAGACGACTGGACGTGGACCTTTCATCGCGACCCAGACGATTTGCTGGCCAACCGCCGCGCCGCGCTGGAAATGTTTCTCGCCGATTACGACGCAGGGTTGCGGGCGGGCCGTTATCTCACCGGCGAACTGCCGTCGCTCCCTTTTGCCGACGGTGCGTTCGGCCTGGCGTTGTGTTCGCACCTGCTGTTCCTGTATTCGGATTTGCTGGGGGAGGAATTTCATGTCCAGGCGTTGCTGGAGTTATGCCGCGTGGCGCGCGAGGTGCGGGTGTTCCCGTTGCTGACGCTGCGGGGCAGTTGGTCGCCGCACGTGGAACCGGCGCGGGCGGCACTGAAGTCGGCCGGATGGTCGAGCGAGGTGGTGAAGGTGGGGTATGAACTACAGCGGGGCGGGAACGAGATGTTGCGGGTGACGCGGGCGTGACGCGGTTCAGATGCGCCGGGGAGCAGCGAGGGTGGGCCGGTTCTGGGTGAAGGCGAGCGCGAGGGCCAGGGCGTCCGCGGCGTCAGGTTCCGGGACGGCGGCCAGGCCGAGGAGGCGCTGGACCATTTTGGCGACGGCGATTTTTTGGGCGGCGCCATAACCGACGATGGCTTGCTTGACCTTGCGCGGGGCAATTTCGTGAACGGGCAGGCCGGCTTCCGCGGCGGCGACCATGGCGGCGCCACGCGCCTGGCCCATGACGATGGCGGTTTTCAAGTTTTGCGCGTAAAAAAGTCCTTCCACCACGCAAACGGTCGGCTGATGGGCGCGAATGACCTCGCGCAAGGTCTGCGCAATCAACAGGAGGCAGCGGGAATGCTCCCAGTCGGCCGGGCAACGGATGGTGCCTTGGGCGAGGAGGGCGGGCTGTGCGCGGCTGGCGCGGATGACGCCGTAGCCCGTGCCGCGCAGGGAAGGATCCACGCCGAGAATGATGGCCGGGGCGGAGCTCGGGCGCGGGGCAGCCTGAACGGGAGCGGGCTTGGACCGCGCGCCGCCCCGGAGGCGCTGCTTCATTTGTTCGAATTGGCGCGGCGAAATGCCCATGACCGAAGCCTGCCAAAGCGAAGGGCGGGTTGTCGAGGCGGGCTTGCGGATTACCGACTTATCAAGCGGCCAGGTGTTCGGCGGCTTTCTCGGCGCGCGACTTCGTCTTGTCCGGTCCCGAGTGGGCGCGCAGTTTCGCGATGATGGGCGGCAACTGTTTCAACACGTAATCCACTTCCTCGTCGGTCGTGTAGATGCCCAGGCTGAACCGCAGGCAACCGCGCGCCCGCGCCGGCGGCAATCCCATCGCCGTCAGCACATGCGACGGATCGAGCGAACCCGTCGTGCAAGCCGAGCCGCTGGAAACGCAAATGCCCGCCTGGTCCAGCAACACCAGCGCCGCCTCCGCCTCCACGCCCGCGAACGCAATGTTCGACGTGTTCGGCAGGCGCGGTTCCTTCGCGCCGTTGCGGCTGGCGCGCGGAATATGGTGCAGGATGTTTTTTTCCAGACGATCGCGCAACGCCCGCACGCGTTTGTTCTCGTCGTCCAGCGTGTCCATCGCCAGCTCCGCCGCGCGCCCGAAGGCGACGATGTTCGCGACGTTCTCCGTGCCGCCGCGCCGGCCGCGTTCCTGTCCGCCGCCGATGAGATACGGCTGAAACTTCGTGCGCTTCTTCACGTAAAGCATGCCGATGCCTTTGGGCGCATGCAGCTTGTGCGCGGACAACGACAGGAAATCGACGCCGAGGGCTTTGACATCGAGTTTGATCTTGCCCGGCGTCTGCACGGCGTCGGTGTGGCACAACACGCCGCGGCTGCGGCAGATGGCCGCGATTTCCTCGAGCGGAAAGATGACGCCTGTTTCGTTGTTCGCCAGCATCACCGAGACAATCGCCGTGTCCGGCCGGATGGTTTGCTGCAACAAATGCAGGTCCAGCGAGCCATCCGGTTCCACCGGCAGGAATGTCACTTCGTAGCCGCGCTTCTGGAGGAACTGGCCGAATTTGATGTTGGCCGAGTGCTCGACCGCGGTGGTGATGACGTGCCGTTTGCCGGGATTGGTGACCAGCGCGCTGTGAATGGCGGTGTTGTTGCTCTCGGTGCCGCAACTGGTAAAAACGACTTCGCGGGGATCCGAATTGATGAGGGCAGCGACCTTCTCGCGCGCCAGGTCAAGGTGCTTAACCACCTGGTTGCCAAACGTGTACACGCTCGACGCGTTGCCCCACAATTCCGTCAGGAACGGGCGCATCGCCTCGAACACCTCGGGGGCAATGCGAGTCGTGGCGTTGTTATCAAAATAATAAATGCGGCGTTCGCTCATGCACGGCCAATGGCCAATCCCGCGCAGTCTAGTCGCGACCGAAGCGGGCGCAAGAGACAATTTACGCCCGCCACGCGGCGACGGCAACCATGCGCCCGTTCATTTTACTTGTCAGCGGCGGCCTGACTTTTTAGCGTTTTGGAAAGCGCATTCAGGTTAACGGAAGGATTGTTCCAGAATTGAAGTCGCAATGTGTACCGGGAGGTGAAGCATGCAAATAGATGAAGCTTATGCCGATTCGCAGGCGCCCAATGCCGCCGCCATCAAGAACGC
The DNA here is from genome assembly GCA_040754875.1 of Verrucomicrobiota bacterium. Taxonomy (GTDB): domain Bacteria; phylum Verrucomicrobiota; class Verrucomicrobiia; order Limisphaerales; family JBFMBT01; genus JBFMBT01. The sequence continues at coordinate 971 of JBFMBT010000102.1, read as the reverse complement.
CCGCGGGGTCGTCTTGAAGCGGAAGCTGGTGGGGTTGTTCAAATCCGCGGACGGGACGCTCCTGTTCGGGGATTGCAAGGGGAGCGGGAAGGACAATTACCGGCCGTCGGCGGATTTCGCCGATCCGGCGAAGCCGGTTTACCGGTGCACCTGCCCGAGCCGGCAATTCCCCTGCAAGCACTCGCTGGCGTTGCTTTATGCGTATGCGCAGGGCGGAAAATTCATCGAAAAGGATGTGCCGCAGGACATCGAGGAGAAGCGCACGAAAATCCAGCAGCGCGCCGAGAAGAAGAAGGAGGAATCGGACAAGCCGCACAAGGTCAACACCAGCGCGTTGAAGAAGAAGATTCAAACACAGTTGGAGGGAATCAACCTCCTGGAATCGTTGGTGAATGATCTGGTGCGTTCGGGGCTGGGCACGCTGAATGCCAAGTCCGCCCGGCAGATGGAGGAACAGGCGAAACAACTGGGCAACGCCTACCTGCCCGGCGCGCAGGCGGCGTTGCACGCGTTGACCGGGTTGTTCTACCGCTCGCAAATCAGTTCGGAGGACGAACTCAAGCCATCCGAGCGGGAACAGATTTACAGCGCTGCGCTGGACCAGTTGAACCGGCTGCAATCGTTGTGCAAACAGGGGCGCAAGTATTTGAGCACGCGCCTCGAAGATCCGGAGTTGAAGCCCGAGACGGAAACCGGCATCGCGGCGTGGCTCGGCCATGCGTGGCAGTTGCGCGAGCTCAAGGACGCGGGCCTCGTGCAAACCAATGTCGAACTGATGCAACTGGCGTTCAATTCGCACGACGACTGGACGCGCAAGGAATTCGTGGAAACGGGCGTGTGGTTGAATTTGCAGACGGGCGCGGTGCAATTGACGAAGAATTACCGGCCTTATCAGGCGGCGAAATTCATCCGCGAAGACGACACGTGTTTCCATGTCGTGGTGTGCGCCGAGCTGTGCATTTATCCGGGCA
>JBFMBT010000101.1:0-20236 GCA_040754875.1 Verrucomicrobiota bacterium | reverse complement strand
TATCCATTATGGTCATCAACACCAACACCTCCGCCCAAATCTCCGCCCACAACCTGCAATCCAGCCAGGCGCAGTTGAGCAAATCCCTCGCCCGCCTTTCCTCAGGTTCGAAGATTGTCAGCCCCGCCGATGACGCGGCGGGCCTGGCCGTGGCCACGCGCCTGGACGCTCAGGTATCGCGCCTTGCCGCCGCGCGTTCCAACGTCGGCAACGCCGTTTCCTTCACCCAGACGCAGGACGGTTACTTGAAAAAAATCGGCAAGGCCCTCGATCGCATGGGCGAACTGGCCATCCTCGCTCAGGATGTCACCAAGACCGATTCGGACCGCGTCCTCTACGACGGCGAGTTCGCGCAACTGGCCGCCTACGTCACCGACGCCGCCGCCAAGGATTTCAACGGTGTGTCCCTCTTCTCCAGCGCCAGTCTGGATGTCACCATCGATTCCGAGGGCAACTCGTTTGTGATGACCGGCATTGATATGACGGCCGCGGCCTATGCCAACGTCACGGAATCTTCCGTCAGCACCACGTCGGCCGCCGCCACCGCGCTCACCAACATCAAGGCCGCCATCTCGCAGTTGTCCAATGACCGCGCCACCATCGGCGCCTACCAGGCCCGCCTCAATTACACCGCCGAGCAGTTGACCATCAGCAAGGAAAACCTCACCGCCGCCAGCTCGCGCATCCAGGACGTGGACGTCGCCGAGGAATCCACCCAGTTCGCCAAACAAAACATCCTCGTGCAATCCGGCACCGCCATGCTGGCCCAGGCCAATCAACTGCCGCAGACGGTGCTGCGCCTGTTGCAGTAGGGCAAGGCCGTTGAATCGTTGGAGAGTTAAATTAAATCGTTGAATCGGACCCGGGCCTCCCGGGTGCCGGTTCATCGCTTCGACGCCTTGTCAAACGCCCTCTCTGCAAACTGTGCAAACTCTGCAAACTATTGTTTGCAGTGTTTGCGCGAACCTGCCGCTTCCGCCCGCTTCCGCCCGATAACGGCTGTTTCCCTCCTCAAGTTTCCATTTTCGCCGCCGATGTATCCCCTGTCGAATGACACCTGGCGGCCGGCGGCCTGAAACTGCCGGCGGGGAACGGCGCCCGCCCCTGCAACAAAGAGACGCCCGCAGCAAGGACGCTGCGCCCTAACAAAGGCCCCGAAACTTCGGGGCGACTCACGGATAGAGTTATGGTCATCAATACAAACATCTCGGCCCAGAGCAGTTCACGGCTTCTGGGGGAATCCTCCGCCATGCTGAGCAAATCGCTCGCCCGCTTGTCCTCCGGCTCCAAAATCGTCTCGCCCGAAGACGATGCCGCCGGCCTGGCCGTGGCCACGCGATTCGACGCGCAAATCAGCCGCACCAGCGCCGCCAAAAACAACGTTGCCAATGCCATCTCCTTCAACCAGACGCAGGATGGTTTCATCGGCAAGGTTGCCAAGGCGCTCGATCGCATGAGCGAACTCTCCATCCTCTCCCAGGACGTGACCAAGACCGACGCGGACCGCGCGTTGTACAATCAGGAGTTCACCACCCTCGGCGCCTACATCGACAACGTGGCGACCAAGGACTTCAACGGCGTCAGCCTCTTCGGCGGCACGACGCTCAACGTAACGACCGACGGCGAGGGCGGCAGTTTCGCCATGACCGGCGTGGACCTCACCGCCAGCGCCTACACCACGGCGACCTCCTCGACCGTGGACACGACCACCAATGCCTCCACGGCGCTGACCAACGTCAAGGCCGCCATCACGCAGCTCACGACGGATCGCTCCGCGCTGGGCGCGAACATCGCGCGGCTCAACTCGACCGGCGAACAGCTCGGTGTGTTGAAGGACAACCTCGCCGCCGCGAATAGCCGCATCAAGGACGTGGACGTGGCCGAGGAAAGCACGCAATTCGCCCGCTACAACATCCTCGTGCAGGCGGGCACGGCGATGCTGGCGCAAGCCAACTCCGCTCCCCAATCGGTGCTGCGCCTGCTCGGTTAACCGGCGCTTTGGGCAAAAACCCTGGGCGGGGTGCCACCCTCCGGAGCCGGTCTCCGGAGGGTTTTTGTTTTTCCACCATTTCAACTTAAGCACCGCACGCGGGCTGCCGATAAACCATGCAGCGGTCGTCCGCGGACGGTCCGCTTGAGCCGGTTATGGTCCAATCACCCGAAGACGCGTGCCGCTGTGCAGGCATCAACGGATTCGCTGCGTTGGCGGTTGGCGGAAAGCCCGCGCCCCGCGACATCGCGGCGGGCGAGCATCGCCTCATCGGCGTGGGAGAACTGGCGGTGTCCGGCGATGCAAGCCTCACGCTGGGCACACAACCGCTGGGAGCCGGGCTGGGCGTGGCTGCTTATGATGCCGAAGCGCGCGTGGGCGGAATCTGGCACGCGCTGCTGCCCGATTCGACTGTTGACGCCGCCAGGGCCGCGGCGCAACCCGGCATGTTCGTGGACACGGGAATTCTCGCGTTGCTGCACGCCCTCCGCGGAATCGGCGCCAGGCCGCTGCGCCTGCAATTCCATCTCGCCGGCGCCGCGCAAATCATGGACGCGACCGGCTGTTTCGATCCGGGCCGGCACAACTTCGAGGCGCTGGTCGTGGCGCTCGGCCGCCGCGGCCTCCAGATCCGCGCCATGGAAACCGGCGGCTTCGCCAACCGGACACTCCACCTGCACGTGGGCAGCGGCTGCGTGCTGGTAAAGACGATCGGACGACTCAAGGAAACAGTTTTGTGAACGAACTCGATGATTACATCCAGCGGGTGAAATATCTGCCGCCCGCGCCGCGCGTGTTGCCGCAATTGCTGTTGCTTCTGGGCAAGCCTGACATCGACAGCAGCCGCGTCGTGGAACTGATCACCTACGATGCGGCGTTGACGGCGAACCTGCTGCGGTTCTGCAACAGCGCGTACTTCGCCTCGGCCACACCCGTGGCGGATCTCGAGGAGGCCGTGAACCGGCTGGGCTTTCAACTCGTGTACCGATTGGTCGCCGGACTGAGTGGCGCGCGGGCGCTGGCGCCGCAACAGAAAGGCTACGGCATGGACGAAGGCCAGTTGTGGCGGCACTCCGTGACCGTCGCCGTGGCCGCGCAACTGGTTGCCGAAGAAACTGGCGACGACGCCAATGTGGCGTTCACCGCGGGCTTGCTGCACGACATCGGCAAGGTCGTGCTGGCCGGCGGACTGGAGTCCGCCTACACGAAGCTCATCGAGGAAGTGAATGACCGGCAGCACTCGTTGCTCGAAGCGGAGAAGGCCGTGCTCGGCGTGCAGCACGCGGAGATTGGCGGACGGTTGCTGGCGCGCTGGAAGTTTCCCGCATCGCTGGTGGCCGCTGTGTGGTTTCATCATCACCCCGCCGCGGCGGATGCGCACGCGCGCCTGGCGTCGGCGGTGTATCTCGGAAATCTGATTGCCCACTTTCTGGGGCACGGATACGGGCATCAACCCTTCGCGTTGCGCGGCCGCGCCGACGCGGTCCGGATCCTCGGCTTGCGCGGCGACGATCTGCCGCGCCTGATGCTTCAAACGTGGGAGCAATACGATTCGATCGAAGCGCTGTTCGACGTTCAGAGCGCGCGCGGGTGATTTGAATCGGCTTTGAGGAGGTAGGCAAATCCGGACGGGCAGGCGGCAATTTTTGTCCCCGCGACCGGCGGTTTGAGGTGTTTGGGCCGTCGATAGGAGGCAAAACCCGGTTGGCACCGGCATTGCTAAGCACAGCGCCGCCGGATTGGCTTCAAGCCGGCGGCGCGCAACCATGAATGCTGCCACCGCCGAACCGAATGTCGTCGCCCTCTCCCGCCAACCTCGCCGTTCGTCCTCCTGGCTGGACGAGTTGAAGAACGCGCCGTTGACCCATGCCGAGGATCTGCTGCTTCGCCTGCGCGGGCGCATTGCGCTCGTGGGCAACGCGACTCCCCGGCGCCCCTTCGGGACGTTGATCGACCGCTACGACGCCGTCATCCGGTTCAACAACTTCCGCCTCGACGGGTTTGCGGAACTGGTGGGCACGCGCACGGACCTGCGCTGCACCACCGGCTGGCATGACATTGAACATCGCGCCGGCTTGCTCGAGTTCACCCCTTTCACGGCCGGCTCTCGCGAATCGGCCAATCTCGCGGCGTTCAACGCGGTCAATCATCGGCCCGTGCTGGCGGCGAGAACCGACATTCATCCGCTGGCGCCGGAAACGCCGAACCCTTCCACGGGGCTCGCCCTGGTCCAGTTGCTTCAACATCTGGGGATCGAGGCGGACCTGTTCGGATTCGACGGTTTCCAAACCGGCCACTACTGGAACGGCGGCGCGCCGATGCACACGTCGCATTCGCGGCGGGAAATGGACATTGTCTTGAGCCGCCCCCACGTCGTGTTGCTCGGCGAGACCTATCCCTACGCGGAACTGTACGAATTCTGCCACCAGCATCATCCGGAATACGACGACAACGTGGGCGTGGAATTGTTCCGGCGGCTGAACAAGACGGTGCGCGGCAAAAAGATTTTGGAATTCGGCGCGGGCAACGGCGGCTTAAGCGCGCAACTGGAACGCTGGGGCAACGAAGTGACCGCGTTCGAGATTGCCTCCAACGCCTTCGCCAAAATCCAGTGCACCCGCAAGGTGCCGGATTCCGCGCTGGGGCTGCCGTTTCTTAAGGAACACTTCGACTTGTTCGTATCGGTGGACGTCCTGGAGCATCTCACGGAAAACGACATCCGGCTGGTCTTGCGCGAAGCCGCGCGAACGTGCGGTGAAATTTTTCTGGCGGTGTCCACCCGGCCCAGCGGATTGCTCGGGCCGCGCGGTGAGAATCTTCACCTGACGGTGCGGCCCGCGGAATGGTGGGAACAGCAGGTGGGCCGATGGTTTGACGTCCGCTCGCGCCCGGGATACGGGCAGGGGCAGTTGGTGCTTGAGGGGCCGTTGCGGCGGCGTTCGGCGCTGGCTTACGAGATTCAAAGCGAAGATGCTGTTCAACGCGTGGCGGGGCATCCGCTCGCGTTGCCGGCCGCCTACCAGTCCCGCGCCGAGCCGCAGTACTTTGAGGATTCGGTGACTGAATCCACGGGCATCATCTGGCAGCCGGAGGTGTATCCGTTTGCCGGCTGGCTGGCGCGGGAATTGGGATGCCACCGGCTGGTTGACGTGGGCTGCGGCCGGGCGGGAAAACTCGCCGCGCTGGCCGGCGAATTCGCGATCACCGGCCTGGACTATGGCAGCAACCTCGCGTATTGCCGCACGCATCATCCGGCGGGATCCTGGCTGGAAGTGGATCTCGAACAAGCCGCTCCGTGGCCGTTGCCGGCGGACGAGTTGTCCGGAGCGGTGCTGATTTGCGCGGATGTCATCGAGCACTTGCGCGAACCGCGGCGCTTGTTGCGCAATTTGCGCCGTTGCCTGGAGCAAGCGCCGGCGCTGGTGTTGTCCACGCCCGAGCGCGTGTTGACGCGCGGCGCGCGCCATCCGGGGCCGCCGGATAATCCGGCGCACACCCGCGAATGGGCGCTGGAGGAACTCGTCGCTCTGCTCCAGTCGGAAGGTTTGAGCGTCGATTACGCGGGACTGACCCCGGGCAACGACCGCGAGCCGGAACGAAGGACAATTTTGTGTGTCGTCAGCCGGGGAGATGATCACGCCGCAATGCGCTGGGCGGAACGCCGCCGGCTGGCGCCGGAGGCCCATGCGCCATTCGAATATCGCCAGGCCTTGCGGGCAAGAAACGGAGACGGCCGGTTTGTTGCGCCGGCGGTGAAGTCTCGGGAGCGCTGCGAGGCGCGCGATGTCGAAGCCGCCCTGGCGGAATGCCGGAGCGCGCGGGCAAAGGACCCGGACAACGCGGCCTTGGGCGTGCAGGCGGGCGAATGGGAACTCCGCGCCGGCCGCCCTTTGGAAGCACTGGGAACTTTTCAAGAATTGCTGGCCGAAGGGAAGGAGGAAACCGGTGTGTTCTGGGGCATGGCGCGCAGTTGCGCGGCGTTGGGGGATCTGGCCGCGGCGCGCATGGGCTGCGAGTGCGTGCTGGCGCTCGAACCGGAGAACGCCGATGCCCTTCGCCTGTTGCGGCGGTTGAATGGAGAGACAACCCGTGGTCGCGAGCCGGGCTGGTCGTTTTGCCTCATCACCAACGGCCGGCGGCCCGAAAAATTGCATGCGGAAATTGCTTCAATCCGGGCCTTGAACATGCCGCGTTGCGAAATCCTTGTGGGCGGTGAACCGCCGCCGGGACTGGACGCGGACATTCGCGTGGTTCCCGCCGTGGACGCCGCGCGCGATGGGCGGCTCGGAGAAATGCGCAACCGTCTGGTCGAGGCCGCGCGATACGATCACCTCGTGGTGGCGGATGATGATTTGTTGTTTCACGAAGACTTCTTTCGGGGAATTCAGGCGTTCGGCCCGGATTGGGACGTGATGTGCGTGCGGTTGCTCAATCCGGATGGCACGCGCTTTTGGGATTGGGCGACTCATGGCGGGCCCCGCGGGCATCGGCTGCTGGATTACACCGAAACGGACCCGCACCTTTATGTCACGGGCGGTCTGTGCATCATGAAGGCGCACGTCGCCGGGCGCGTCGCGTGGGATGATGGCCGCGGCTTCTACCAGGGCGAGGACCTGGATTTTTCCGCGCGCCTGCGGGCGGCGGGAATTGTGCCCCGCTTCAACCCGCACAGCAGCGTGACGCACGACGACCCGCGTTACACCCGGCGCGGCCATGTTGTGGCGCGCGATGCGCTCGAGGTGAAACGCCCGGTGCGCTGGTGCGGGCCCATTTTCAACCCCAGCGGTTACGCGAGCGAGGCCATCAACTTCGTGGTTCCGCTGAAAGACCGCCTCGAGCTGGGAATTCATCATCACAACAATCTGTATTCGGAAAAGTTCGCCAACGGGCTGGCGGACGCCGAGCGCGCCGCGCTGTACGCGTTGCGGGACCGGTTTGCCCGGATCAAGGGCGGCATTGTCATTTCCCACAACCCGGCCAATGGATTCCTCCGCCTGACCGACGGCGAATATCACATCGGCCGGACCATGTTTGAAACCGACCGCATCCCGCCGGACTGGGTGCAGGCGTGCAACCGCATGGACGAAGTCTGGGTGCCGAGTCGGTTCAACGCCGCCACCTTCGCCGCGGCTGGCGTCGAACCGGACAAGCTCGTGGTGATGCCGGGCGCCGTGGATGAACACTTTTTTGATCCGAAACGTCACCGCCCAATGGCGCCGCCGCGTCCGGCGGCGTTCAATTTTCTGTCCATCTTCGAATGGTCGTCGCGCAAGGGCTGGGATGTGTTGCTGGCGGCGTATTTGCGGGAGTTTGGCGCCGACGACGATGTGTGCCTGTATCTGCGCGCCTATCTCTTCAGCAAGCCGGATGAAGACCCGCGCACGGTGATCGAACGCCGTATCCGCGAATACGCGGCGGGACTGGGATTGAAAGACAAACGATTGCCACGCATCGAAATTCTGGCCGAGCAGGTTCCCCTGGCCGAATTGCCGGCGCTTTATCTGGCGGCCGATTGCCTGGTCGCTCCCAGCCGGGGGGAAGGGTGGGGACGACCCCAACACGAGGCGATGCTGATGGAACGGCCGGTCATAGCCACCAACTGGAGTGCCAATCCCGAATTCATGCGCCCGGACAACAGCTATCTGCTCGATTACGAACTGGTGGAGGCGCGGCGGCTGGAACCGGAAATGTGGCGCTATCGCGGGCACCGTTGGGCCGATCCTTCGGAAGCGCATCTGCGCCGGTTGCTGCGGCATGTTCAACAGCACCCGGACGAAGCGCAGGCGAAGGGCCGCGCCGCGCGGCTTCACATGGCCAGGCATTTTGGCCGCGAAGCCGTGGCCATCAAGGTGCTCCGGCGGTTGAACGAGATCGAGCACAAGCTCAGTTCGCCGTACGTTCCGGCTGTGGTCGCGCGGCAATCCAGCCAGCCCCCGGCGCCGGCCATCGGCCCCAAGCAGATCCCCCTGGTTGCGTGGGAAGGATCGTTTCTGGACCACGGCAGCCTGTCCCGTGTGAACCGCGAACTGACCGCGCACCTGGCGAACAGCCGCGCGTTGAAGTTGCAACGCGTGGGACGCAACCCCGTCAAGGCGCATGAATCCGCGTTGCGGCAACTGGCGCGGCAGCTCCTGGCCGTGGTCCCCAGAAACGCCGGCATCACCGTCCGTCATGCCTGGCCACCCAACTTCACGCGCGCGCACGGGGCGCTGGTGTTGCTGCAACCGTGGGAATACGGAACCTTGCCCGCGGAATGGGTCAACGCCGTCGAACAAGCCGACGAGGTGTGGGCGTATTCGAATTACGTGCGGCGCGTGTACGTGGACTCCGGAGTGTCCCCCGCCAAAGTGAAGATTGTGCCGCTCGGCATTGACCCGGAAAAGTTCCGGCCCGATGCGCCGCCGCGCCCGTTGAACACAAGCAAACGGTTCAAGTTCCTGTTTGTTGGCGGGACCATTCACCGCAAGGGGCCGGACGTGTTGCTGCAGGCCTATCTGAGCAGCTTTGGCGCGACCGACGACGTTTGCCTGGTCATCAAGGATTTTGGCGGCCAATCCGTTTATGCCGGGCAGACGCTCGGGGAACAAATTCGCGCCGCCCAGGCGCAACCGGGAGCTCCGGAGATTTTGTATCTGGACGAAGAACTGGCGGACGCGGACCTGCCTGGTCTTTATGCAGCGTGCGATTGCCTGGTGCATCCGTATCGCGGCGAGGGATTCGGATTGCCGGTGTTGGAAGCGATGGCTTGCGGGTTGCCCGTCGTTGTCACGGCGGGAGGCGCCACCGACGATTTTGCCACCGAAGATCTCGTTTATCGCCTTCCGGCCATGCGCGTGGGGCTGGGCAGGGAAGTGGGCGGAATGAAACTGGCGCACACCGGCTGGTGGCTTGAGCCGGATGGCGCGGAATTGAAGCGGCTGATGCACGCGGTCTTTAACGATCCGGTCGCCGCCCGGGAAAGAGGGCGTCGGGCAAGTGAAACGGTTCGCCGCGAATGGACCTGGGCGCGCAGCGCGGCGGTGGCCGAGCAACGGTTGAATGAACTGGCCGCGAAGTGCGAGCGCGCGCGCGAAGAAAAAGCGGCTCGGCGGGCTCGAAAAGCCCCGGCCATCCAACTGCCCGAAGCAGCGCGGTTGGGCGACCTGCGCGGCGCGCGGGAAGCGCTCGTGCGGCGCGAGTATCCGCAGGCATGGCAGCGCGCCGTGGAGGCAATGCGCGAACGTCCATTTCATCCGGAAGCCTGGCTGTTGCTGGCGGAGATTGCGGGCGCGATGAACAATCCAGCCCAGTCGCGATATTGCGGCGAGCAGGCGAAAAAGCTGGCCCCGCGCTGGAAAGACGCGCAACGGAAGCTCGCATCATTGAACGGGCGCAACGCTCCCTCGGCCGTCGCCGACCTGCCTTTGCCGCTGCCTTCCGGGCCGCGCGTCAGCGTGTGCCTGATTGTGAAGAACGAGGAACGCTTTCTCCGCCAGTGTCTGGAGTCGGTCCGTGAACTGGCCTGGCAGATCGTGGTGGTGGACACGGGCTCCACTGACAACACCGTCGAAATTGCCCGGGAGTTTGGTGCGGAAGTGCACTCGATGGCGTGGGAGGACGATTTCAGCGCGGCCCGCAACGCCGCGTTGTCGCACGCGCGCGGCGATTGGATTCTCGTGCTGGATGCGGATGAAGAATTGCTGCCCGAATCGCGCGAGATTTTGCGGCGCGAATTGCGGCAGGCCGATGCGCTCGCCTTCCGCTTGCCCATCGTGGACGTCGGCCGCGAAGACGATGGTTGCAGTTACATTCCGCGGCTGTTTCGCAATGCGCCGGGATTGTTTTATGTAAGCCGTGTTCACGAGCAGGTTTTCAGCAGTGTGGAAGTGCGCCGCCGCCAGTGGGGGATGGAGAACAAACTGAGCGAGGCGGTCATCCGGCACCATGGTTACGTCGAGCAGGTCGTGAAAAGCCGCGACAAGGTGGCGCGCAATCTGCGCTTGCTCGAGCAGGCGGTCGAGGAATGGCCGAACGAGCCGAATCTTTTGATGAGTCTCGGGCTGGAACTGGCGCGCGCGGGGCAGTTGGGCGCCGCCCTGGAATATTACGTTGAAGCATTTGAACTGCTCGGCGCCAGGCCCGCCGCGGAGGTCGCGCCTGAACTGCGCGAGACATTGTTGACGCAGTTCACAACGCAGTTGATGGCCGTGCGGCGGTTCGAGGAACTGGTGCAGGTGCTCAACTCTCCGCTGGCGCTCAGCCAGTCGGGTTTGACCGCGACGCATCACTTCACGCTCGGGCTGGCCTGCATGGAGCTGAAGCAGCCGGCGCACGCCGTCGAGGCCTTCCGGCGTTGTCTGGCCACGCGGCAGCAGCGGTCGCTGGCGCCCATCAACAAGGAGGTTCACAAGGCCGGTCCGCGGCATTGTCTCGCCGTGTGTCTGGCGGATCTGGGCCGCATTGACGAGGCGCGCCAGGAGTTTGCCGGCGCGCGCCTCGAAGACCCGCAATCGTGTTCCGTGCTGTTCGATTTCGCCCGGTTTGAGGCGCAGCATGGCCGTCCCGTCGAGTCGCTGCGCTTGCTGCACGCGCTGATCGAATTGGAACCGGGGCGTGAAGCCGCCTGGTTGTTCGGCGGCCAGATCGCGCTGAGCCGGCCCGATTATTACGAATTCGCCGCGGACTGGACGGCCGAGGCGGTGCGCCATCATCCGGCGAACGCTGCGTTGGCGCGCCAGCGGGCGGAGGCGCTGCTCCTGAATCAGGATGCCCCGGCGGCCCTGGATTGGTGGCGCCGCCCGCAGGTGGTGGCGAAGGCGCACGACCGCGCCGCGCTCCTTTGGTGTGAACTGGGCGCCGGACAGCCGCTGACGCCGCTCGCGCCCGGACAGGAAACCGTTGTCAGCCGTGAATTGCTGAACTGGTACCGGCGGCTGGTTGAGGCGAATGCGGCGCGGCTGGTGGAGCAGATTCACGGGCGGCTGCCGGACCTTGGCCGCGTGGCCCCGTCGGCCGCCGGAGCATTGGAAGAAGTGTTGCGGGTGGCGGAGCTGCCCTGAGGCGCTTTGTTTTTTTGATTAACCAACAGATGACCCACAGATTTATGCGATTGGAAAGCGGATAGACAATAGACGCCGCACATGAAGCGCGAATACGCGCAGCGAACAACTTTCTTCAGCCCGTCGCACCCGGCGCAAGGAGCCGGGCGTGCGTGCTTTTTACTGCTCAAGGAAACGAGGTTCCTTCCGATAAGCCGATTGTCGCAAGACAGGCGTCTGGCGGCCACCAACGGCCAGACGGGAAAACGGTGATGCCCGTGACAAATTCACCACACGGCATGGATGCCGTGGCAACCAAAAATCCCCGCAAGGGGTGACTCATGGAAGGAGTCCGTTATGGTAATCAATACCAACGTGTCGGCCCAGAGCAGTTCGCGGCTTCTGGGGGAATCCTCGGCGTTGCTGGCCAAATCGCTGGCGCGCCTCTCGTCAGGCTCAAAAATCGTGTCGCCGGAGGACGATGCCGCCGGTCTCGCGGTATCCACGCGTTTCGACGCGCAGATCAACCGCATCTCGGCGGCGAACACGAACGTGAGCAACGCCATCTCGTTCAACCAGACCCAGGACGGTTTCCTGCAAAAGGTGACCAAGGCCCTGGACCGGATGAGCGAACTGTCCGTGCTGGCTCAAGACGTGACCAAAACCGACGCCGACCGCGACCTCTACAACGCGGAGTTCGCAACGCTGGGCGCCTACATCGACAACGTGGCCACCAAAGACTTCAACGGGGTGAGCCTGTTTGACGGCACGGCGCGCGGCGTGACCACCGACAGCGACGGCAACACGTTCAGCATGTCGGGCGTGGACCTCACCGCCAGCACCTACACCACGGCGACCGGTTCGTCGGTTTCGACGACCAGCAACGCCGCCACGGCGCTCACCAACGTGAAGTCCGCCATCACGCAACTGGCGACCGATCGCGCGACGATCGGGGCAAACGTTGCGCGCCTCCAGGCGACCAGCGAGCAGTTGAGCGTCCTGAAGGACAACATGTCCGCGGCCAACAGCCGCATCAAGGACGTGGACGTGGCGGAGGAAAGCACGCAGTTTGCCCGCTACAACATCCTGGTTCAGGCAGGCACGGCGATGTTGGCGCAGGCCAATGCCACCCCCCAATCCGCGCTCCGGCTGCTCGGCTAACGAGCGGACGGATGCGGTTGTCAGGTGTCACCCCCGGACGGCGTTCGCGCGCCGTCCGGGGCGTCCGGTTGAAGTGGGAAGACCCCACATCTTTCTGCCGCCTGTTCGCCCCCATTCGACTGACCTCAACTCCGGACCCTGAACTCGGGCTTCAAATTGGCCTTCGCCATTCATCATTCTTCCCGTCTCCCCATCGCCTTGTCTTCCCAAGCACCTCCCCGGCGCCGAAATGAAAGGACCAGGTTGACGTTTCTATCACTCTATGGCACAGTGACCCCGTTGTATGCGCCAGGGAGCGCCACCGATCCAAAACGGATCGCCCATACGCCTTCCGTTGAGCACCCTCGTGCCCACCTGCCTCGCACCCCTTTGGCGCGTTCCCAAATCGAAAACCGAAACCCACCTTGTGCCGCCTCATCCCACGTAATGCCGCCTGAGGGAAAAAATAAAAAATTCCACCTGCCCGCATGAGCACCCCTGACCTGCGCCCCCACGCGCAACCGCCACCCTCCCGTCGCTTGCCCAAAATAAAAAATAAAAAAACTTTCCCAGCCGACTAACACACCCTCGATACCCGATTCAACGATTCAACTCTATTTAACGCCATTTAACCCCTTTTTATGCGCATTAACGGTTTTGCCTCCCTTCGAACCATGAACTTTGAACTGCCCAAGCGGCTTAAGTTTTTGCGTGCCGCGCCGATATATCCGATTGACCGGACGTGGCGCCGGTGAACTGGCATTTATGGACCTGGGCCTTTCAGGATTGGCGTCAGGGTTTGACTGGAAATCTTTGGTCGAACAACTGACGGAAGTGGAGCGGGTGCCGCAGGCGCGGCTGCTGAACGAGCAGAATCGGCTCAATCAGCGGAACAACGCCTACACGAGCATCAAGACCCAGCTTGGCGTCCTGGGCAACCGCCTCACCACCCTGAAAGACGCATCCTTCTTCGATTCGCGGACCGCGCGCGTGTCCGACAGCGCGGTGGCGACGGCGTCGGTCGCCGCAGGAGCGCCGGCGGGGCAGTATTTATTTACCGTGACCCAGATGGCCTCGGCGGCGCGGCAATTGGGATCCAGCAACGCGGGCGCGGCGCTCAGCGCGAGCAATGATGTCTCGGGATTGACGCTCAGCGCGGCCGGATTCAGCACGGCAATCACCGCCGGCACGTTCACCGTCAACGGCTCGCAAATAACCATTGGAACCACCGACACGTTGCAGGACGTGTTTGACCGGGTCAGTTCCCAAACCGGCGGAGTCGTCACGGGCAGCTATGATGCGGCAACCGACCGGATCGCCTTGGCCAGCAGCGGCGGCGAGGTCGTGCTCGGCAGCGCCACCGACACGAGCAATTTTCTGACCGTGACGCGGCTGGATAACAACGGGACCACCACGGTGACCAGCAGCGCGGCCCTGGGCGGACTGCGGCTGACCGGCGCGCTGGCCGACGCCAATTTCGCCACGGCTTTGTCCGACGGCGGCAGCGGCGAAGGCGAATTCAAAATCAACGGCGTGGCGATCAATTTCAGCGCGTCCTCGGACAGCCTGACCAACATCATCGATCGCATCAATGCATCGTCGGCCGGCGTGACCGCCAGTTACGACACCGTGAATGACCGGCTTATTCTGACCAACAAGGTGACGGGCGATCTGGGCGTGGCGTTGGAGGATGTGACCGGCAATTTTCTGGCGGCCAGCGGCCTGCTGGGAGGCACACTGGAGCGCGGCACAAACCTCGCCTACACGGTCAACAATGGCCCCACCCTGACCAACCGGAGCAACACAATCACGGAAAACAGCTCCGGCATCGCCGGTTTATCCATCACCATGCTGGATGAAGGCGCTGTGACGATCACGGTGGCCAGCGACACCGCGAAGATCAAAACGGCTCTCACCGATTTCATCGCCGAGTTCAACAAGGCGCAGTCCGTCATCGACAGTCAGACGGCCAGTTCGACGGATGCGAAGGGCAAAGTCACCGCCGGCATCCTCGCCAACGAATCGACCGCATACCAGATTGGCGCGTCGTTGCGTGCCGCCGCCAACACCGCGGTCAGCGGTCTGACCGGCGCGCTGACGCGCCTGGACGATCTGGGCATCAAATCCAACGGCAACGACAATGCCATCGCCCTCAGCGACGCCAGCGCCCTGGATGACGCGCTGGCGACGGATCTGGAGGGCGTCAAACGGCTGTTTACCGAGGCCACCGATGGCATCGCTGTCCGGATGAGTTCGTTGCTGGAGCAGATTACGGGGGAGTCCGGCACGCTCACCACCCGCCAGGACAATCTTACCAGGGAAGCCGCCAACATCGACACGCAGATCAGCGACTTGGAGCGCATCGTCCAAGCCAACCGCCAGCGGTTGACCGACAGTTTCGTGGCCATGGAAGTGGCCCAGGCCAAAATCAACCAGCAGTTGCAATTTCTGGCGCAACGTTTCGGACAAGCCACCCAATGACCATGAAGCCGGGAATCGTGCCAGCGATGTTGGTCGTGGCGGTCGTGTGCGCCTTGACGGCCGGGTGCGCCTCGCCGGCGAATCTGGCGCAGCCAGCCTTGGGGCCGTCGTTCCACCCGGTGAATGTTCACTTCGCCCCGAACGAAAAGCCCATCCGACGCGTGGCCGTTCTCCCCCTGGCCATCACCGCCTTGGACCCCGGTTCGAAGACGATGCTTTCGGCCAAAGTCTTGGAACACGCCGGCAAGACGCGCGAATTCGAGGTCGTATCGGTGTCGGAGGAGTTGGTGAAGACCTGGAGCGGGCGCGATTCTTGGCGCAGCGACGAGATGCTGCCGAAGGACTTGTTGGCGAGGATCCACACTGAGACCGGCTGTGACGCTGTTCTATTTTCGCAAGTGACTGGTTTCAAAGGATATCCACCGTTGATGATTGGTTGGAAACTCAGCCTTGTGACCGTCCCTCAAGGGCAGCCGGTCTGGGTGGCCGACGAATGGTTTGATGCGGCGGATGAACGGGTGGTGACGGCGGCCCGGCGGTTTGAACAAGGCGGCTTGCTTCCAGATTCGTTGCGTGATGGCTGGGCGGTGTTGCATTCGCCAAGCCGGTTCGCCGATTTCAGCCTGTCCGCGCTTCTGGGCTTGCTCCCCGCGATACAGCAAAATTCGGCTAAAGTTTCGCCGCCGCGTGCCGATACGCCCGATGGAGTTGGCGCGAACCAACTGAAACTTTGCCTGCCAGCAAAGGAAATGAAGTATGGAAATCAACCTGAATCAGCCGCTGGCCCCGGTCCCGAAGACGCCCGGCGTCTCCCCGTCGATACGCCGGACGACGGGCTCGACTGACGCCGCGGAGTTTCCCGGCGCCGAACGATTGAACCAGGCCCTGGCACGCACGCCGGACATCAGACCCGAGGTCGTGGCACGCGGCCGGGAACTGGTGGCCGACCGTTCGTATCCGCCGCGGGAAACCATCCGCCGGATTGCCGCGCTGCTGGCTGCCAATCTGGCCGCCGAAGAATAAATCCTGTATAAATATGCGAACCACCGACCCGTTGCGCTCCTATCGTCAAGTGGCCACCCAGACCGCCCCGCCCGGACAACTTGTGTTGATGTTGTACGAAGGGGCGATTCGTTTTCTGGAGCGCGCCCTGGACGGTTTCCGGCACGAAGATCCGGCGGCGTTCAACGAAACCATCAGCAACAACATTTTGCGCGCGCAGGCCATCCTGCACGAACTGAATGTCTCGTTGAACATGGAGGCGGGCGGCGAATTCTCCGCCACCATGCGCCGGCTGTACGATTACCTGGACCGCCGCCTGCTGGACAGCAATCTCCGCAAGGACGATGCCGGCATCCGGGAAACCATCAACCGCCTCACGGCGTTGCGAGACGCGTGGTCGGCCATGCTGAACGGCGATGGGCCGGCCCTGGCGGCGGGAACGCCGAAGCTGGGCGCGCAACTCGTGGCCGCATAGTGGGACCGCATGAGCCTCTCCTCCCCATGGGCTGGTTGGCTGGCGGCGTGGGGGAGTCTCACGGCGGAGGAATCGGCGGCGTTGGCGGCGGAAGATTGGGCGCGCGTCGCCCGCGCGCAGGATGCGAAGGCGCAGCTTCAGGCGGCCATGCTCGCCGCAGGTGTTCCGCCGCCAGCGGAGGAACTCCGCCGCATCGCGGGCGATTTGATGGAAGGCGAGCGCAGGAATGCCGCGCGCCTGGCGGAATTGCGGCGTCAGCGCGGTTTGGAATTGGGCGAGTGCGATTCCGCGCGACAACGTCTGTCGGCGGTGCGCCGCTCCTACGGAGCAACCCACGGAAGAGCGGCCTGGCAAGGCTACGGTTGAACGCAAGGGAACGAGTGAATGGTTTCTACTCTGGCACAGAACAGTCTCGACCCGGCCACGTCCGGTGCGCAACAATGGCCCGCAGAGTTTCGCAGGGGCGGCAGTGCGTCGGGTTTTCGGTCGTCAAAGGGTGACGTCCGTCAACGATGGGCGCTGGAATGGGATCGTCTGCCCGGCGTTGCCATGAAGGATCTTTTAACGGCATTTAGTTCACAAACGCAGGCGCCGCGATGGCTGGAAGCCGGAATCGCCGTGGTGGATGAACAAAACCGCGTGCTGCGCCTGGATCACTCGTTGGCCGAGTGGTTCGGAATCGCGATTGAGGAGGCCGTCGGCAGGGAACTGGCGCCGTTGCTCGCCGAGCGTTGTCCGGACTGGCCGGGGCAGTTCGCCGCCGCTTTGCGGGAGCGCACGGGGTTCTCCACCTTCGAGGTCGTCGATGCCGGTTCCAAACCAAGCCTCTGGCTCCGGTGCGAGGTCACCGTCGGTCCGGGGTGCCGTTTTGTGCGGCTGGCCAGTGTCCTGCCGCCGTTGCAGGAATTGAGCGAAAGCGGCTGGGAATGGCGGCTGCGGAGCGACGCGGCGCGCCAGCAGTTGTTCGTCCGCATGATGCGCGCCGAGGCCCAACTGCAAAGCATCACCCAGCGCTGGCCGGGCGTGATCTTCAGCCAGCGCGCCGATTTCAGCTTCAGTTTCGCCAGTTCGCGAATCGAGGAACTGACCGGTTTCAGCGTCGAACAACTGCGTCATCAACCCGGCTTGTTCTGGCGCCTCGTGCACGAGGCGGATGTCGGCGAACTGCAATCCACGTGGCGGCGGCTGGACCGGCTCAACCCGACGGCCTCCATGACCTACCGCATCCGCCACGCCACCACCGGTCGCGTGGCTTACTTGATGGAATCGCGCGAGGCGATTTTCAGCGAATCCGGATTGCTGCTCGGTTACGAAGGCGTGTGGCTGGACGTGACGCGGCAGACCATCGCGGAACGCCGGCTCTCTTCGGCCGCCTGGAAGGAAACCATTGCCGTATTGACGATGGGGCTGGCCCACGACTTCAGCAACATCATGTCGGGCATCCATGCGCTTAGCGAATCGTTCGGCGCGGAAGTGTCGCCGGGCCATCCGCTGCACGACGGACTGGCCTTGATCCGCCAGAATTCAATGCAGGCCAGCCAGTTGGTCCGGCGCATCCTCAGCCTGCACAACGACAAAGCCGGCGAACAAAACTACCACAACCTGAACGAAATCGCCGCGGACACCGTGGAATTAATGCGCAAGACGATGCCCCGCCGCGTGGCCATTCATCTCGAACTGGCGCCGGAATCGCTGGCTCTGTACGTGGACGCCGTGGAGTTGCGCCAGGTGATCATCAATCTCATTGTGAACGCCGTCGATTCAATGCCGGAAGGCGGCAGGCTCACGGTCACCACCTCGCTTCACGACGCGCTTCCGCTGGAAAACCTGCGGTTGGGCCAGGTCGGGCGGCTCCCGGCGGTTTGTCTCACGGTCAAAGACACCGGCTGCGGAATTCCGGCTTCACAACTGAACCAGATTTTTGACCCGTTCTTTACCACCAAACCGGTCAACAAAGGCTCGGGTCTCGGCCTGTACAATGCCCGCTTGTTTCTGGAAAAACATCGCGGCGCCATCAGCGTCGATTCGATGCCCGGCGCGGGCACGACCTTCCGGTTATGGCTCCCATTGGCGGACTTCACGGACAATGACCGCGTCGCTCCCGCCGGGACGGCTGTCCGGCATACGGTCCTTCTGTTGGGCTCGGGCGGGCAGGCGCTGGAACGAATGGTGCAATACCTGCGCGAACATGGGTTTTACGTGGTGGCGTGCCTGACTCCGGAAAGCGCCCACCAGGCGCTGGCCAGCGGCCAGTATCAGTTTGCCGTGATCCTTGGTTTCGGTGACCGCGACAACCGCTGGATCTGGCAGTTGCTGTCCGAGGCTCGCCAAAATCGTCTTCCCGTCAAGACAGCCGTGCAAATCGTGGGCTGCAACATTGATGAACTGGACACCCGTTCGCTGACCGGCCTTGATGCCGTCTTTTCGCCGGACACGCCGGCCTCCGAGGTGCTGGCCGGACTGCAACCATTGCTGGCGGCCGCTCCCGCGTGACGTATGACCACTGATGCTCAAACCAGCGCTTCGCCGCACCGAATTCTCGTCGTCGATGACGAGGAAATCGTCATGGTGGCGTTGCGTGAGACCTTGTCGCGCACCGGCTATCAAGTACGCACCGCCTCCAGCCCGCTCGTGGCGCTGGATCTGCTCAAACAAGATTCGTTTGCCGTCATTATTTCCGATCATCAGATGCCCCAGATGACCGGGTTGGAATTCCTGGCCCGGGCCAAGGAGGCCCAACCCGACGCCACGCGCATCCTGATTACCGCGGTGTTGAGCCTCGATACTGTGATTGACGCCATCAACAAGGGCGAAATCTACCGTTTCATTGTCAAACCCTGGCTGCGCGAAGAATTGCTCGCCACCGTCCGCAATGCCGTCCAGCGGCACGACCTGCTGTGCCGCAACGCTGTCTTGCAGGCGGCCACGCTTGCGATGAACGAGAAGCTCACGCAGTTGAACGGCGAATTGGAGGCCCGCGTCCGGCAGGTAGCCGAGCAAAACGAAAAGCTGGCCGCGCTCAACCAGGCGCTGGAGAACAATCTCCGCCAGTCCGTGGCGCTGTGTCTGCACACGATGGACACGTTTTATCCCACGCTCGGCAGCCAGGCCCGCCGGGTCCATGCCGTCTGCCGGGCCATGGCGGCGAGCCTTCACCTTCCGCCTGATGAGGTGCAGACGTTGGAAATCTGCGCCTGGCTTTATGACATCGGGTTGGTGGGCGTTCCTCGTCAGCTCATTCGCAAGTGGCAGTTGGAACCGTTCAAACTCACCGAGGCCGAGCAGACACTGATCCAGCAGCATCCCATCACTGGCCAAGAACTGGCGGGGTTCGCCCATAACTTGGAATCAGTCGGCGCCATCATCCGCGCGCATCACGAGCGGTTTGACGGCGATGGCTATCCCGACCGTTTGCAAGGAGAGCAAATTCCCTGGCTGGCGCGATTGCTGGCGGTGGCCGTCGGGTTTGCCGAAAGTTCGTACTATCAGGACAAGGAAGCCGTCGAATCCGTCAAACTGGCCAGCGGCAAGGCTTACGATCCGGAGGCCGTGCGGGCTTTTCTGCGCGCCTTGCCCAACGCGTCGGTGCCCCGCCGCCAGCGCGAGGTGCTCTTGAATGAGCTGCGCCCCGGCATGGTGCTGGCCCGCGGCGTGTACACCGCCAACGGCATACTCCTCATTCCCGAAGGCCAGGAACTCAGCGGCCCGTCCATCGACAAATTGCTAAACCACAACCGGATTAATCCGATAAACCAGTCGTTGGTCGTTTATTGCTAATGATCCCGACACGGATATCGGAGCCGGTTCCCGTGGAAGCCGCTGACCCGCGCGCCCAATGGTGGCGGTGTTCGTTCGAGCGTTCCGAGGATGCCCAGCTCGTTTGTCGCGACAACGGTGAGATGGTCGAATCCAACCGGCGCGCCCGCGAACTCTTCGGATTGTCCGTCCCTCATCGCACCTGCCTGTTCGATGTCTTCACCCACAAGGTGGGCGAAAATCTCCGCCAACTGCTCCAACGCCACCGCCCGCATCCGGAGACTCTGTCCGGCGTCGTCCTGCTCACCCAGGGGCGTCTGACGCTCTTTGCCGACGTCATCGTTGCGCCGCTCGAAGGAGGGTTCTTTTTGGTGA
>JBFMBT010000100.1:0-20288 GCA_040754875.1 Verrucomicrobiota bacterium | reverse complement strand
CGCAGGACGACCAGCCGCTGCCCGCCGCGCAAATCGCCTTGATTGAACGTTGGATCATGGAAGGCGCGAAGTTCGACGGCGACCCCAAGGCGCTGCTCGTCAGTCTTATTCCCAAGACCGGTCATCCGGAACCGCCTGCCGCCTACCCCCGAGCCGTTCCCGCCGCCGCGCTGGCGTTCAGCCCGGACGGCAAGGAACTCGCCGTGGGTGGTTATCATGAAATCACCATCTGGAATCTCGAAGGCAAATTGCTGCGCCGCCTCAAAAACGTCGCGCGCCAGACGCACGCGCTCGCGTGGCACGCGGGCGGTACCTTGCTTGCCGCCGCCAGCGGCGAACCCGGCCGGCTCGGTGAAGTCGCCCTGTTCGACGCCCGGAAGGGCACGTTGCTCAAGCTGCTCGCCACGTTGCCGGACATCGCGCTCGATGTGAAATTCAGCCCCGACGGCACGCGCCTCGCTTCGTGCGGCGCGGACAACGCCATCCGCATCTTTGAAATCCCCGGCGGCAAGGAACTGCTCAAAATCGAGCAACACGCCGACTGGGTCATGGCCGTCGCCTGGAAATCCGACGGTTCGGAAATCGCCTCCGCCAGCCGCGACAAGACTGCGCGCGTGTTCAAGCTGCCCGGCGGCGAACTCGAATCCACCTTCACCGACCACGGCGAACCGGTGCTCGCCGTCGCCTTCGCGCCCGATGGCAAAACCGTCTTCACCGGCGGACGCGACCGGCGCGTGTTCGATTGGAGCGCCAGCGAAGCGAAGCGCGGCAAGGCATTCGACGGCTTCGAGCATCAAATCAACCAGCTCGCTGTGTTCGACAAATTTCTGCTCAGCACCTGCGCCGACAAAAAGGTGCGCCAGCACCATCTGGAGGATCGCTCGCTGGTCCGCACGCTGGAGGGCCACACGGACTGGGTTTACGCGCTGGCCGTGCACGCGCCCACCAAATGCCTCGCCACCGGCGGCTATGACGGCGAAGTGCGCCTCTGGAACCTCGACGACGGCAAACTCCTCACCGCGTTCAAGGCCGCGCCCGGCCTGCTCGCCGCAACACCCCTTGACTGAATACCGCCGTCGCGCCAGGCGTCTGTTGATGCAGTTGACAAGAATCAACGAACGGGTTCAGTGTGTACCAAGCTAGCCCTGTCATGACGCATCGCAGTTTCAAACCTATCTGGCTGGCGCTGGGGTTGCTGGCCGCGTTGGCCAGCCCGGCCGCCGCCGCTCCCTCCGCCCCCACAGGCGTTGCAAGTGCTTCGCCAGAAGAGTCTTACCGGCAGCGTGTCCTGCCCGTCCTGGAGAAGTATTGCTGGGATTGCCACGGCGACGGCATGGACAAGGGCGACCTGGCGCTGGACAAGTTCGAGAGTCTGGAAAAGCACTTCTCCAACCACCACCTCTGGCTGGCCGTCTGGAAGAATCTGGAGTCAAACCTGATGCCCCCGGAAAAGAAACCGCAGCCCTCCGAGGCGGAAAAGCAGGAGATCATCCGCTGGATCGAGCGCGCGGTCTTCAAGGTGGACCCCGCCAATCCCGACCCCGGCCGCGTCACCATCCGCCGGCTCAATCGCGAGGAATATCGCAACACGGTCTATGATTTGTTCGGCGTGCGCTTTGACACCACCGAGGCCTTTCCCGCCGACGACACGGGCTACGGCTTCGACACCATCGGCGATGTGCTGAATCTCTCGCCGTTGCTGATGGAAAAGTATCTCGATGCCGCGCAGGAAATCGTCAACGAAATCCTCAAGAACGCCGGCGGCCGCATTCCCGTGGTGAAAGTCGAAGGCGACCGGTTGCGCAATCCGGCTGATGACGCGAAGAACGGGCGGTGGATGCCCTTCGCCAACGAGGCGACCGTCCAGCTCACGCGCACCAATCAATATCCGGGACGCTATCGCATCGCCGTGGATCTCAGTGTGCGCGGTTCCGAGGAAGCGACGACGCACACGGCCAGGTTGCGCTTGTTGCTGAACGGCCAGGAAATCGAGACGCGCCAGCTCGGGTGGGACAATCGCCGCAGCATTGATATCAGCAAGGAAACCGAGGTTGGCAAAGGCCCCATCACGCTGGCGTTGCACCTCGAGCCGGACAATCCGCCCGCGGAAGGCGAGAACCAGCTCAGTCTCGTGGTGAACGATCTCGAAGTCACCGGCCCGCTGGACGGCAGCCGCCTGGAGTTTCCGAAGGAGTATTACCAGGTGTTCCTCGACGGCCCACCACCCAAGAGCGCCACGGCCCGCGCACAATACACGCGCAAGATTCTTCGTTACCTCGCTGACCGCGCCTTCCGCCGGCCGGTGGACGACAAGACGCTGGAGCGGCTCGTTTCATTGGCCGAAAACGCCGCGCGTCAGCCGGGCATGACCTTCGAGAAAGGCATCGGCCACGCGTTGACGGCGGTGCTGACGTCGCCGCGCTTCCTGTTCCGCGCGGAAATCCAGCCCGAACCAAACAACCCGGGCCGCATCGTCAATGTCGATGAATTCTCGCTGGCGTCGCGCCTGTCGTATTTTCTGTGGAGTTCGCTGCCGGACGACGAATTGTTCAAGCTGGCGCGCGAAGGGAAATTGCGCGCCAACTTGCGCGCGCAGGTGGACCGGATGCTCAAGGACCCGCGCAGCGACCGGTTCATCCGCAATTTCGTCGGCCAATGGCTGCAAACGCGCGATGTCACCACCATCAACGTCAACGCCAGCCGCATCCTGGGCATCCGCAACGACGAGACGAGCCGTTACTTTGGCTCGCGCGTGCGCCAGGCAATGCGCGACGAGACGGACATGATGTTTGGTTACATTCTGCGCGAGAACCGCAGCGCGCTCGAATTCATCACCGCGGATTACACCTTCCTCAACGAGTCGCTGGCCAATTTCTACAAGATCCCCGAGGTGCGCGGCTCCGAGATGCGCAAGGTGTCGCTCAAGCCCGAGTATCATCGCGGCGGCGTGTTGACGCATGCGAGCTTCCTGGTGGTGACGTCGAATCCCACGCGCACGTCGCCGGTGAAGCGCGGATTGTTTGTGCTGGAGAACATTCTCGGCACGCCCGCCCCGCCCGCGCCGCCCAACGTGCCCACGCTCGAGGAGACGCGCCAGAACCTCGGGCGCGGCTACACCATGCGCGAACTCATGGTGGTGCATCGCGAAAAGCCGTTGTGCGCCTCCTGCCATGCGCGCATGGACGACATCGGCCTTGGCCTGGAAAACTTCAATGCGCTGGGCATGTGGCGCGATGAGGAATACGGCAAGCCCATCGACACGGCTGGCAAATTGATCACCGGCGAGAAATTCAACAACGTGGCCGAGCTTTCCCGCGTGCTGGCGACCAGCCGCAAGATGGATTACTACCGTTGCCTGACCGAGAAGCTGCTGACCTACGCCATCGGACGCGGGCCGGAATATTACGACTCGCCCACCATCGACCGCCTGGCGCATCAACTGGACCGCGACGGCGGCAAACTGCGCAATCTGGTCTATGGCATCGTGGAAAGCGCGCCCTTCCAAAAACGCCGCGGCGACGGCGAACGTTTCACCGCCACCGCGCCGGAGGAGGGAAAGAAGAAATGAAGGGCAGGACCAACATCGCGAGCCAGTCTGCGCGCCAGTTTTCAAATGCGGGAACTGCACCACCCTCTCCTTGGGGAGAGGGCCGGGGTGAGGGGGACCGCGACGTATCAAGTCCCCACGCTTCGAGCGCAAGTCTCACAACGTCGCGTGCCAATCGGACCGCGGCTGTCCCCAGCCGCAACGCGTGGGTGGTTTGGAGTCCCGGCTTCAGCCGGCAGCGGCGTCGCAATTCAAAGGGCCTGGAGGTTTCCTTTGGTTGTTTAGGTGGCGACGGCCGACCGCCTGAAGGCGGGACTCCGAACCCAAGCGCGTTGTCACCACCTCCAGTCGCACCCGGGAACAGCCGCGGTCTCAATAATCGTTTGCGCAACTTTGCGGCGGGTATAATGTTATAAAACAAACCGGAATGAACATGAGCACGAAATTCCAAGTCAACCGGCGGCAGTTCCTGCGTGGCCTCGGCGTCACCGTCGCGCTGCCGGCCCTCGAAGCATTCTGGCCCGCCAAAGCGCTCGCCGCCCAAAGCGTTGCGCCCGCCACCACGGCCACCGGCGCGCCCTTGCGCATGGCATTCTTGTACGTCCCCAACGGCGTCATCCTCGACCAATGGCGTCCGCAGGGCGAAGGCGCGGACTTCCAGTTGAACAAGACGATGGAGCCAATCGCGCCGCACCGGGACGAGTTCCAGATTTTTACCGGATTCGAGCATCAGAACGGTTTCGCCGGCCCCGACGGCGCGGGTGATCACGCGCGCGCCAATGCCACGATTCTCACCGGCATGCGCCCGCGCAAGACCGCCGGCGCGGACATCAAGCTCGGCGTCTCCGTGGACCAGCTCGCCGCGCAGAAGGTCGGCGACCAGACACGCTTCGCGTCGCTCGAATTGTCGTGCGACGGCGTGCGCAAGTCCGGCGTGTGCGATTCCGGTTATTCGTGCGCGTATCAGTTCAATTTGTCCTGGCGTTCGGAAACCAGCCCCGTCGCGCCGGAATCCAATCCGCGCCTGGTGTTCGAGCGCTTGTTCGGCCACGGCAAGGGTGAGGATCGCCAGCGCAATTTCGCCTTGCGCCAGGAACGGCAGAAGTCGGTGCTCGATTTCGTGCTCGATGACGCGAAGGAGTTGCACCGGCAGCTCGGTTACAATGACCAGCAGAAACTCGATGAATACCTGACCGGCGTGCGCGAAATCGAAGAGCGCATCGAGAAGGCCGAGCGCTTCCCCCTGCCCGAGCCGGGCATCGAAGCGCCCGAGGGCATCCCCGGCAGCTACCAGGACCACATCCGCCTGATGATGGACATGCTGCTGCTGGCGTTTCGCACCGACTCAACACGCATCTCCACCTTCCTGCTCGCCCACGACGGCAGCAACCGCACCTTCCGCGACATCGGCGTGCCCGACGGCCACCACTATCTCTCGCACCACCAGAACGATCGCGCGAAGATGGACAAGATCGCGAAGATCGATCACTTCTACACGCAGCAATTCGCGTATTTCCTCCAGAAAATGCGCGAAACGAAGGATGTCGATGGCAAATCGCTCCTGGACAACTCGATGGTGGTCTATTGCAGCGGCCTGTCCGACGGCAACCGCCATCGCCACGACGATTTGCCGGTGGTCGTCGCCGGCCGCGGCGGCGGCTTGCTGCATCCGGGCCGCCACGTGAACCTGGGCCGCGCCCCCATGACGAACTTCTACGTCACCATGTTGAACCTGATGGGAGCGAAGGTGGAACGCTTCGGTGATTCGACGGGCGCGCTGAGCAACGTGTAATGGGCGCGAGTTTCCAGCGCGAAGGGCGAAGCGAATAAAACAACTCAAGGGGCGCGGCGTTCACGCCGCTTCAACGCCACCAGCACAACCACGCTGAAGCGGGCTGAAGCCCGCGCTCCACCCGCGGCCACATTACGACGCGCACAGCATCGCGCGCAACTTCGCCTCGTCGACATCCACACCCAAGCCAGGCCCGGTTGGCGATGAGAGCTTTCCATCGCGCGCCTTCAACGGCTGCTTCAAAAGGCTCGTTTCCAAGAACTGCGGCCCGTTCAACGCCGCCGCATATTCCAAGCCATACGCGCTATACAACAACACGCACGCCGCAAGCGACATGTCGGGGTCCGTCAATCCGCTGCCCAGGAACAACAGCCCGTTCTCCCGCAGGAACTCGACCTGCCGCCGCGCCTCGGTGAGGCCGCCGCAGCGTTGCACCTTGATGGCCGCGCCATCCAGCAGGCCAAGCCGGTGAAATTCCTCCAGCTCCACGCACGACACGAGTCCTTCGTCCATGATGATCGGCAGCGCGCCCTGTTGCTTGAGCCGGCGATACGCCCCCAGCCGGTTCGCCGGCACGGGTTGTTCCACGAACGACACGCCGAGGTCCGCCAGTTTCGGCGCCGCTTCCAACGCCGATGCTTCGTCGTAACCGCCGTTGGCGTCCGCCCAAAGCGTTCCGTCCGGCGCGAGCTTGCGGATGAGCCCGCACAACTCGACATCAAACGCCACATCCGGCGCGACCTTCACGTTGAAATGCCGGTAACCGCGCGAACGCGCCGCCGCCACCTGCGGTTCCACTTCATCGAGCGTGCGCGGATTGAGCGTCCAACTGAGCGTGACAGGCGCATCGCAACTCTTCTTCCAACGTTGCGCCGCACTTTGGCCCAGCAAACGCCCCGTCAAATCGAACAGCGCCAGATCAATGCCCGCCTTGCAGATGGGTTGCCCCGTCGAGAACGACGGCGCGATGGCCGTGTTCATTCCGTGCGTGATGCCTTCCGTGTCGAACGGGTCGCGCCCGGCCAGTTCCGGCGCGAGGTAGCGGTCGATCGTCGTCTGAATCGTTTCCAGCGTTTCGTAGCTCCAGCGCGGCGACGGCCCGCTGAGGCCCCAGCCGACTGTGCCATCGCTCGCGGTGAGTTTCACCACGACGGCGAGGCGCCCCGTGGGTTTGCCCGAAGTGTTCTCGAAGAATTTGAACCGGCCGACGACGGGATAGCAAACGGCAAAGGTTTCGACGGCGGCAATGACGACGCTCATGAAGTATGCAGTTGAAGGGGCGCGGGCTTCAGCCCGCTTCAACGTGTTTGCTCGATTGCGTTGGAAGTAGATTTGAACTCACGATTTGGTTTGCGCTGAAGCGGCGTAAACGCCGCGCCCCACAATCGGCTCAGGGTGCGCCACCGGGCGGAGCGGGAGGAGGAGGCGGCAGGCTCTTTTCGACTGCGGCAGCACGCTCGGGATCGATGTTACGAATGGCATCCAGAGCGGCGACGGGCACTTCCTGCACGCGCAGACGGGCGAGCTTTTCCAAGGCAGGCAGGGCGGCCACGGCATCCTTGCCAAATTTTCCGACCGCCTCGGCCGCGCGCGCGCGCACGCGGTTTGACTCGTCGGCGAGTGCCTCGATCAACGGCGGGACGACCTTCTCCGGTTCCTTGCCGATGGCGCCCAGCGCCCGCGCAGCCGCTTCGCGCAGGTTGGTGTCCTGGTCCTTGAGGCATTTGAGCAATCCGGGAATGGCCGGTTGCGCATCAGGCCCGATGGCAATCATTGCCGTGGCGGCGCCGAGTTTGGCATTGGCGCTCCCCTGCTCCAGCAACGGCGTCAGCGCCGGCACCGCGCCCTTGCCGACGCCGCCCAGGGAATCGGCGGCATACATGCAGGTTTCGTTGTCGTTCAGCAACACCACCAGCTTGGGCACGGCGGGGTCGGCGACTTCACCCAGCGCCCGAAAACCGCGCACCGCATTCAAGCGGCGGGCCAACTGATTTTCGTACGGCAGACCGAAGAGCAGCGTGACGCGCGTGTTGAGTTCCGATTCCTGGAAGTTGAATTGTTTCAGCAAATAGTTGTACGCGGTGGGCCCCATCTGCCGCAGCGCTTCCCTTGCCGTGGCGCGCTGGTCCAGTTTCGGGCTGGCCAGTTGTTCCAGCCACGCAGTGATGGGTCTGCCCTGATGAGCCGGGCCGCGCAGCGTCACGTACACATACGCCACTCCGCTCAACGCCAGAGCCACGATTACGAGGAGAATGCGCACCGACTTTTTCATGGATGCCGGAGTTTCCTCCTTTCCCCGCTGCAAGGCGAGATTTTTCTATTGCGGACGGCGGCTGTGTCCGGCAACACACGCCGCCACGAGCGAGGCGCCGATCAATGACAATCCCGCTACGCAATTAAAATTCACGCCCGCAACTTCGTTCGCCAGATGCAGGTTCGCCCAGTCCAGCAGCAACAGAAATCCCGCCAATCCGATCGTGCTGAGCCCGAAGAACCGGCCCCACCGGTTGCCCGGATGATAACAAAGCACCAGCGCCGCGAAGAAGATGACCAGCGAACGCACCACCGGGAACTTGCTGACCATCGCCAGCGAATCCAGCAGCGTCTTGCGCGACGGCAGCGAGAGTTTCGTCTTGCCGCCTTCGCGTTTGAAATTCTTATCCTCCTGCGGCCCCATCAATTCCTCGTTGTCCACCGCCACCCAGATGTGATTGAGATTGCCCACGAGCTTCGCCGTTTCGAAACCGCGCGAGCGCAAGATGCTCACCGCCATCACCGCGCGCCCGTCGCAATCTTCCTTCTGGCGCTGCCAGACCTCCTGCGCCGTGGGCCAGTAGTCGAGGTTGCCCCAATTGTACCAATCATATTGATACTTGATGCGTTGATACACGTAGCGCTCGACCGCCTTGTATTCCTGCCTGGGGCTGCAATCGTCGGGCAACGATTTGTCGATCTCTTGATTGATTTGCGCCATCTCCGGCAAGTCGGGTTGGATCAGGCCTTCGAGGTTGCGCAGATTGCCGATTTGTTTGGCGAGAAAAATTGGGTGCGGATACAGGACCGCCACCAGCACGAGCGCGAACAGCGCCACTTTGATTGCGGCGCGCCAGCCCAAACGCAATTGCGCCAGGCGCGACCAGAGGGCTCCGGCTGAAAATGCCTTTTGCGTGTGCATTATCGCAACCTCACTCCTCCTTCCAAAGTTTGCCGCATGTGTAGCATCGGTGGTTTGTATAACGCCGCAATTGATAATAAATCGTCGCAGCCATCACAAACGCCCACATCAGGGCAAGCAACCACGGTGACTTCACCAGATAACGTCCCACGGAGCGTTTGCTTGGCACGATCATCAACACCGCAAATACCGCGCTCACAATCAATGCGTCGCGGAAAATCAGACCGGCTGAGTAACGCCCCGGCGGGCGTGTGTTGGTCGAGCCGCAGTACGGACACTGATGCGCGAGTGTCATGGGCACGTCCCTACGCCGCCTTCCCTTCCAGCCAACCGCGCAGCGTTGCCAGGTCCCGTTGGAACGCCTCGGCCAGTTTCGGTTTGTCCACGGGGTACTCGACGTGCAACGAAATGGGGCCGACATATCCCGAGTCGGGCAACTGGCGGAAGAACGCCGGATCCACATTGCCCCGGCCCAGCGGCACATTCGACGCCGTGCGGCCGCGCCACTCGAAATCCTTCGCGTACACAATGCCCACGCGCGAGCGAAGCAAACTGAAATGCACCGGCCACGCGCTGCCGCCATCGACCGTCGCGTGCCGGATGTCAAACGCCACGCCCAGTTCGCGCGCGTCGATGTCTTTCAACAAGTGATGCAAATCCCAGATGCCCGCGCCCACGCGGTTGGCGCCCGCGTGATTCTGATACAGCCCGGTGATGCCCACCTGACGGTTCAACACGGCCAGTTCCTTGACTTGCGGACGCAATGCGTCCAGTTGCTCCAGCACGGGCTTTTTCAAATCGTACTTCCACGCACCGAGCCGGTAACGCTTGATGCCCAGCTTCGCGCCGGTGCGCAGAACCTTCTCGTTGAGCGGACTCACGCGCTCGACGTCCGTGGTCATGATGGTGATTTCCAACCGGCGCTTCTTCAACGCCTCGACCAGGCGCGGCAAATCTTCCTCCACATGCTCCGGCAACACATGACCGCCGCGACGCACCGTCGCTTCGATGCCGTCGAAACCCAGCCGGGCAATGAAATCGGCCAGCTCGTCATAGCCCAGGTGCTGAAGCGGCTTTTCGAAGGCGCAGATGTGGAAACGGCGAAGGACCGGCGCAAGTTGGGCGGCGTTGAGCGCGAGCGCGCCGGCCGTCGCCGCGCCGCCCGCCAGAAATGCACGCCGATCGATGTTCATGCCTCAGACTACTGTTTCTCCGCCGTCTTCGCACTGATTTGTTGCAGCCAGCCTTCGAGTGTGAAGGCGGGCTGCCCTTTCTCTTCGACGCGCAAGACGGCCAGTTCATCCCGGGAAAAGTATTTCACGCCCAGGTCCGGCAGGGTCGCGCCGCGCCAGTGCAAGGGCGTGCCGTAAAGTCTTTCGAGTTGAACCTTACGCGCGTCGAGCCATTCGCCGGCATTCACAGTCGGCCGCGCGCGAATTTGTTCCAGCGTCATGCGCGGCGTGCCGAGGTGTTGATGTATCCATTCCAACGCCGCCTGATACGTGAAGTAAGGCCGGTGCCCGCCTTTCGGCTCGAACCACGTCTGCGCCTTGCCTGCTCCGCCAAGCGCCGCATAAGCGCCTTCGATCGCACGAATGGCTCTGCGCGTACCGTCCCATGCGGCTTTGTCGTCGTCTGTGTCAATCACTGTATCCGCGTCACCGTTCATCACCAGCATCGCGCAACGCGGCGCGGCCAGCGCGGCGTAATCGGCCCACGTGGATTGCGCACGCATCAACGAATTCGGCGCGCGCGTGCATAACTTCGTGCGCAGCGTGATGTCGTCGAACGCCCAGCCGCAAATCAGCGCCAGCTTCACACGCGTATCGAGCGTCGCCACCCAGCCAGCCGTCGCGCCGCCCAGCGAATAGCCCGCCACGCCGACGCGCTGCGCGTCGATGTCCTCGCGTTGTTCGAGAAAATCAATGCCGCGCATCGCGTCGAACGCGAGTTTGCCCATCATGAGACGCCCCGCCTTGGCCGCCAGCGCATCAGCTTGCGCGTTGTCATGCGCCCGCGTGCCCATGCCGCCGCGCAAGTTGCGTTCCTCCTCGCCGACCGGATCGATGGCCAGGCACGCGACGCCGGCCTTTGCGTAGAGCTGCCCGGCATATTGATGTTCCCAAGTGCTCTTGCTGCCGCCGTGCCCATACGTCAGCACGATGGCGGGCAAACGCCCTTTGATTTCCTTCGGCCGATACAACAACGCCGTCACGTGCGAGCCGGGTTCGCTGGTGAACAGCCACTTCTCGATGACAATATCACCATGCTCGATGCGCCCG
The DNA here is from genome assembly GCA_040754875.1 of Verrucomicrobiota bacterium. GTDB lineage: Bacteria > Verrucomicrobiota > Verrucomicrobiia > Limisphaerales > JBFMBT01 > JBFMBT01. Next base: position 9,492 of record JBFMBT010000100.1, on the reverse strand, counting down.
CGCGCCTCCGGCTCCAACGCGACGCGCTGCTTTGGAATCCCCAGCTCATTGCGCAAGCGCTCGCGCAATTCGCTTTGGGCCGCAAGGAACGCCGCACGTTCCTTGCCCGCATCCGGCAACGTCAGTTCCGGCCCGACCGACGCCTTCGGCCCCTCCCAGCGCGCCGTGCCGATAGCGAAATATTTGTTGTTGAACGGCGGCTTCTTGCGGCTCGCGTACCACATCCGCCACGAACCATCCGGCAGTTTCATCACCGACTGGCTCGTCACGTAGTGCGATTCCCAATCGTGCTTCGGCTCGGGGCGGAACACCGGATTGTCCGGATGCTTGTGCCACTTCAATCCATCCAGGCTGACCGCAAATCCCAGCGCCGTCTTTTGCGCCGGTTTCGCCTGCGCCCAATAACTGCCATACCACATCAGATACGCGCCCTCGACGCGCTGCACGGTGGGATAAAACAGCCGGTCCAATTCCCACGGCTGGTTCAGCTCCAACACCGGCGCCGGCGTGACCTGCCAGGCGCGCCCGTCGCGGCTGGTCGCGTGGCAGATGACCCACGGATTTTGTCCGACGCGCGTGAACCACATCCGATACGTCCGGCCCAGCTTGATGACCGTCGGCGCATAGACATTGGTCAACAACGGCGCCGATGGCGGCGACCATTGAATGCCGTCGGTGCTCGATGATTCATGCAAGGTATGCAGCCCCTTGCCGTTGACGAAATCGGTTGCGCTGAACCACATGCGCAGCTTGCCGCCATCGCGCAAAATAGTTGGCGTCAAGATGGAGTGCTTGCCATCGCCAAAGCGGAAGACGGGATTGTTCGCGAACTTTTCAAAGGCGCGACCGTCCTTGCTCGTGGCGAGGCCGAGATCGAAAACGCGTTCCTCGACCTTGCCGCGCGAGCCGCAATACCAGAGGCGGAACACATTATCCTGCGAATCAACGCACGGCGCGAAGAGATGCGTATCATCGAATGCGCCGGCGTGGCCGAGGGAAATGACGGGGCCGTCCGTGTCGCGCTGCCAGGTTTGCGGGGCGAGCCAGCGATGCAGGTCGGGCGGAACGGGTTGCGCGAATGCCGCCAGCGCCGCGAGCCAGCAAAACGCCAGGGCGAGGTCGAGGCGCAGGCGGAATTGCGGGGCGGGCATGTCACCGTTTTAGGCCAGACGGTGACGGCCCGCCAGCGTTAACTCGCGGTGGCCATGCGCACCGGTTGCCGGGCGGCGGGCGAGCCACTGCTCAACTTGGGCGACTGGCCGCGCAGTGTTGCGCCGCGTTGTCAGTTCCGCGCGTAATGCCGGTTGATCAAATCGTTTTGAATCCAGAGCAGCTTGCTGAAGGCACGGATGGCGGCGGCTTTGGTGTCAGCCGGCAGGTCCATGCCGAGAATGGTGGCGTTAACGGCGTCGGCCACGAAGCCCATGAGCGCGTTCATCTGGACCAGCGGGACGTTGATGTCCTTGTTGCCAGCCGCGGGCGTGTGCATCTTGCCGACGAAGTCCAGGTAGTTGACCATCTTCTTGTCGTAAGGCGCGGTGACGAGCTTCGCCAGATAATGCGCGAGGTGCTGTTTGCGAAATTGAATCTGCGGATGATCCATCGTCAGGTCTTCAAGCCGCACCGGGATGTCGCCCTCGTAACCAGCCTGGCGCGGCACGAAATGCCGCCACGTGGCGTCGTATTGAATGAGCTTGTTATAGACGGCGTCCACGAGCGATGGCACCAGCGGCGCGAGCAACGGCGCGGCGCTATGGATGACCTTGATGTCGTCCTCGCTGAAGCCCATGAATTCGGAGACGTAGTTGAAGCGGTAAAGTGTGTCGGTTTCGAGCAATGGTTCGTCAATGTGTTTCATATTTGAGTTGCGAGAGTTGACGGAAAACGCGCGTGAAGGGCTTGACGAAAATTGCCATTTCCTGACCGTTTCTTGCTCGCCAGCGCGCGGAGCTTGCGCCAGCATGTTTGCGAATGGGACTGGCAATTCATCCAAATCGGAACGATTTTTCTGCGAGGCACACCGATGGGCATCACGGTTGATATCTTGATCGTTGTGGCGTTGATTGTGGCGAACGGCGTTTTCGCCATGGCCGAGATTGCCGTCGTCTCCGCCAAGAAGGCGCGCCTGAAAAAACTGGCCGACGAAGGCGATGCGCGCGCGCAGGCCGCCTTGGAATTGTCCAATTCACCGAATCGCTTCCTCTCGACCGTGCAGGTGGGCATCACGTTGATTGGCATTCTGGCGGGCGCGTTCGGCGGCGCGACGATTGCGGACAAGCTGGTGGTGCCGCTGAAGGAAATTCCGTTGCTCGCGCCCTACGCGCAGGGCATCGCGGTGGGAACAGTGGTCGCCGCCATTACCTTGCTGTCGCTGGTCATTGGCGAACTGGTCCCCAAGCGGCTCGGCTTGAACAATCCCGAAGGCATCGCCATGCGGATGGCGCGCCCGATGAACCGGCTCTCGCGCATGACCGCGCCGGTGGTGACGTTTCTCGGCGCCTGCACCGACGGCATGCTCAAGCTGCTCGGCGTGAAATTGCAGGAGGAACAGCCGGTGTCGCCGGAGGAAGTGCGCCTGATGATCGAGCAAGGCCTGCACGCGGGCGTCTTCAAGAAAATCCAAAAGGACATGGTCGAAGGCGTGTTCCGGCTGGACCAGCGTTACGCCAGCGACCTGATGACGCCGCGCGCGCGCATTGTGTGGCTGGACATCGACGACTCCGATGAAGCCAACTGGCGCAAGGTCGTCGCCAGCGCGCATTCGAGCTTTCCCGTCTATCGCGAGAACCGCGACAACGTGCTGGGCATGGTCACCGTGAAGGCATTATGGGCGAACAAGGCGCTGGCCGACCATGTCGTGCTCAAGAACCTCCTGACCGAACCGCTCTTTGTGCCGGGCACGATGCCGTCGAACAAACTGCTCGAGATGTTCAAGCAGACCGGCAAACACGTGGCGCTGGTCACCGATGAATTTGGCGGCATCCAGGGATTGATTTCCATTCTCGACGTGATGGAGGCGATTGTGGGCGAACTGCCGTCCAAGGAACATCCGCGCAAGTCGCTGGTCACCGCGCGCGAAGACGGCTCGCTGCTGTGCGACGCACTGCTGGAGGTTGATCCCTTGAAGGAATTACTCAAGGTATCGCGCCTGCCGGGCGAAGGCGACAGCACCTTCCACACGCTCGGCGGATTCCTGCTGCATCACCTCGGCCACATCCCGCGCGAAGGCGAATACATCGACCACGGCGCCTTCCGCTTCGAAGTGATGGACATGGACCGCCATCGGATTGACAAGGTGCTGATTGTGAATCGGGAGAAAAGCCCTACCAACAAGACAAGTTGAAGCGACCATTGGTTTATGCTCGAGGCCCCACCGCAAGGTTTGATGTTCATGATATTGATGGTGATGGGTTTCATCCTTGGTGCGTTGTATTGGGGTATCGCGCGCGGTGCGGCGTACGTCTTCCGCATCCAATCGCCCACTTACTGGCGTTCCGCCAAAGTTCTGTTAAGCGCGTGCTTTTTGACGGCTGTGATAATCACAATCTGTTTTCCGCTGGGGTATGAAATTCGCGGCGCCGGCAGCACGCGCACGCGCATTTCGTTGCACGTCTTCGAGTGGTATCTGTGGACCGGTAAGGAGCGAGACTTGCGATTGAAGTATGACGGTGACACAGGAGCCCTGCATGTGCGTGCACAGGAATTCGGTTCACGCGGTTACCAAAATGTTCCCGCGCATGTCATCGAAGGGCTCGGACATTCCGTGGCTCCAATTGTATTTTATGAACGCCGCATCAAAGGGCGATACGGTGAGGTCGAGGCAACGTGGTCTGAATAGGTTCACCGACATGGACACTGTCACGCTATCACCCAAGTATCGCCTCGTGATCCCGAAGGGCGTTCGGGACTCACTCAAACTCATGCCCGGTCAAAAGTTCCAGGTGTTTGCGTTGGGCGAACGAATCGCGATTGTGCCTATCAAACCGATGAAAGCCATGCGGGGTTTCCTCAAGGGGACGAAAAACAACTTTGAACGAGAGCCAGGTCGCCTTTGAATGTCGCCGTGCGGAAGCCCCGCACGGGTGCCTACGCCTCCGTGAACAGCGACAGGCAATTCTTCAGCATCAACGTGTGGAACAGCGCTTCATATTGCTGTTCATCCATCCCCAATGCGATGCGGAAGCGGTCCATCAATTCCTGTTCGCGGCTGCGCAACAAGCCGTCCGCCATCGCCACGGCGATCAAATTCGCCAGCAGACACTGGCGGCGCGGGCGGTCGAGGACTTTCTGCAAACGTTCGAGCAGCGCGTCCAGGCCGTGTTCCTTCAAGTAGCTGATGCCCTGCGCGATGGTCAGCGGGTTGCTGATGGCGTGCGAGAGAATCGCCAGTTCCTCCTTATCGACGGTGCCATCCGCTTCAATCATCGCCTGCAAACTCGCGCAAAACGCCACCAGCGGCGTGAGCTGTTCGCGGGCCACGGGCTGCGCCGGCGCGGGGTCCGCCGTGCTTTTGAAAATCGACAGGTTGTTTTTGATGAGCAGATTCTCAATGACGCGCCGCGCCTCGTCCGGGGGAACTTCCATCGCTTCGCGAAAACGCTCCAGCATCTCCTGCTCCCGGCCGCGCAGCAAACCATCCGTCATCGCCAGCACCGCAAGATTCCCCAGCAGGCAAAGCTTCTGGTTTTCGTCCAGGTTTTTCAAGTGCGGGAGAACCTTGTCCAAACCGTCGGTCTGCAAGAAACGCCGCGCACCGTCGATTGCGTAAGGGTCCTTCACCGCGCGCACGAGCGACGCCATTTCATCGACGCGAATCGTGCCATCCACCTGCATCATCGCCAGGTGGCACGCGCAAAAAATCACCAGCGGCGACAACTCATCCGGCGAACCGCCCGCGACGCGGCCCGCGGGTTTGCCCACGCCCGCCGCGAGCTGCCAGTCCTCGACGATGCGCTCCAGCGCCGGTTTGTCCCACGCGGTGAACATCAACTGGTAGGAACGCGGCGCGGCGGTGATGTTCAACCGCGAATACGCGCCATCGGTTTCCACGGACAGCCCGCCGATTTCCCCGAATGGCAGATGAATGTTTTGATACCCCTCGCCGATGCGTTTGCTGAACAGAAACAACGCCGTGCCATTGGTCACCGCGAACGTTTCGCCCATGTGACCATCCAGCGCGTAGATGGCGCGCACGACAATTTGCGCGTCCGTCTGGCTGAGCTTTTGAAACTCGGCGGCTGGTTCTGCGGGCAGTTTCAATTGTTTCTCCTGGGCACATAGCCGGGCTGTCAACACCGCCTTGCGCCTCTTGTGATACGCGCATGATTCCGCCCCCGGCGCGCTGTTTCAAGGAAAAACACCATGCCGCGTTCGCGAAACGAGTGGAGTTTCCCAAGCCGCGTGTGCACGCCCTGTATGGAGTTCACGCTTCAGCGTGTGGGTGAGGCGTCCTTCCGCAAGCTGAAGCTTGAACTCCAAACAAGTGGAATTTTTCGCCGCCTTGTGGTTAAACCGGCACAGAAACGGCTGCGCCACGTCAACCTTCGCCAGTTGAAGCTTGTTGCTTCCCTGAAGTTTGGATTTTGGATTCTGAAGTTTTTGAATTCTTGAACTTTGAACTCGGAACCTTGAACTTCAAAGGCGTGGATCGCTGGAACCCATTCCTGCGCTGGCCCGGGGCGGCGTTGACGGTCGCCTTTTTGCTGTGTGTCCCCTTCTGGCTGCAAACCGCCGGCTCGCACGTCAGCGCCAGGTCGCGCATTCTCCTTGAAAGCGACCAGCGCAACTTCGCCGGCTACGAAACGGTGAAGGACATCCTCGCGCACGACGTCGTGGCGGTCGTCAGCCTCGAATGCTCCGAGGTGTTTTCGCGCGACGGCATCCGCGCCATCCGCCTGGTCAGCGACGCCCTGCTCGAACTGCCCGGCGTGGTCGATGTCAAAAGTCTCACGCACTCGGTCATGCCGGTGCGGCGCGGGGTGACGTTTGAAATGGTCCCGCTGGTGTCCGATGCACCGACGCCGATGGAGCTGCGCTCGCTGCGCCGCTTTTGCACAACGCATCCGCTCGTGAAGAACGTCATGGTTGCACCCGATGGCCGCCACACTTTGCTGCTGGTGACGTTTCACCGCCTGTTCGATGGCGAAGCGCAACAACGCGCCATGCGGGAACAAATCGCGAAGGCCATCGCCAGTTGCAATGTGGCGGATTTGCAGTATCGCGTCGTGGCGCTGCCGCTCATCGAGGAAGAAATGCGCCGGACGTTTCGCAACGACGTGCGCGCGGTTCTCCCGGTGGCGGGCGGACTGATGGTGTTGGTCCTGGGGGCCGCGTTCCGCCCGGGGCGGTTGCTGGCGCTGTTCGTGGTGAATCTCGCCCTGTCGTTGGGCGTGCTGCCCGGTGTGCTGGCGTTCGCGGGATTCGAGTTGAACGTGTTTTCCGCGATGCTGCTGCCGCTGCTGGCGGCGGTGCATCTCACGTTGCTGGTGCATCTGTTCACCGCGTTTCAACAGGCGCGACAATCAGGCGTGAATTCGGGCGAAGCAGTTCGCCGCGCGCAGGCGGAGGTATTTGTATCGTGCGCGTTCGCCGCCATCACCACGATTGCCGGCCTGCTCTCGTTCACGGTGACGAATCTGAAATACGCGCGCGAGTTCGGGCTGGCCGGCAGCCTCGGCGTGGCCGTCGTGTTCGCGCTGACGTTCGGACCGGGGCTGGCGCTGTTGCGCCTGGCGTTCCCAAATTCAACCGGTGAAAAGCAAAGCGCGGAAGTGCAAGGCGGGAACAGCGCCGGGTTTTGGGATTTCTTTGCCGGCATCATCCTCACGCGCCGCCAATGGATTCGGGGCGCGGCGGTTGGCGCTATCCTGCTCGCGGCGTGGGGCATCACGCGCGTGCGCACCGATTTGCGCGCCGTCGAATTTCTCGGACGCCAGAGCGAGACGCGCCAGGCGGTCGAGGAATTGGACCGCGTGTATGGCGGCATCAACGTGGCGCAGATCGAAATCGATTCCGGCGCCAGCCAGGGCGCGAACACGTTGGAATTCCTGCGCTATCTGGAATCGGTGCAAAAGTATGCCGAGGGCCGCGCGGGCGTTTCCGGCATTTATTCCTACGCGCAGTTGCTGGCCATGATGAACCAGCTTTGGGACGGCGGTGCGGCCGCGGCGCTCCAACTGCCCGAGACGCCGGTCCTCGTGAAAATGTTCGCCGCCATGCTCAAGGCGGGCGATTACCCGTTCCTGGCCGCGCTCACCGATCCGTCATTCCGCACCGCCACCGTCATCGTGCGCACGCGCGACCTGCCGGCGGATCAATATCTGAAATTGCTCGCGGACATCGTGGGCTACGCCGAGCAACACAAACCGGCCAATGCGCGCGTCTCGGCGGCGAAAGGATTGAATGCCGTGCTCGAAGCGGACCGCCGCATGTTGCGCAGCGTGACGGACACCGCCGCCATCACCGTGGGCGCAATCGGGCTGGTGCTGGCGTTGTTGTGGCGTTCGGTGCCGCTGGCGTGCGCCGCCGTGGGCATCAATTTGATTCCGGTCGCGGTGATGCTGGCGCTGGCGGGCTTCGCCGACCTGCCGCTCAATTCCTTCACCGTCATGGTCGGCGCCATCGTCTTCGGCATCGCGGTGGACGACGCCGTCCACTTCATCACGCACTGGCGCGTCGAGCGGCAGAAAGGATTGAACGCCGAAGACGCGCTGCGCGCCACGTTGCGCCTGAAAGGCCGCGCCATCGTGGTGACGAGCCTGGTGCTGATGGGCGTGTTCGGCGCGCTCGCGCTCGCGTCGTTTCCTCCCGTGGTCCACTTCGGCGTCATGTCCGCCGCCGGCCTCGCGCTCGCCCTCGACGCGGTGCTGCTGCTCTTGCCCGTCGCATTGAACATCACGCGCTGAAGAAGCCATGGGAAAACCGGAAGGCGCGGTTCTGTCCGGACGGCGGCTGTGTCGCAGACCAGCCGCAGTCCGATTTGAATACTGAACAGTCCTCCGATCCCGAACTCCGAACTCCGAACCTTGAACTTTGAACTCCTTGAACTTTGAACTCAGATCACGGCGCCAGCCGCTCGATCAGCCACGTCTTGTCCGCCTGCCGCGTGTAACGAAACCGGTCGTGCAGCCGGTTCTGCCGCCCCTGCCAGAATTCAATCCGCACGGGCGCCATCAAATACCCGCCCCAATACGGCGGCATCGGCACTTCCTCGCCGGGATACTCACTCTCCAACCGCGCCAGTTCCTGCTCCAAATGCCGCCGGTTCGCAATCACGCTCCCCTGTTTCGAGGCCCACGCGCCCAGCCGCGCCCCGCGCGGACGCTGGCGAAAATACGCCTCGGATTCCTCGCGCGACAGCTTCACCACCTCGCCCGACACGCACACCTGCCGTTCCAGCTCCGCCCAGAAAATCACCCCGCTCGCGCGCGGATTCTCCGCCAGCTCCTGTCCCTTGCGGCTCTCGTAATTCGTGAAAAAGCGGAAGCCCAGTTCGTCCACGCCCTTGAGCAACACCGTGCGCACCGAGGGAAACCCCGATTTGTCCGCCGTCGCCAGCGCCATCGCATTGGCCTCCGTCAGGTCCGCGGCAATCGCCTGGTCCAGCCAATGATGAAACTGCCGGATCGGATCGGGGTTCAGGTCCGCCCGGCGCAAACCCGCGACGCTGTATTCACGACGAAGGGTGGCGATGGACATGGAAGGATTTCCTCAGGCAGCGATCATGCCGGACTTGCGCGCGTAATTGAACAACCCACCCGCATCCACCACCGGCCGCACATCGCCCAGCGGCTTGAACGAATATGTTTTGCCCGTGGATTTGACCGTCACCGTCGCCGCATCCAGGTCCACGGTGACGACATCGCCCGTCTTCAAGATTTCGCACAACCGGTCGGTGCATTCGCAGGGATACAGTTCGCCGGTGGCCACGCAGTTGCGGAAATAAATCCGCGCAAAACTCTCCGCCAGCACAATGCGGCAGCCAGCCGAGCCCATGGCAATCGGCGCGTGTTCGCGGGAGCTGCCGCAGCCGAAGTTGCGCCCGGCGACGACAATCGGATACGCACTGTCCAGTTGCCCGTCGTTCACGTAGCGCGTCGGATAAAGTGATTCCGGCAGTCCGCACATGGCGTAGCTGCCCAGCTTCTCGTACTCCTCCTTGATCGTGGGCACGAGATTCAAATACTGCGCGGGGATGATCTGGTCGGTGTCGATGTTGTCCCGCACGACATAAACTGGTCCGGTAAAAACAGACTGCATAGCCGCAATGTGGCGGCATTCCCCCGTGTTTTCAACCTGTTTTCTGAAATGCCGCCGCCCTCCGCTCCACCAACATTGCCACCGCCACCACAATTTTCGTCCTCCTCCTTGTCCTTCGTCCTCGTCCTCGATGACAAATCATGGGGAAGCTGACAGAAAGATTGCGGACAGAAAAATGGAAGCCGGATTTGGGTCAGCGAAACGGGGACGTTGATCCGTCCATCGACCGTCCTC
>JBFMBT010000099.1:0-20556 GCA_040754875.1 Verrucomicrobiota bacterium | reverse complement strand
GGGCAATCGTCCACGAGCAGGACACGCAAACCCGCCAGCAACGGAAATTCTTCCCGAGGCGGCTGTGTCGCGCTTTTTTCGAAGCGCGCGGTGAACCAAAACGTGGACCCTTTGCCGGGCACGCTGTCCACGCCAATGTTGCCGCCCATCAAGCCGACCAACTGCTTGCAGATGGCCAAGCCGAGGCCGGTGCCGCCGTATTTGCGGGCCGTGGAAGTATCCGCCTGCGTGAAGGCATCGAACAGGCGGTGGCGCACTTCCGGCGCAATGCCGATGCCCGTGTCGGTCACCGTGAAACAGACAATGGCCTCGGAGTCGGTTTCACTTTCACAGGTGGCGCGCACGAGGACTTCTCCGTGATGCGTGAATTTGACGGCGTTGGAAGCGAGGTTGGTCAACACCTGGCGCAGCCGCACAGGATCGCCGTGGAGCGCCAGCGGCACGTCTGGCGCGACCCACGAGGCCAGTTCCAACTGTTTGCCCGCCGCCTGGTCGGCGAGCAATTCGACGGCGTCCTCAACGGTTTCACGCAAATCGAACTCGATGGCTTCAACTTTCAATTTGCCGGCTTCAATCTTGGAGAAATCAAGGATGTCGTTGATGATGACGAGGAGCGCTTCGGCGCTGGTGCGGACGGTCTCGGCAAAATCGCGTTGTTCGTCCGTCAATTCCGTATCGAGCAACAGGTGCGTCATGCCGATGATGCCATTCATCGGGGTGCGGATTTCATGGCTCATGTTGGCCAGGAAGTCGCTCTTGGCGCGGTTGGCGGCCTCGGCAGCGTCCTTGGCCTGGCGCATGGCTTCCTCGGCGCGCTTGCGTTCGGTGATGTCATGCCAGACCACCAGCAGCGTAGGCTTGTTGTTCAACGTCACCGGAGTCAGCGTGACCTCCACCGGGAACAATCCGCCGTCCATCCGTTTATGAATCCATTCGAAGCGATGGAAGCCCTTCTCGTGAGCCAGGCGATCCATTTCGATGGACTTTTCCATCGAGAGCCGGCCATCGGGTTGAAATTCAGGGGAAAGCCGCGCGGGGTGCAAGGCAAGGAGGTCGGATTTGTCCTGGCAACCGAGCATTTCCAGCGTGGCATTGTTGCAATCGATGATGCCGGTTTCATCAAACAGCAGGTGCGCGTCGGAAGATTGCTCGAAAAGGAGACGAAACCGTTCCTCGGCGCGGTTGCGCTCGGTGATGTCCTGGCCGATGGCGATGATGCCCACGGGGCGATCCTCCGCCCCCATCAAGCGCGTGACGTTCCAGAGAATGGTGGAGACGCGGCCATCCCGGGAGATTACTTCATTTTCATAATTGCGGGTGGGATTGCCGGCCAGGACGCGGCGGATGTCGGCGCGTATGGCGTCCTGAGCCCTGACAGGAATGACCAGGCTGACGTAATCCTTGCCGATGGCTTCGGCGCGAGAATAACCGAAGACCCGTTCGGCCTCGTGATTCCACTCGAAGATGGCGCCATCGGGCCCAAGGCCGACGATGACCGTACCGGCCGTCTCGATCACCGAGCGGAACTGCTCCTCCCGGCGACGCAATTCGTTCTCAAACGTTTTGCGCTCGCTGATGTCCTCGGCGACATAGGAAAAGCGCGCAAACCGCTCGGTCGTGTAGCCAATGAGCGAAACCGTGGCGGAAATCCAACTGGCGGCCTGGGCGGTTTCATGGAAATATTCGAAGCGGACTGGCTGCCCGGTCCGTTCACTTTTCCGGTAGTGTTCCACCCACCTGTTGATGACCGGTCCCGGGGCGCCCATCTCGCTGGCAAAGCGGTTGCGCATGGCCCCGGGTTCAACGCCGAAGAATCGCGCTGTGGTGCGATTGTCGCGGATGTGCAGGATGTCGTCGTCGCGCAATTCCACCACCCCCATCATGACGGGCGCGCTGTCGTAGAAACTGCTCAGGATGGATTCGCTGGCGCGCAAGGCGTTTTCCGCTTCGCGCCGGCTGGTGGTGTCCTCGACCGCGCCAACGTAACCAATAACTCGGCCGTCGTCCGCCTTTTGCGGCGCAGTCCGACATTGGACCCAGCGTACGACACCGGATGGCGTCAGATAACGGTATTCGGCAAGGAATGGCGCCCCATCTCGCGTCGCCGCCTGCCATTTGGCAAACACCGCATTCTTGTCATCGGGATGGATGGCCGCGACCCAACCGGCCCCCAGGGCCTGCCCCATGTTCAAACCGGACATTTCCTGCCAGCGGGAATTGACGTAAACGCAGTTACCCAGCGCATCGGTGCGAAAGATGCCGATGGGAGCGGCTTCGGAGAGGGAGCGAAACAACTGTTCACTCTCGCGCAGGATTTCCCCGGTCCTTTTGCGTTCGGCGACTTCGCGGGCCAGTTCCCGGGTGCGATCCTCGACGCTCGTCTCCAAACTCGCGCGGGCCTGTTCCAGGGCCGCGTCCCGTTCCTGGATTTGCCCGAGCATCTGGTTGAATCCGACAACGAGGCGGCCGATTTCATCATTGCCCTTCGCGGGGACGCGCAAGGAATAATTGCGCTGCTGCGCGACCTCGTTGGTGGCGCGCTCGAGTTCCAGGATGGGCGCGGACACCACCCGCTGGAGGCGGACGGACAGAAGATAGGCAATGCCGGCGGAAACCAACAACAGGGCGCCGACGATCAGTCCCGAGCGCAACAGACGCGCGCGCAATTCGCGCGTGTCCGATTGCAGATAGATGGAGCCAACCGGTTTGCCTTCAAACTCAATCTTGGAAAACAATCCTACCTGGCCGTTGTTCAGCACCCGGTGTCCCTGTCCGGCCGGCGGCACTTTGAAGTTGCGGCCACCATCCTTGTTGACGTAACGGGCGAAGACCGTTCCATCGGACCGGTAGAGAACCGCCGCAATGATTTCGGGCTGTTGCTCCAGAAACTTGAGCGCATCCCGTTCCGCCGATTCGCTGTCGTCGAAAATAAGCGCGGCGGCGCAATTGGCGCCGGTGATTTCCGCCAGGGTGGTCAACTCGCTGGCGAGACTGCGCCGGAAAGTGCGCACTTCGGTGATGCCAAACCCGATGCCGGCCAGCAGCAGGGCCGAACAACTGGTCATCATGATGATGAGTGTCAGCTTGTTTTTGAGCGAAATATTCTCCCAGTGAAACATAACGAATCACTCGGCCGAATGGCGGCTGATTTTGGCGAGGCGCAGCAACTGAGCATCGAGCTTCAAGCGCGCTTTTTCCGCCGCTGCCATGTTGATTTCAAAGCGCACCTTCTTGTTTTCCATCATGAAGTTGACCACGCCGCCCAGGCGGGTGAACTGGACATCTTCGTTGACCGACAGGATGCTTTCGTCATTGAGGAGGCGAATGATCTCGGGCAGCCGGGGCTTTTCAGAACTGGAAACATACACGATATGGCAATCCTTGATGCCTTCGGTGCCTGACAAGCGCCGGACCACAAACGGCCGGTCCTTCACGGTCTTATCCCGGACCGTATCATCCAACACCTTGCCGAAGGGATCCTTGCCAACAACGCCGATGACGATCGGCGCCTGGCTGTTGGTGAAGGCCTCGGCGGGCCATTCGATGAACTGGGCGAAATGATAGAGGTAGGCGGCCTTCAGTTCGAATTCGGTTCGCTCGGCCGGCTTCGGCTGGGCGGTCACTGGGCGAAATTCCGCGCCAATCAGCAGCAACAACAAAACCCATGCGGTGGCGGAAGCCCCCCACCGCTTGAAGCGAATGCACGCCGCTCTGGCCGATGAACTGTTCAAAATCTCCAGGTAACCTTCGCGTAAAAATTGCGTTCCACCTCGGTGGATGTCACCAAAAAATTGGCGCCGTATTCCGGATGCCGCTCATCCAGCAGATTCTGCAAGCCGACGGTGAAATCCAGATTCTCGCGGGGCCGCCAGCCGAGGCGAACATCGAGCCGCACATAGCTGGGGACACTCTGGCCGGGCAGACTGTCGACGTAGTAAAGCGCGCCGTCCAGTTGGAGATTGGCCGGGAGATCCCAGTAGGAACGCAGGTGGAATTGTTGTTGCGGATTGTCCACCGCCGCGGCCTCGAGCGTGGAATCACCGGAGTTGAGGCCGCCGCGCAGATGCATTTGCAACAACGAATAGCCGGCCATGACCCGCAGGGATTTGGTGGCCTGCCAACTGGCGGAGACTTCGCCCCCGTAGGTTTCGCCTTCCATGCTGTTGCTCGTGGTCAACGGGATGATCAAGGCCGGAGGAGGCGGCGTGGGTGTGCCGACATCAAACGAGCGCAAGTCGTCGTAGTCATTGAAGAATGCCGCCACGTCAAACGACAAACTGGGACGGGGTTGGAAGCGCCAGCCCAGTTCGTAGGCGACGAGGGTCTCGGAATCAAAAGTGCTGACCCCGGACACCGAGTTGATGACGCCTGGCCCGGCTGGTCTGGTGGCGCGAATCGTGTGCTCCGCGCGGGAAGGCGAGCGCACCGCGCGTGCCACCGCCGCCCAGATGGTGTGTTTTTCATGGGGCGTCCATTGCAGGCGGGCATTAGGCTGAAACTCGGAGCCGCTATAATCATTGTGCTCCAATTTGGCGCCCACCGTGAAGCTCAACTTGTCGGGCACAATCGAAATTTCGTCCTGTGCGAAGACGCTGCGCAAATGATCGCTGCTTTGGGGAGGCACGAACGACAGGGCCGGGCTTCCGAATATTTCATCGGCGGCAAAGCGATAACCGGCGCCCCACACAATAGTCTGCCGGTCACCCCAGGAAAAATCATGCTGCCAATCGATGTCGAACGAATTGCGAAACACTGTCAACGCCGTGCCCAGTTCGCGTTCCGTGCGGTCATAGTAGAGCTGCAGGGACGAGTGCGAACTGTCCGAGAAATCGTGCAGCCAGCGCCCCAAAACATTGCCCCCGGCAAATTCAAACCTGCCTGAATTGGCCTCGGTCCGGTTGTCGCCATAATACAAATCGCCTTGAAACGTCAGCGCATTGATGTCGTTTGGCTCCCAATCGATGCGGAAACCGCCTTGCGATTTGTACCAGGCGTCTCCCGCATTGTTGCCGGCCGCGTTCAACGTGTGGTCGTGTTCGTGAAATTTGGCATAGACGCGGTACCAAACGTTCTCACCCAGGCGCCCACCGTAACGGATGCGTCCATACCCTCGGTCTTCCTTTCCGCCGGCGACGCTCAGGGACCCACCCTGGCTGTCGCGCGAGTGTTTGGTGATGATGTTGATGACCCCGTTGACGGCGTTGGCGCCCCACAAGGCGGCCCCGGGACCGCGAATCACTTCGATGCGTTCGATATCTTCCAAGACGACATCCTGCGCATCCCAGAAAACGCCGGAGAACAAAGGCGTATAAACCGTGCGGCCGTCGATCAACACGAGCAGTTTGTTGGCGAAACGCCCGTTGAAACCGCGCGCGCTGACCGCCCAGGTGCTGGAATCGATTTGCGCCACGTTCATGCCGGGCACCATGCGAAGCGCATCCGGAATGCTCATGGCACCCGAGCGGCGGATGTCTTCATCCGTCAGGACATGGATCGCCGCCGGCGCGGCGGAAAGCTTTTCGGCGCGGCGCGAAACGGAGGTGACCTCCACATTCATGAGCTCTTCCAGGCTCATCTCGGTCAAGTCGCCGGAGGCGCGCGGTTCGGCGGCGCCGGCGGCCAGCGCGGCGAACAGCGAAACAACGAGAACATACCGGCCTAACGGGCGCGCATGAAAATGGCTCATGATGATGCTTCGTCTTGCAAGGCTTTGAGCTGCGGCTTGACCTGCGTTTCGTAACATTCCGGACAGATGCTGTGGCTGAAATCCGTGCCGGTATGATCATGCAAATAGGCTTCGACCTGGTGCCAGTAGTCCTGGTCGTCCCGGATTTTTTTGCAATACATGCAAATGGGCAGCAACCGTTTCAGTTCGCGAATCTGGTCGATGAATTCCAGGATGCGCCCGGCCACCCGCAAACGGATGGTCAGTTCCTCGTGGCTGAGCGGTTTGGTGAGAAAATCATCGACGCCCGCATCCATGGCCTGGTGGTAATTGGTCGCACCGGTCCGCGCCGTGAGCATGATGAAATAAACGTATTCCTTGGCCGGCCGCGCCCGAATCTTGCGGCACAACTCCAGGCCGTCCATCTCCGGCATCATCCAGTCGCTGACGATGATCTTCGCCTTGGTGGCCAGCAGCGCCTCCCATGCCTCGCGCCCGTGGTTGGCGGCGACCACGGTGTGGCCCAGCTTTTCCAGGGTGACACGCAGGATTTTCTGCGACACCGGGTCGTCCTCAGCGATGACAATTTTCATTATGATTCCCCGATTGACGACGGTGAGACATCAGCCCGACTGGATGTGATACACGTGAATCAAGGCTTTTACCGCCAGTTCCGAAAACAAGAACGGCTTGGCAATCAAATCATTGCCGCCGCTGAGGGCGGACTTGGCGCGGCTTTCAAAGTCGGTCATCGCCGTAACGAACACAATGGGCGTTTTGGCATGGGCCGGCAGGGCGCGCACCTTCTGGCAGAGTTCGAAACCGTTCATGCCAGGCATATCGACATCCAGAAAAACCAGGTCGAAACGATTTTCCGTCAGCATGGACAAAGCCGCATGGGGATCCTCGAGTTTCATGGACTTAAGACCGGCCTTCTCCAGCGCGCGGGCGACCGCCATGCGAGAAATCGGTTCATCATCCACGACGAGGATATTGGGAGGCGCCGAATCGGACAGGTCGGCGTTGGCGCCTTTGACAACGAGGCGAGCGAGGGCGTCGATCGCCTGGGCGAACGTCCGCAGCGCCGAGGGCGTTTGGTTGGCCGCGTTATCGTGGAGCTCTTTCGCCAGCGCTTCGACAGCAGCACAAACACGCGCGGTGCGCGCCAGGCCCGCGAGCGACGCATTGGCGCCGAACGAGCGGATTTTGCGATACAGCTCGAGCAGGTGTTCCTGCTTGGCCGGCGGCGGCGTGTCGGCCTTGATGAAACCCTTGAGGATGGCGCGCAGCGCGTTGACCTGATTGGGGGCTCCTTCGAGGAAGGCCCGGCGCAAATCACTCTGAAAGACGGCGTCCGCATCGGCGGGATTTTCGCGGGGCGATTGGAGCGGCATGCCTTGCGTCGCGTAGATGATGGTTGGTCCCGCGGACGTCGGTGCGGGCGCCGGGGCCGCGCAAAGGATCTTTTCCACAATCTCAATCATCAGCTTGGGATTGCAGTCCGCCTTGGAGATGCACTTGGTCGCGCCGGCCTTCCAGGCTTCCTGAACGAGCGACGTCAGGTATGAGTTGGACAACACGAGGATAGGCAGGTTCTTGAAATCCGGATGCGCGCGCACGCGTTTGATGACCTCCACGCCATTCAGCTTCGGCAACATCAGGTCCAGTTGCAAAACGTCAGGCCTGAACGACAGCATCGTTTTGATTCCCGCCTCGCCATCCGGCGCAGTCTCCACCTGATATCCCGCAAGCAGGTATTTGTTGCGGTAAATGTTGGCGGTGATCAAGTCGTCCTCGATGACCAGTATTTTTTTCATGTCACTCGGTGCTCAATTGGGACCGTCACCCGCCGGGCGCGGCTGTCTCCTGGCCAGATAAATCAGCGCCTTCACTGCAAGCTCCATGAAGATGAACGGCTTGGCAATCAGGTCATTACCGCCGCTCAAGGCTGACTTCGCCCTGCTTTCAAAATCGGAAAGGCTCGTTACGAAAACCACGGGCGTCTTCTCGTGGCCCGGCAGCGCGCGCAACTTCTTGCACAAATCGAAACCCGTCATTCCCGGCATATCGACATCCAGAAACACCAGGTCGAAACGGTTTTCCGAGAGCATCGCCAGCGCCGCCATTGGATCTTCCATGCTGAGACACTTGAGTCCCGCCTTTTCCAGCGCATAAACAACCGCGCGCCGCGAAATGACCTCATCGTCCAGCACCAGAATGGCCGGGGGCACCATCAATGGCTCCACCGGATGTTTGAGCAAATCGGCGAGCGTGTCCACCGCCTGGGCCACGGTGCGGAGCGTTGACGGATTAAGGCTCTCCGGTTTTTCGGACAATTCCTTCAACAGCGCCTCCAGGGCCGAGGCCATGCGAGCCACGGGCGTGACTCCGGCAACGGCGGCGTTGCCCGCGAAGGAGCGGACCCTGGCGAACAGCTCGGTCATCCCGGCGCGACGCGCCTCCGGCGCGCCCTTGGTCACGCCCGCCAGCTGTTTTCTCAGAATGGAGATGACGCCCGGGGCCGAATCGGCAAACGTTCGCCGCAAGTCCGCTTGAAACGCGGCATCCGAGTCCGCCTCCGAAACGGGCGCCGACGCCGGCGCACTTGGTTTTGCCGCCTTTCCGGCCGGTTCACCTTCGCGCAACAGATCGCGCACCATTTCGGTAAGTTGCCTGGGGGTGCAATCGGCCTTGGAAAGGCATTTGTTGGCGCCCGCCTTCCAGGCATCCTGGATGACGCTGCCAAGATAGGAGTTCGACAACACGACGACCGGAACCGCCCGCATTTGGGCGTTGGCGCGGATTTGTTTGATGATTTCCACTCCGCTGACCTTCGGCAGCATCAGATCCAGCAGGACCAGGTCCGGCTTCGCTTTCTTCAATGCCGCCAGGCCCCCTTCCCCATCACCGGCCAGTTCCACGGCGAAACCTTCGGCAGCGAACTTGGTCCGGTAAATGTTGCCCACGAGCTTGTCGTCTTCGATGATCAAGATCCGTTTCATACCCCGGCCCCTTCTTTTCCGAGCGACTTAAGATGCTCCTCCAGGTAAGTGCGAATGCGCGCGAATTCCGTTTCGCTTTTGGCCAGCGGAACCTCCCCACCGGTGAGATTCCGGTCGTGACCCATCCGTTCCAACTCGCGCACGTGGGGCACGATGTCGCGCATGCCGCAGGTGGCGCTCGCGCCGGCGCAACTGTGGGCGACGCGTTCCAGCTCACGCGCATCGTTCGCCGCCAGCGCAACGCGCATCTTGGCGAGCTGGCCTTCCGTTTGTTGCAGATAAACATCCACCAGCTCTCGCAAGCTGTCTGGATCGCCGCTGGAAAAGTCGTTCAACCGCTCCATGTCCACGGGGCTGGCCGCCGGTTCCACGCGCGGAGGCGGATCAACCGCGGGCGCAGCACGCTCAGGTTCCGGCGCACCGTCAGCCGGGGGCATCGCCCATTCGTGGATGATTCGCTCGATTACTTCCGGACGCACGGGCTTTGTAAAGTAATCATCCATCCCGGCGGCCAGACATTTCTCGCGATCACCCGGCATGGCGTTGGCAGTCATCGCCACGATGACCGTGCCCTTGGTGATGTTCGTGTCCGATTCCTCCCAGGCCCGGATCCGCCGCGTGGCCTCCATGCCGTCCAATTCCGGCATCTGCACGTCCATGAGAACAAGGTCGTAACGCCCGCCTCGCACCGCTTCGACCGCCTCGACGCCGTTGGTGGCGGTGTCGGCCTCATAGCCCATCTGCTTGAGCATGCGCACGGCCACGCGCCGGTTCACGTCGTTGTCATCCACCAGCAATATTTTCAGCGGCACGCGGCGCGCCAGGTCGGAATCAATTCTGGCGCCCACATTTTTTGGACGCATGGCCGTGTCGGATTGCCCCAGACAATGGCGGATGGTGCTTCGCAACAGGGCCGGCCGGGCCGGCTTGCTGAGGCAACTGGCAAACAAATCCCAGTCGGGCGACTTTTTCGCCGGAATCCCCAACGAGGTAAGCAGGATCAACGGCGGCGGCGAATTATTGAAGGCGCGCACCAGTTCCTTCGCCAGCGTCAGGCCATCCATGCCCGGCATTTGCATGTCGAGAATGACGACGTCAAAGCGCGCCCCGCCCTTCACCAATTGCAGCGCCTCAGGCCCGTTCTCGGCCAGTTGCGGCATCATCCCCCATTTTTGCGCGTGAAAATTCAGGATCCGCCGATTGGTCGCATTGTCATCAACGATCAGGATGCGCGCGCCCACCAGGCGCGATTCGGTTTCCCCTTCCACGGCCTTTCCGCCAACCACGGGAATGGTGACCGAAAACGTGCTGCCTTTGCCCACCGCGCTGTCGATGGTGATGTGGCCGCCCATCAAATCGACAATATTGCGGCAGATGGCCAGCCCAAGGCCAGTGCCGCCGAATTTTCGCGTAACCGAGGTGTCCACCTGGGTGAATTGCTCGAACAAGGCCGGCAGGCGCTCCGCCGGAATGCCAATGCCGGTGTCGCGCACCGTGGCGACCAGTTCCCACGTTTGTGGTTCGGCCATCGGGACGGAACCTTTGACCGTTTCGTAGGCGGGAATGCTTTCCGGCGGCAATGGGCGCGCGCCAACGGTAACAACCACTTCTCCGGACGGCGTGAATTTGATGCCGTTGCCCACGAGATTGACCAGGATCTGGCGCAGCCGGGTGACATCGCCGGCGATCACCGCCGGCACTCCGTCTTCGATCTGATAGGCAAGCTCAATGCCTTTTTGCGCCGCGCGCGCTGCCAGCATGTTGACCGCTTCCTCGACACACCGCTGCAATTCAAACGGCTGCATTTCAAGCGTCATTTTGCCCGCCTCGACTTTCGAAAAATCAAGGATGTCGTTGACGATGGCCATGAGGGCCTCGCCGCTGGAGCGGATGGTTTCCACCCACTCGCGTTGATCCGCTGTAAGCGGGGAATCCTGCAACAAATCCGTCACGCCGATGACGCCGTTCATCGGTGTGCGGATTTCGTGGCACATCCGCGCCAGGAACTCGGATTTGGCGATGGTGGCCGCCTCGGCGACTTTGCGGGCGGCGTCGAGCTGCGCATTCGCCCCGGCCAGGCGATCCTGCATTTGTTTCGCATGCAGCGCGGCTTGAACACGGGCCCGCAGTTCGGCCACGGCAAAAGGCTTTGTAATGTAATCCGACGCGCCCAGTTCGAATCCGCGGACCTTGTCATCCGTGTTGTTCCAGGCCGTCAGCACAATCACGGGCACCGCGCTGGTGGCCGTATCGGACTTCAACGCGCGCAACACTTCAAAGCCGTCAATATCCGGCAACCCCAGGTCCAGCAGCACCAGATGAATGGTCTGCTGCCGGGCGATTTCGATTCCATCGCGCCCATCAGCGACGGCGTGAAGCTTGCACCCGACCTGCCGCAGCACGTCCCCAATGGTTGATTGAACACTGGGATCATCATCGATGAGCAAAACTTCAAACGAGGCTGGCATGGCTATTTCCTCTTTTCCGCTTCCAACATGGCCCGGACGCGTGAAAACTCCGCGTCCGCCTGGTGGTACAACTCCGACGCCCCCGCAAGGTCGCCCGCTTTCGACTTCTGATCAAGTTTCGCACAAAGGGAAGCCAATCGAACGGCGCCCAGATTGCTCGAACTTCCCTTCAGGCTGTGTGCCGGACTGTGCAGCGCGGGGGCGTCATTGCGTTCAATGGCGCTGCGCATTCGTTGCAGTCGTTCCGGGGCATCCTCCAGATAAAGGTCAATCAATTCAGTCACGGGATCCCGCTGGCCTGGCTCGCGCAAATCGCGCAACGAAGATATGACCGCCAGGTCCAGCGAAGGCGCCTCCGACTGATCGACGCCGGCCTGACGCCCCGAAGTCGCGGCCTGGTCGCGCTTTCCACGCGCCAGCGCGGCCGCAAGGTCCGCCACTTGCACGGGCTTGGTGATGTAATCGTCCATGCCGGCTTCCAGGCAGACCTCGCGGTCGCCGTCCAGCGCGTTGGCGGTCATGGCGACAATATACAATGGTGAACCGCGCCCGCCCGCGAGACCGCCTCCCTTTTCCAGCTGCCGGATTTCCCGCGTGGCCTGGTAACCATCCATCTCCGGCATCTGGCAATCCATCAACACCACATCGAACGGTTTGCTTCGCAAGGCTTCCACCGCAAGGCGGCCGTTGGTCACGATGTCGGCCGTGTAACCGAGTTTCTGCAATTGAAGCAGCGTCACCTTCTGGTTCACGATATTATCCTCCGCCAGCAGGATGCGCCGGTCCGAGCGCAAGGAAGCGCGCGAAGCATCCGTCGTCCGCATGACCGGCTCGATTCCCTCCAGCCCATACTCACCGGTCGCATCCAGCCCGGCCATGACGTTGGAAAGGCAGTCGAACAGCCGCGATTGCTTCACCGGCTTGAGGAGGCACGCGGAAATGCCGACTTCTTCCAGCAGCGACTTGGCCACGCGATGGCCCAGGGAGGTCAACATCACCATGCGCGGGGCTTTGTCGCCAAACTCATTCTTGATTTCACCCGCCAGCGTGAGGCCGTCCATGCCGGGCATCTGCATGTCGAGGACCGCCAGTTGAAACGCCTTTTGCGCCGCCGCTGCCTGACGGAGCAAGGTCAGGGCCTCGGCGCCGCCGGGAGCGCATTCGTTGTCCATCCGCCAGGCGCGGGTTTGATGCGCCAGAATCTGGCGGTTGGTTGCATTGTCATCGACAATCAGCACGCGCACGCCCGTCAGATTGGCGCGCACCGCCAGTTCATCCTTGTGTTCCTCGGCCCGCTTTTCCAGGCGGAGGCGGAACCAGAACGTCGAGCCTTTGCCGAGCTGGCTTTGCACGCCCACCACCCCGCCCATCAATTCGATCAATTGCTTGGAAATCGCCAGCCCCAGGCCGGTGCCGCCGTATTTGCGCGTGGTGGAACCATCCGCCTGCGTGAACGCCTGAAAGATCTGCGCCTGCACTTCCGGAGCGATGCCGATGCCCGTGTCCGTGACCGTGATGTTCAACACGACGTGCGTGTCGCTTTCATTCTCCTTCTGCACGCGAACCACCACTTCGCCCCGGTCGGTGAATTTGACGGCGTTGCCGACGAGATTGATCAGAATCTGGCGCAAACGTCCCGGATCA
Organism: Verrucomicrobiota bacterium; assembly: GCA_040754875.1. Taxonomy (GTDB): domain Bacteria; phylum Verrucomicrobiota; class Verrucomicrobiia; order Limisphaerales; family JBFMBT01; genus JBFMBT01. Next base: position 7,777 of record JBFMBT010000099.1, on the reverse strand, counting down.
CCCACCACGCCCGTCGGAACGTTCTCCAGCACGTGCGACACCATCTCGATGCCCTTGGATTGCGCGCGCTGGGCGAGCAATTCCACCACGGACTCGATGGTTTCCCGGATATCAAAGCCAATCTTCTCCAGCTTCAACTTGCCGGCCTCGATCTTCGAAAAATCGAGGATGTCGTTGATGATGTTCAACAGCGCATCGGCGCTGGAGCGGATGGTCTCGGCAAAATCCCGTTGTTCCGAAGTCAGATCGGTATCGAACAGCAATTCCGTCATGCCGATGATGCCGTTCATGGGCGTGCGGATTTCGTGGCTCATGGTGGCCAGGAATTCCGACTTGAGCCGCGCCGTTTCCAAGGCGGCATCGCGCGCGACCGACAGTTCCTTCTCGGCGCGAATAAGCGCGGTGATGTCACGCGAGATGCCGATGATGCCCGTGACCGTGCCCGAGCGATTGCGCAACGGCACCTTGGTCACCGAGGCCCAGATTTCGTTTCCTTCGACGCTGATCTGCCGCTCCACCTTGTTGATGAGCGGCTGGCCGGTCAGAATGATGCGTTGTTCATCCTCGTAATATTCTCGCGCCTGCGCTTCGGGGTGAAAATCAAAATCGGTCTTGCCGACGACCTGCTCGGGATCCTGCAACCCGAGGCGCTTGGCCAGCGCCAGGCTGCACTTGAGAAACCGGCAGTTGGTGTCCTTGAAAAACACGCGGTCCGGCACGTTGTCCAGCAAGGCGCGCAACAGGTCCCGCTCAAACGCCAGTTGCTCCTCAATTTTCTTGCGCTCGGTGACGTCCCAGAAGATGCCCTGGATGCCGCAGGGCTTGCCATTCGCGTCGTAAAGCGGCGTTTTGACGACCTGCACATAAGCTTTCTCGTGGCTGGATGTGAGGTAAGCTTCGACTGTTTCAAACACCTCGCCCGATTCGATGATGCGCCGGTCGTCCCGCCGATACTTGGTCGCCAGCTCCGGCGGGAAGAAGTCAAAGTCCGTCTTGCCCACGATTTCGTTGAGCGGCTTGCCGAGCGTCTGGCAGAATTTCTTGTTCGCAAACGTAAAACGCTCCTCCAGATCCTTGCGAAAGATGTTCTGTGGCAGGTTTTCGACCAGCGAATGGTAAAGGATCTCCGAATTGCGCAGCGCGTCTTCCGCGCGTTTGCGTTCGCTGAGATCGTGAAAGATGCTCAGCAACAACGACTCGCCCTTTTCGCCTTCGACAAACGAGTTCGACAATTCGATATCGACCTGCCGGCCCATGCGGAAGACGACCATCCGTTCGGTATGCTGCTCGACTTCGCGCCGGGCAAACCGCTCCTTGAACTTCGCCAGCCGTTCATCGAGATTCTCGCCCTCCGAGTAAACCACCGTGTAAGGCCGCCCGATCAAGTCCTCCGCCTTCATCCCCACCATCTGGCAGAAGGCGGGATTCACCGTGCGCATGATGCCGTCCTTGTCAGTCAGGCGCATGCCGTCCGCGGACTTTTCCCACACGGAATGGAACAGCATCGCCGACGAACGGAATGCTTCCTCGGCCCGTTTGCGCGCGGTGATGTCTTCGACCGTGCCTTCATAATAAAGCAGGTTCCCGTTGGCATCCCGCACCGCGCGGGCATTCTCCGAGATCCAGATGATGGTTCCGTCGGCCCGGTACACCTCGGATTCAAATTTCTCCACGAAGCCGTTCTCGCGCATCAGGCGCACGAATTCGTCGCGCCGCTTCGGATCCACGTACAATTCGTGCTGCACGTCTTTGATGCGCGCGGTCAGTTCCTCGGGCGAAGAATATCCGTAAATCTTCGCCAGCATGGGATTCGCGGAAACGTACTTGCCGTCGGCCGTCGTGTGAAAGATGCCTTCCATCACGTTCTCGAAGATGCTGCGGTATTTTTCCTCCGTTTCCCGCAACGCCTCCTCCGCGCGCCGACGCTCCGCCACCATTTGCTGCAACTCGGATGTTTGCAGCCGCAGTTCGAGCTGCGTGATGACCTGGTGCGCCAGTGTGTTCAGCGCGGATATCTGCCCTTCGTCCAGCGTGCGCGGCGAACGGTCCATCACGCACAATGTCCCGATGGCGTGTCCCTGCGGCGTCAGCAGCGGGGCGCCGGCGTAAAAGCGGATGCTCCAGGGCGGCTGCAACAACGGGTCCCCGCTGAACCGCTTGTCCGTCCGGGCATCGGGAACAATCAGCGATTTCCTCTCCCTCGCGGAGTAGGCGCAGAATGAAATCTCCTTCGGCAACTCGCCGGCCCGCCATCCCACGCAGGACTTGAAGCTGTGGCGGTTCTTGGCCACCAGATTGATCAGGGCAAACGGCGTGCCGCAAATGTGCGCGGCCAGGGAGGTCAGTTCGTTGAAAATTGGCCCCACTTCGCTGTCAACCACAGCGTAACGTGACAACGCTTCAAGGCGCTCGGACTCACTGGCGGACGTGCCTTTCACAAATACTTCGTTGAACTCCGAAAACCGTAGCGCGAAACCCGCCGGACATAAACTCCAAAATGTCACGCGCCACCCGGAACGCGTTGGCAAAGAAAACTTTGCTTCAGCGCGTTGTGGGTTTACAATGGATTCATGGTTCAGTCTGTCGAGACCATCGCCGCAACGGGAACCGCTGCCCAACCGGCGGCTGAGCCATCTTCCTTTCGCGAGATTTTCATCCAGGCATTTCGCTGCATGCAACTGGCTCGCATTCTGGATGATAAGCTGGCCGGCCTCTATCGCGCCGGGAAAATCCACGGCGGGGTCTTCCTCGGCCGCGGCCAGGAAGCCCTCAGTGCCGCAGTCGGCATTTCGCTCCGCAAAGGGGATGTGTTCGCGCCCCTCATTCGCGACGGAGCGGGCCGCCTGGCCTTTGGCGAAACCGTGCTGGACGCCGTGCGCACATGCCTGGGCTCGCCGCTCGGTCCGATGCGCGCGCGCGACGGCAATGTGCATCGCGGCAAGCCGCGCGAAGGCTACCTGCCGATGATCAGCCACCTGGGCGCCATGATTTCCGTGGTCAACGGCGCGCTGCTGGCCAAACGATTCAAAAAAATCGCCAACATCGTCGGCGCCACATGTCTCGGTGAAGGCGGCACTTCCACCGGCGCGTTCCATGAAAGCCTTAATCAAGCGGCGGTGGAAAAGCTCCCGCTCGTTCTGGTGGTGGCCGACAACCAGTACGCCTACTCCACTCCCAACCACAAACAGTTTGCCTGCCGCTCGCTCATCGAACGCGCCGCCGGCTACGGTGTCGCGGGTCACGAAGTGGACGGCACGGACCTGACCGCGTGCCTGCGAGTTGTCGGCAAGGCCGTGCAGCAGGCGCGCGAGGGAGCCGGACCGCAATTGATCGTGGCGCGGTTGCTGCGGCTCTGCGGACATGGCGAACATGATGATTTTGGTTACCTTGACCCGAAACTGAAGCAGTCCGCCCTGGGGCGCGATTGCCTCGAAGTGGCCGCGGCCTATTTGAAAAGCGTCAATTGGGCGGACGCCGGCCTCCTCGAAGGCTGGCGGAAAGAGGCGTTGACGAAAGTGGAGGAAGCCGTCGCCACCGCGCAACGCGAGCCGGGGCCCGACCCATATAAGGAAGGCTGGTACGCGCTGTCGGCAAAACATCTTACTGAAACCTTCCAGCCGATTTGACGGTTGGCGCCGTTCCCGCACACATGAGCATCACTTACCTCGAAGCCATCCGGGCGGCGCAAGAGCGGGCGTTGAAGGATGATCCGCGCGTTTACATTTACGGCCAGGATGTGGGCGAGTTCGGCGGCGCGTTCAAGGCCACCAAGAATCTCGCCCAAATGTATCCCGGGCGCGTGCTCGACGCGCCCATCAGTGAAGATGCCATTGTCGGGTCGGCCATCGGCGCCGCCATCGAAGGCATGCGGCCCATCATTGAAATGCAGTTCGCCGATTTTTCGACTGTCGGCTTCAATCAAATCGTGAACCACGCCGGAGCGTTCTTCTGGCGCACACAAGTCCCCTGTCCGATCACGATCCGCCTGCCTTGCGGCGGGACTTCCGGCAGCGGACCGTTTCACAGCCAGAGCCTGGAAACCATCTACGCCCATTATCCCGGGCTGGTGGTCATGACGCCGGCGACCGTCGAGGATGCCTACAGCATGTTGCTGGAAGCGGTGGCCATTGATGACCCGGTCATCTTTTGCGAACACAAATTCCTTTACTACCACCTGAAGGCCGATTGCCTGCCCACCGAGGCGCTGCCCGTCGGCAAGGCCCGCATCGCGCGAGAAGGGCGCGATCTTACCATCGTCACGTACAGCGCCATGGTGCATGAATCGCTCGCGGTGGCCGGGACGCTCAGTGACGAAGGCTACGAGGTGGAGGTGGTGGACCTGCGTTCGGTCAAGCCGCTGGACACGGACACCGTCATGGCATCCGTCGCGCGAACGGGCCGCTTGCTGTGCGTTGGCGAAGCCTGGCCGTGGGGTGGCGTCACCGCCGAGGTGATTGCGCGCGTGGCCACCGAGGGATTCGGCCTGCTCGATGCCCCGCCGCAACGCCTGAACGCGAAAGACACGCCCATTCCCTTTCATCCCACGCTCTGGGCGGCGCATCGCCCGACCGCGCAAAGCATCGCCGCCGCCGCGCGCAACCTGCTTCGTCTCTAAATTATGCCGCAAGTTCCCATCATCATGCCGCAATTGGGCGAGTCCATCGCCGAAGCGAAAATCGTCGGCGTGCTTGCCACGGTCGGCAGCGAGGTCGGCGAAGACCAGGGCGTTCTGGAAGTGGAAACGAACAAGGCCACGATGAATGTTACGGCCCCCTGCCCCGGCAAACTCGCCCGCCTCACGGCGAAGCTCGACGAAAGCTACGCCGTCGGCGAAGTGCTCGGGTACCTCGATGTCACCGATGAAGTGGCCAAGCGTTTCGGCCTCGACACGCCGGCTCCGGGTGAACCCGCTCCCGGCATGATGACCGACGCGGAAGCCGCCCTGTCCGCCGCGCGCCTGCCCGCGGGCGTGACCCCCACGGTTCGCGGCCTGCCGGTGCCGGCCAACGCCGCCGGCGCCAGTTACATGTCGCCGCGCATGAAGGCGCGCATGCAGGAACTGGGCCTGCACGCCGCCGATCTCGCCGGCATTGCCGGCAGCGGCGCGGGCGGACGCGTGACCATCGACGATTTCGAAAAGTTTCTCGCCAACCTCGAACAACACAAGCTGACGCCCGCCTCGCCCATGCGCGTGGCCGTGGCCGACGCCATGCGCCGCAGTTGGACTCGCCCGCTGGCGACCGTCGGCCTGCCGGCGCGGCTTGATGCTTTGCTCGCGCATCGCAAAACGTTGCCGGACAAACCGGGTCCCACGCTTTACGCCTTGCGCGCGCTCGCCATCGCGCTTTCGGAAAACAGCGCGCCCGCCGGACGCCTGGTGGGCAGTCAGATCGTGCATCCGTCCGAGATCGACGTGGGCTTCGCCGTTGAAGTGGAGGACGGCGTGCTGGTTCCTGTGTTGCGCGGCGTGGACAAACAGACGCTCAAGCAACTCTCCGGCAAATACCACGACCTGCTCGAACTCGCACGCCAGCGCCGCCTGCCCAAGGACGCCTTGGGCGGCTCCATCGCCACCGTGACCAATTTCGGCACCTTCGGCCTGACGTGGGCCACGCCCATCCCGTTGCCGGAGCAAACGCTCGTCCTCGGCCTCGGCGCCGGGCGCAAGGTTCCGTTCTACGATGAAAGCAAGGGGCAGTTCGTTCCCGTCATCGAAGGCAACCTCACGCTCAGCTTCGACCACCGCGTCTTGGACGGCGGCGCCGCCGGGCGTTTGCTCGCGCGCGTGGCAACACTGATGTCCCAGCCGGAAAACCTCTGACCTCAGCCGCAGTCTTCTAACGCCATGAAGTTCGGCGCGCACATGTCCACATCCGGCGGCGTCTCCAAGGCCTTCGAACGCGGCATCGGCATCGGCTGCGACATCATCCAGATCTTCGTCAAAAACAACATGCAATGGTTCGGCAAGCCGTACGCGCCCGCCGAACTTGCCGCCTGCGCGAACCAGCTTGCCTCTGGAAAAATCGCCAGCGTCTTCGGCCACGCCGGTTATCTCATCAACCTTGCCGCGCCGCCGTCGGACAACCGCGACAAATCCATCAAGTCGCTCATCCAGGAAATCAATCTGGCGACCGACCTTGGCCTGCCATTCCTCGTCCTGCATCCCGGCGCGCACCTGGGCAAAGGCGATGACGAAGGCATCCGCCACGCCGCCGCCGGTCTGGACGAGGTCTTCCGCGCCACGAAGGCCAGTCCCGTCCGCATCGCACTGGAAAACACCGCTGGCCAGGGCACCTGCCTCGGTCATCGCATCGCGCACCTGGCCGCCCTTTACGACCAGGTGCAGCGCCCCGAGCGTTTGGGCGTGTGCCTCGACACGGCTCATTTCTTCGCCGCCGGTTACGACATCCGCACGCCCAAGGGGTGGGAAAAGGCGCTGGCCGAAGTGGATTCCCTTGTTGGCATCGGCCAGGTGCTGGCGATGCATCTGAACGATTCCAAAACCGACCTTGGCTCGCGCGTCGATCGCCATGCCGGCATCGGCGAGGGCAAAATCGGCCGCGAAGCGTTCCGCCATATTGTCAATGAACCCCGTTTCCACGGCCTGCCGGGCTGCCTTGAAACGCCAAAATCCGCCGACATGCACGAGGACGTCGAAAATCTCGCCATCCTCCGTTCACTGAAGCCCTGACCTCATCTTAACTTCGACAGCACGGGCAACAGTTCATCCTCGATTCGCCCGGCAATCTTTTCGTACCCGGCGTCGTTCGGATGAATCTGGTCGGACATCAGCGCGGGATTGGCCAGCACTCCATCGAGGATGTTCGGCACCAGCAGCACGCGTTTCTTGTCGGCCAGGTCCTCGAAGCCATCCGCATTCTTGTCGCGCAAGGTCGAGCTCCGCACGCCGATCAGGACCACAAACGAGCCGGCTCGATGGAAGCGGTCGATCATCGTCTCGAGGTTCTTGAACATCGCCTCGCGCGGCAGTTGATTCAGGCCGTCGTTGCCGCCGAGACACAACAACACTACGCGCGGTTTGAGCGCGACGACGCCATCGAGTTTTTCCAACCCGCCGGCCGTCGTGCGTCCGGGCGCGCCGTGGTTCTGGATTTTCACATCCAACCGCTTCGCCAGCAGTGTCGGATAATCGTGGCCTTTGCTGGCCCCGTACCCTGACGTCAGACTGTCGCCGAACGCCACCCACTCGCCCGTCGCCGTCGGCGGAAGGTTCACATACCCGCCGCTGTCGCGTTTCCCGAGAAAAAACCACGCAATGGCCGCGGCGATGACCGCGATGAACAACAGTCTCTTCATCCGGTTTGTTTTGTAAAAGCGGGTATTGACAAAAATGCATTCATGAATAATCTGCGTGTCCCTTGCTGCCTCGGTAGCTCAATGGTAGAGCAGTTGACTCTTAATCAATTGGTTTCAGGTTCAAGTCCTGACCGGGGCACCAAACCCCGCCAGCAAGCGATTCGCCCTCCGTTTTTTCATCGCAATGAACGGTAGATTTCCCGCACGCGCTGCATGTCGATGCCCTCGGGCGTGTGGTCCAGCAACCATTCCAGGTCCTCCTTTCCGCCTTTGTCGTCGCCCTCGCGCAGGCGCAACATGGCGCGGCTCCAGCGTTCCATCGGCGCCTGCGGGTCCAGCGCCAGAATGGTGTCCAGGTAATGAATCGGGTTCTCCGTTGCGCCCGTGCGCATCGAGACACCGACGAGATTGCGCAGCATCCGCACAATGATCTCACGCTTGGTCGCGGGACGCAGCTCCG
>JBFMBT010000098.1:0-20653 GCA_040754875.1 Verrucomicrobiota bacterium | reverse complement strand
AACTTTGAACTTTGAACCCGGAACCTTGAACTTCGAACCCCAGTCCGTTCTGTCCGTCCAGTCCGTCGCCTGCCCCTCAACCAGGCAATCCGCCCGATAATGCCCGCTTCTGCCACATAATATTTTTTCCAACCATGAACTATGAACCGCCCAACCTGCCACGCCGCCGCTCGCCGCCGCGCCACCGCTGCGCCGCCGGTCATCGCTCACCCCTCCGGAAAACCTTGAGAAACCTTTTCCCCGCCCGGGGCGTCATACGGGAAAGATGGTTCATTCATCCGGGTGCCTTGACACACGCAATCGAAGCGGGTCATATAAAGCATTCAGCGGTTGAATAACTCGTTCACCCCGAACGTCTTTGCTTGTCCCCGGGCGGCAATCATTCCCGGGGTGGCAATAGAAGCCTTGAGATTCGCTGTAACTATCTCGAAATCAGCTACAAACCAATCTCGAATCGACGGCCTTTCCCGCCCCGCCGGGAGGTCGAAGTCGAATCGATTTTGGTGGTTTTTTCTTTTGCCCGCCGCCCTCGTTCTGGCCGGGTGCAGCGCCAGCCATCATCGCAAGCGCGCCGACAAGGAAGTCTATGGCGTTCTGCAACAAAAAGAAGGCCAGCTTTTCGGCAAAACCAACGCGTTCAGCATCGATACGCGTTATTCCAGCCGCAAGCCCGACGACATCAAACCGCCTGAGATCATCGAAGAGCGCGCCGGCGAGGGCGTGATGACCATCACGCTCGATGACGCCCTAAAGATGGCGTACGATAACAACCGCCAATACCAGCTCCGCAAGGAAACGCTCTACCTCACGGCACTCACGCTGACCGAGGCGCGCTACGTCTTCAGTCCGCAATTCTCCGCCGGCACCACCGTCAGCGGCACGCGTGAAACCGATGGCGACAAGCGCGGGCAGGTGAACAGCGCCGTGGGCGTGGATCAATTCCTCAAAACCGGCGGCCGCCTCGGGGTGACACTCGCCAATGATTTGCTCCGTTACTTTACCGGGAGCCCGCGCCGTGAAGCCGTGTCCCTCATTTCGATGAATCTCGTCCAGCCGCTCCTGCGCGGCGCGTGGGCGGACGTTGCCGCCGAAAGCCTCACTCAAGCCGAGCGCGACGTGATTTACGAGATTCGCTCCTTCACGCAATTCCAGCGCTCTTTCGCCGTGGACATCGTTTCCACTTATTTCCGCCTGTTGCGCGACAAGGACACGGTGCGCAACCAATACTCGAATTACCGCTCAACCGTCCTGTCCAGCGAGCGTTCGCAGGCGCTGGCCAAGGATCGTCTGCCCGCCGTGCAGGCCGACCAGGCCCGCCAGAGCGAGTTGCGCGCCAAGCGCAATTACCTCACCGCCGTCAAACGCTACCAGGACAATCTGGACAATTTCAAAATCACCCTCGGCCTGCCCATTTCCACACGCGTCTTTCTGGACGACACGGTGTTGGCGGATTTGAAGGAAATCGGGCTCCTGCCGGTCGAACTCACCGACGAAACCGGCTATCGCATCACGCTCGAACATCAATTGGATTTGCTGAATGAAATCGACCGCTTCGAGGACCAGAAGCGCAAAATCAAGGTCGCCTCCAACCAGTTGAAGACGCAGTTGAATTTCTTCGCCAACGGCTCGCTCGAATCCAACGGCCCCACCGACTACACCACGTTCGATCCGGGCAACATCAGCGCCGACGTCGGTCTGGAACTGGACCTGCCCGTCAACCGCCTCGTGCAGCGCAATCGTTATCGTGACGCACTCATCCGGTTCGAGCGCCAGATCCGCACCTTCTCGCTGGCGCTGGATGACGCGCGCGAAAATGTCAGCGAAGGGTTGCGCACGCTCAAGTTGTCGCGGCAAAGCTACGAAATCGAGCGCAACGCGCTGGAACTGGCCAACCGCCGCGTCGAAAGCGCCGAACTGCTCGTCAAGGCCGGCCGCACCCCCATCCGCGACCTGCTGGAAGCGCAGGACGCGCAGATCGCGTCGCAAAATGCAGTGACCCAGGCGCTGGTGGATTATCATGTGGCGCGGTTGAACCTGTTGCGCGACCTTGGGACGTTGCGGGTGGACGTGGACAAGTTCTGGCTGGCGGAGCAGCCGTTGCCCCAGCCGCGCTCGGGCACGCCCCAGCCGGCGGCCGAACCGACATTGCTTGAGGAAGTCATTCCTCCGGATAAACTGTTTGAAGTACGATGATAAATAGCCGGACCATCTGGACCACCGTTGTAACCTTTGTGCGTCAGAAGCCGTTGCTTTCCGCCGGCGTTGTCGTGGTGCTGCTGATTTTGCTGGGCCTCACCCTTCGTTCCGCCACGGCGGACAAGGCCGTGCAACATGCCTACCACACGGTCGAGCGCGGCGACTTTCTCATCTCCATCGTGGAAGGCGGCACGCTCAAGGCGGTCAACGATGTGACCGTGCGCTCCGAACTGGAAGGCAGCGCCGCCATCATCAGCATCGTTCCCGAGGGCACGTACGTGAAACAGGGCGACCTGTTGGTGGAATTGGACGCCTCGGACATCAAGGATCGTTTGCAACAGCAGGAAGTTGCCTACCAGAATTCCCAATTCGCCTATGTGCAGGCCAAGGAAAGCCTGTCGATTCAAAAGAGCGTCAACGACAGCAACATCAAGGACGCCGAATTGCGCGTCGAGTTCGCCAAGTCCGATCTCGAGAAATACAAGGAAGGCGACTGGCTCCAGCAAAAGCGCAAGGCCGAATCGCTCATCCTCCTGGCCGAGGTCGAGTTGCGCATCGCCAAGGACACGCTCGCGTGGACCGTTGAGTTGGAGAAGAAAGGCTACGAGACGCGCACCAAACTGGAGAGCGACAAACTCGCCGTGCAGCAAAAGGAAATCAAACTCGAGGAATCCAAGGAAGATTTGCGGCTGCTAACCAAATATGATTATCCCAAGCAGGTGCGCCGGCTCCAGTCCGCCGTGGAACAGGCGGAGGTGGAACTGCTGCGCATCAAGCAGCGCTCGGACGCGCAGATTGCGTCGTATGAAGCGGACCTGGAAACGCGCGAACGCACGCTCGAATTGAACCAACGTCGCCTGGAGCATCTCAAGTTGCAGCTCGACCTGACCAAGATCACCGCCCCGCAGGACGGCCTGGTCATTTACGCCTCCAGCGGTGATTCGCGCGGCAGCGGTTACCTCATCGAGGAAGGCGCGACGGTCCGCCAGAAACAGGACATCATCAAGCTGCCGGACGTCTCCGAGTTGATGCTGGAAATCCGCGTGCATGAATCGCACGTCCAGCAAATCCGCCCCGGCCTGCGCGCGTTCCTCACGATCGATTCGCTGCCGGACCGGCAGTTCAAGGGTTCCGTCCGCAAGGTCGGCATTCTGCCGGATTCCACCAGCCGTTACTACAATCCCAACCTGAAGGTGTATCTCACCGAGGTGCTCATCGAGGACCAGATTCCGGATCTGAAGCCGGGCATCTCGGGCCGCGCCGAAATCGTCATCACCAATCTGACCAAGGTGTTGAAAGTGCCCATCCAGGCGGTCACCACCGTCAAGGGCAAGCAGGTGTGTTTCGTCAAGCAAGGCGATGAGGATGTCCCCACGCCCGTCGAAGTCGGCCTTTACAACGACAAATTCATCGAGATCAAATCCGGCCTCAAGGAAGGCGACCAGGTGTTGCTGTCCACCCTGGACAACGCGGACAACATCAACCTCGGCGGCTCGATCGTGAACACCAATGAAATCGATCTGGACACGCCGGCGGACACGAAATCAGACGACGCGAAGAAGGAAAAGAAGACGCCGGTGAAGCCGAAGGTGCTTCCGCGTCCGCCCCCGTCTGACTCCAGCACGACCGAGCGCAAATCACGGCCGGACCGCCCGTCCAAACCGACTCGCAGCGAATCCGGGGGAGGCAGATGAGCAACATCGTCATTCGCATCGAGAAACTGGAGAAGCGTTACCAGCTCGGTGAAGTCGAGGTGCGGGCGTTGCGCGGCGTGGATTTGAAAATTGAGGAAGGCTCGTACGTCGCCATCATGGGCCCCTCCGGTTCCGGCAAATCCACCATGCTCAATATCCTGGGCTGCCTGGACCGTCCCTCCTCCGGCAGCTATTACCTGGGCGGCGAGGACGTGTCCAAGATGCCGGACGACCAGCTCTCCGAAATCCGCGGCAAGCGCCTCGGGTTCATTTTCCAATCTTACAATCTCATTCACCAGTTGACCGTCGTGGAAAACATCCACGTTCCCCTCTTCTATCAGGGCCGGGACATCATCGACTGCTACGACCAGTGCAAAAAGCTCGCCGAACTCGTGGGGCTGGGCAACCGGCTGGACCATCGGCCCAAGCAGCTTTCCGGCGGCCAGCAGCAACGCGTTGCCATCGCCCGCGCGCTGGTCAACGACCCGCTGATGATCCTGGCGGACGAACCCACCGGAAACCTCGATTCGCAAACCGGCACCGAAGTGCTCGACCTCATGGATCAACTCAACGCCGCCGGAAAAACCATCGTGCTCGTCACCCACGGCGAGGAGGTCGCCGAGCGCGCCCACCGCGTTCTACACATGAAGGACGGCGTGATTGACCGCGAGATCACCCAGCGCCGCCGGCAGGTCGCGCCGAAACCCGGGATTGCCGCCGTGGCCACGGCGCGCGCCTGACCATGGTTGCCTTTCGCGCCATCCGCACCGTCCAGCTCGGCATCAAGAGCCTCCTGCTCCACAAGATGCGCTCCATGCTCACCATGCTGGGCATCATCTTCGGCGTTTGCTCGGTCATCGCCATGCTCGCGATCGGCGAAGGCGCCTCCTACGAGGCGCAGGAAACCATCAAGAAACTCGGCAGCCAGAACATCATCATCCGCGCCGTCAAACCGCCGGAGGACAACAAGCCTTCCACCGGCCGGCGCAGTTACGTCATTGATTACGGCATTTCCTACCAGGACGCCGGGCGCATGCAGACCACCATTCCGGGCGTCAAACGCGTCCTGCCCATGCGCATCATGCGCGAGAACGTCTTGTTCGATCAGTTCAGCGTCCCCTGTCAGGTCATCGGCACGCATCCGATTTATCCCGAGATTGCCGGCGCGGACATTTTGCGCGGCCGGTTCCTCTCGCAAACGGACGAGGAGCGGCAGAACAACGTCTGCGTGTTGACCCTTGGCCTGGCCGAGCGCCTGTTCGCCTACCAGGAACCGCTCGAACAATCCGTGAAGATTGGCGCGGATTATTACCAGGTCGTCGGCTTGATTCGCGAGAAAAGCACCGAACAACGCCGCCCGCAATCCGGCAACATGGAAGGCCAGCCGCTGGACAACAACGTTTACATCCCGTTGTCCACCGCGCGCAGCCGCTTCGGCGAAGTGCTCGTGCGCCGTGGCGCCGGCAGCTACGAGGCCGAAAAGGTCGAACTGCACCAGCTCACCGTTCAGATGGAAAACACCAGCTTCGTGGAATCCGCCGTGCCGCAGATCGGGACGCTCCTGGGCCGGTTCCATTCCAAGAAGGACTACGAGCTGATTGTGCCGTTGCAACTGCTGCGCCAGGCCGAGCAGACCAAGCGCATCTTCAACATCGTGCTGGGTTCCATCGCCGCGATTTCCTTGCTCGTGGGCGGCATCGGCATCATGAACATCATGCTCGCCACCGTCACCGAACGCACCCGCGAGATTGGCATCCGCCGCGCGCTCGGCGCCAAGAAGAAAGACATTACCACGCAGTTCCTGGTGGAGACGGTCGTGCTCTCCTTCGGCGGCGGCGCCATCGGCGTTGTCATCGGCCTGTTGATCCCCGTGATTGTCTCCCAGCTCACCGACATGAAGACCATCATCACGCCCCTGTCCGTGATTCTGTCCTTCGGCATCTCCGGTGCCGTCGGGATTGTCTTCGGCCTTTACCCCGCCTCCCGCGCCGCCGACCTCGACCCCATCGAAGCGCTCCGCCACGAATAACGCCACGGAGTGTGCCCGTCCCCGGGCACAGCAACGTGGCACCCCCGGGCGCGTCATCGCGTGCGTGTCACCGCACGCTGAGCGGCAGGGGCGAGTTGCCGTGAGCCATGCGTAACATTTTCGCCCTACGCAGGAACGGCTACTCCCTCTCCCCAAGGGAGAGGGCTGGGGTGAGGGGGAAGGAAATGACATTCAATCGGCAACCCTTGGTCCATGGCTTCGATGCGTGCTCGTTGGACCGCGAATCTCCCAATGCTCTGGCCGCCCCCACTCCGGTGCAAGCTACGGCAATTCCTGAATCACAATATCCTTGTACCACGCCTCGCTGGGCGGCCCGCTGTGAATCTGCACCGCAATCACGCCAAACTGCGGAATCGCGTCATCCGGCTCCGTGTAATCCACCGTTTGCAGGCCGTTGATGGCCAGCCGCACGCGCTTGCCTTCACAACGAATCTCATACTCGTTCCAGTCATTGACCTTGAGCACCTTGTTCACCGCCTCGGTGTCCGATTGCGCCAGCACCTTCTTGCGGCGCGACTCGTCATACAGGCAGCCCCACCACTTCGGCCCACCCATGTCCGCCTGGTAGCCGATGACCTCGTGGTGATTCGGAATGCGTTGCGTGCGGATCTGCACGCCCGCGTTGGCGCCCTCGCCCAACAACTTGAACTTCAGGCGCAGCACGAAGTTCGTGTACTGCCGCGTCGTGCACAGGAACTCATTGCGCGGAATGCGTTCCTTCATCGAGCCGCCCACAATCGCCCCGTCCTCGATGCGAAAACTCTTTTTCGTATCGCCCTCCCAGCCGTTGAACGTCTTCCCGTCAAACAACGCAACGGGCTTGTTTGCCTTGGCGTTGTCCGTCACCGCACAGGCTGCGACCAGCATGCAAATCAGCAGCGCCGCCAGCCAGTTGAACCTGCTCTTGATCGTGCTCATAATCTTGCTCTCAAGCTCACCGTTCACTTTTTCGCAATGCACCACAGCGCCTTGTGCGTGCGGATGAACAACTCGCCGTTGCTCGGAACGATGGATGAATTGCTCCGCTCGCCCAGCGAGTTCACCGCGATCATCTCGAACTTCGGGCTGGCGCGAAAGACAAAGCAATCGCCGCCCTGCGTGATGGTGTAACATTTGTCTTCGGACAGGAGCACCGACGACCAGTTGATGCCCGTGGACGCCGCGCCCGTCATTCGCTCGGTCCACACATTCTCGCCCGTTTTCAAGTTGATGCACATCGCCGTGCTCGGGTCGTTGTGAATGTATATGTGCCCGTCGTGAATGACGCCCGAGCCGATGCGCTGCGGCGATTTGGGATGCTGCCACACGCGGCGCGACGATGTGACATCACCGCTGCCGCCCGCGCGCACCGCGATGGCCGAGCCGCTGAATCCGCCCATCGATACGACAATGCCCTCCGCGTAAATCGGCGAGGTGTACACCAGCGGGTTCAGCCCTTTGCATTCCCAAAGCTCCTTGCCCGTGGCCGGATCGTAAGCCGCCAGCCGCCGCGGCCAGCTCATCAATAGCTGGTCCTTGCCCTCGACCTTTGTGATGACCGGCGTGGTCCAGGAACCGATGTAGGTTGCATTGCCCCCCTTGCCACCTTTGACATCCCCCGTGGGCGGCTTGCCGTAGCCGGTTTCCTCATCCTTCTTCCACACGGTCTTGCCGGTCTTCTTGTCCACGGCGAGCAGATACGTCGTTTCACCGGGGCCGAAGTTCAGGAAGCACAGGTTGCCGTAAATCACCGGTGACGCCGCGTTGCCCCAGATGTGAATCTGGCGGCCGAGGTCCGTGCGTTTCCAAAGTTCCTTGCCGTTGAAGTCGTAACAATACAAGCCGTCGGATGCGAACGACGTTATGACCCGCTCACCATCGGTCACTGGCGAGGCGGAACAATACGGATTCGTGTTGTGTGTCGGCTCTTTCTCCTTCGTCGTGACACCCACCTGCCAGAGCACCTTGCCGTTGACGCGATTGAAACACATCAACGTGCGCCGCTCGCCCACGGGTTGCGTGACGAAGACGCGGTCCCCCCACACGATGGGCGTGGAATTGCCCGCCTCCGGAAGCTCCACGCGCCACTTCACGTTCTTATCGGGACTCCATTCGACCGGCAGGTTTTTCTCGGTGGTGATGCCTTGGGCATCCGCGCCGCGCCAGGCCGGCCAATTGGCGGCGTGCGTGCCGGTGGGGGATACGAGCAAGGCCAGCGCAAACAGGGCGAACGAAGTGACGAAAACGCGATGAGTCTTCATGGTGTCGGATGCTCGGCATCGTAACGGGGGCCGGCTGGCTGTCGAGCCTGAAGCGAGGAGGCCGAAGCTCCGTGGAAGGTGGTTCGGAGTCCCGGCTTCAGCCGGCCGCGGCGTTACAATTCCAAGAGTGTGGAGGTTACCGTTGGCTGTTTGCGCGGCGACGCCCAACCGTCCCGCCGAGCGGGGCGCCACTCCGAACCGAGCGCGTCGTCACGATTTCCACTGGCGAAGCCGCAGGGCGTTGCCGATGACGATGAGGTCGGAGAGGCCCATGGCGGCGGCGCAGATGAGGGGGCTGAGGAAGCCGAGCATCGCCAGCGGGATGGAGGCGGCGTTGTAGAAGAAGGCCCAGAACAGATTCTGTTTGATGGTGCGCAACGTGGCTTGCGCGAGGCCAATGGCTTCGGGGATGGCCTGAATGTCGGACTTGAGCAGGATGATGTCCGCGGCTTCGCGGGCGACGTCGCTGGCCTTGCTGACGGCGATGCCGAGGTCGGCTTGTTCGAGGGCGGGCGCGTCGTTGATGCCATCGCCCACAAAGGCCACGCGTTCGCCGCGCGCCTGGAGTTCCTTGATGATTTCCGCCTTTCGCTCGGGCCGCACTTCGGCGAACACCTGATTGGCCGGAATGCCGGCCTGCGCGGCGATGGCGACGGCGGTGGCGCGGTTGTCGCCGGTGACCATGTAAGCGCCGAGCTTTTGCGCGCGCAACAGGGCAACGACATCCTGCGCGGCCGGCTTGAGCGTGTCGCGCAAGGCGATGACGCCCAGCAGCGAGCGGTCGGCGGCCAGCCCAAGGACCGTTGCGCCCTGGGCGGACCAATGTTCGCGAAACTTCGCCGCAGCGGCCACGTTCACCTGGCATTCGTCGAGCCAGTTGAGCGAACCGAGGCGCACAAGCTGGCCGTTCCATAAGGCTTGCACACCGGCGCCACGGAGTTCGCGCCAATCGGCAAGTGAATTTGTCGCAGCGAACTTTTGAGCTTGTGAAGCGCCCCGAAACCCACCCCCAACCCCTCCCAGGAGGGGAACAGCGTTTGACTCGCCGAGTGGGCTGGCGGGTTCCTGCAGCGGAAGGTTCGCGGTAAGAGTAGAGTTGGCGATGGCCTGGCTCAAGGGGTGATGCGACGGCTTGGTCAGGGCGGCGGCGAGGGATTGGACTTCGGCCCGGGCTTGCGAGCCGCGACCATCTTCAAACGCCGCGACACTCAATTTGCCGTGCGTGAGCGTGCCCGTCTTGTCGAACAGGACGGCGGTGATGGTGCCGGATTTTTCGAGGGCCGCGCCATCGCGAATGAGAATGCCGCGGCGGGCGGCGGCGTTGGCGCCGGCCATGATGGCGGCGGGCGTGGCCAGCCCCATGGCGCACGGACAGGCGATGATCAGCACGGCGGCGGCGTGGATGACGGCGGCAGCGAGCGCGGTTTGCGGAAGCGCGGCGTGCCAAAGGTACGGCGCCAGCCAGTCATGCGCGGCGGCAGCGGACGTAAACCCAATGCCCCACCAAAGCGCGGTGAGAAAAGCGAGGACGACAACGACGGGAACGAAGACGCTGCTCACCTTGTCGCCGAGTTTCTGAATGCTGGCGCGGCTGCTTTGGGCGCGTTCGACGACGGCGATGATTTGCGCGAGCGCGGTGGCTTCGCCGGTGGCGGTGACGCGCGCGAGGAGGCGGCCGTTTTGATTGGACGTGCCGGTGTACAGTTTCGCGCCCGCGGCCTTGTCCACCGGCAGCGACTCGCCGGTGAGCATGGATTCATCGACGGCAGAATTGCCTTCGAGGACTTCGGCATCGGTGGGCACGCGGTCGCCGGGTTTGAGCACGATGCAGTCGCCAGGCTGCAACTGCGCGACGGGCACTTCAGTTTCAAGGCCATGTTCATCGAGCCGGCGGGCGGTTTGCGGGGCGAGATTCAGCAACGCCCGCAACGAACTGGCGGCGCGCGTGCTGATGACGGCTTCGAGCCAGTGGCCGACGCTGATGAGCGTGATGATGCCCGCCGCCTCCATGAAGTAGAGATGGCTTTGCCAGCCGGCGAACAAGCCCACCACGCTGTAAGCGAACGCCGTGGTCGAACCGAGCGCGACCAGCGTGTCCATGTTGGAGCTGCCGGCCTTGAGCTGGTTCCACGCGCCGCGATAAAATTGCGCGCCGCAAAAAATCTGCACCGGCAGCGCGAGCACAAAGGCAACCCACTGGAACCAGCGCTCCATGCCCCAGCCGAACACCCATTCGCCGAGCATCAATACAACGGTGACCGCCGCGCCCAGCATCATGGTGCGCTGCCAGGCCTGGTCGCGCCCGTGTTCATGGGGATGCGCGTGGGCGTCTTCCGTCGCGACCAGTGTGGCGTCGTAACCGACGGATTTGACGGCCTGCGCGATGGCTTGCGCGTCGAGGTGATTGCCCGGCTTGGGGCGCACGGTGGCGCGGCCCTGTTCGAGGCTGACACTGGCGCTGGCGACGCCGGCGACGCCCTGGATGGCGTCGGTGACATGGCGCACGCAACTGCTGCAGTTCATCCCGTTGACGGTAAAGCTCAACGGGCCTGCGGACGGTGCGGCAGGCGCGGCATCGGCGGTGGCCGAGGTATGACAGGAGGCTTCCATGCGCTTCCGTGCGTAGGTTTCCCGAGGAAACGCGCGCTGTCAAATGGGGGACTTGTTCGGGTTGACAAAAGGAAACTCCAAATTCCAAAACCGCCAGACTCCAGGGAAGCCCCAGGTTCCCAAGTCGCCGATGAAGTTCGGAGTTTCCCGCGAAGGGCGTTTCTGTTATTTGAGGCGGCATGATTACCTCCACGAATTTCCAATCCTGGGCCATGGCTGCGGTGTTGGCTGTTTCCAGCCTGACGATTTCGGCGGCTGAGCTGAAAGACGCGCTCTTGTTGCACGCGTCGTTTGATGGCGGTCTGGATGCGGACTTTGCTGTCGGCGACAAGACGCTGTATTCCACGCCGGACAACAAGAAGCGCGCCGAGGCGAAACCGGGCCTGCCGGCGAACGGCCTGGTGAAGCACGCCAGGGGCGAAGGCCGGCATGGCGACGCGCTGCATTTCACGAAGAAGATGCCACCGGTGGTGTTTTTCAAGGGCGACAAGAATTTGAACTACAGCACGAACAACTGGAGCGGGTCGGCGTCGCTGTGGTTGCGGTTGAATCCGGACCAGGACCTGGAACCGGGCTATTGCGATCCGTTGCAATTCGTGGCGCAGGCGTGGGGCGAGGGCAACATGTTCATCGAATTCAGCAAGGACCACACGCCGCGGCATTTTCGTTACGCCATCATGTGCGTGACGAAGATCTGGAACCCGGACAACCGCAAGTGGGAGGAGATTCCCGACAAGGAGCGTCCGATGGTGCCGGTGTATCAGCCGCCGTTCAGCCGCGAGAAATGGACGCATGTGGTGTTCACGTTCGCGAACCTCAACACGGGCAAGAAGGACGGCGTGGGCAAGCTGTATTTGAACGGCGAATACATCGGCGAGTTTGCGAACCGCGAGCAAACGTTCCATTGGGATGTGTCGCAAAGCGCGGTGACGCTGGGGCTGAATTACGTGGGATATTTCGATGACCTGGCGATCTTCAACCGCCCGTTGACGCCGGCGGAAGTGAAACGCATTTATAACCTGAAGAACGGGATTCGGGATTTGCGGAAGTAAATCGCGCGTCGCGCATCCCACAAATGATGACGAACGCATTGAAACGCGGGCTGCGCGAGTGGTGGTACAGCGTGACGCTGGGCGCGGCCTATCTGGCTGTGTTTCACGTGTGGATGGCGTTGAATCCGCCGTTCATCCTGTTGAGCGCGATGGCGGTGCTGCTGCCACTGGGGTGGTTGTTTGCGGTGGCCTGGAAGCAACGCTATTTCCTGAACCGCTGGGATGCGGTCATCCACGCGTCCGTGTTGCTGGATATTCTGCTGGAGGGCGCGCTGATACCGACGCACGATAATTACGGATTCTATTGGTGCGCGCTGGGGTTTGCGGCGGTGCTGGTGGCGTATCGACGGCATTGCATGCGGCGCGTGGCGATGCAGAAGGCGTGAAGCCAGCGCAATGTCGCCAAGTCGTTTCGAGGACGAGAACGAGAACGAGGACGAACGGGGGCACGCGTACTCATTCCTTGGGGAATTTCCGGATGGGGCTGTAGCGGGGGTAGGTTTCCCAGATGTCGCCGTTGCCGAGGACGCGGGCATCACCGGTTTGTTTCAGATAAGCGAGGAGGTGGTCGCCGAGTTTCTTTTGCGTGGCGGAGTATTGCGGGTTGCCCGCCAGATTGTTCAAACAGCCCGGATCTTTCTTGGTGTCGTACAATTCCTCGGCGGGGCGCTTGTCCACGGCGAGGTGGAAGAATTTCTTCACGTTCGGGTCTTCGCGATGTTCGACCATGAAGCTGAGCGAGGGGCCGCCGTCGATGTCGTGATACGCGCCGTGCATGGGGCCGGGCGTGCCGTCTTCCTTGAGGGCTTGGGGCGCGCCGGCGGGCCAGCGGTCGGGCGCGAAGTTGCGGATGTAAAGAAACTCCGGCGTGCGCACGCAGCGTTGCGGGTAGGAGAGGTTGTCGTAACGCGAGGAGGAATGACGTTCGCGCGCGGAATAGACGTATTGGCGCGAAGGATCAACGACGCCCTGCCGCGTGGACGTGAGGATGTTCATGATGCTTTTGCCGGCGAGCGGAAATTCCTTCGAGGGATGCGCCACGCCGGTGGCCTCGTAGATGGTGGCGGTGAGATCGACGAAGCCCACGAGGTCATCGACAACGCGGTTGCCCGGGACGCGTTTGGGCCAGGAAATGGCCAGCGGCATGTGGATGCCGTATTCGTAGCAATTGGCCTTGGCGCGCGGGAACGCCATGCCGTTGTCCGACGTCACGATGACGAGCGTGTTATCCAGTTCGCCGGCGTCCTCGAGCGTTTTCAGGATGCGGCCAAGGTGCTCGTTGAACCACTCGATTTCGACGAGGTAATCCAGAATGTCCGAGCGGATTTCCGGCGTGTCCGGCAGGAACGGCGGCACGACCACATCCTCGATCTTCTTGCCGGCCTTGAGGCCGGAGCCTTTTTCGAAGGCGCGGTGCGGCTCGCTGCCGCCGAACCAGAAGCAGAATGGTTTGTCCTTCGGCTTTTGTTTGAGGAAATCGGCGAAGTTGGCGGCGTAATCGTTTTGGTTGATGCCGCTGAACGGCGGTTTGTTGGAATGTTTCTTGAAGACGGGGCCGGCGGGATTGTGCGGCCAGTTGTCCACCTTGACGTTGCCGGGGCCCCAGCCTTTGCCGGTCAGGCCGACGAAGTAACCGGCGTTGCCGAGCGCTTCGGGATATACCGCATACTTGCGCGAAAACGAACTCGCGTGCGTGCCGGCGTGTTCAATCATCCACGTGTGGCGGCCGGTGAGAAACGCCGCGCGGCACGGGCTGCAACCGGGCGATGCGCCGAAGGCATTGCGAAAAAGCACGCCCGATTTCGCGACGCGATCAAAGGCGGGCGTGCTCACGGCCTTGTAACCATAGGCCGAGGCGTGGAGCCACGATTGGTCATCCGAGATGGCGAACAGGATGTTCGGGCGCGCCGATTGTTCGGCGGCGGGCAAGGACAGGCTGAACGCGACGAGAACAAGGGCGAGGAGACGCAACGATTTCATACGCGTGGATTGGGTTCGCGAAAGATTAACGCGAGTGCGAGGGGCGGTGCAACCACGAGATAAAGACAGTTTTGGGATCTCAGGTTTGCTGGCGCTCCCTTCTCCCTCACCCGGCCCTCTCCCTCGGGGAGAGGGAGGCGCCATTCCCGCGGTTGGTGAAAGATGACGCGTCCCGACTCACTGTATAATCATGCCACTCCGATTGTTTGGAGTCCCGGCTTTAGCCGGCCAAACGGGGGGGATCTCGCGAGCGGTCAGAAGTTCTCCCGCGATCTGCTAGAGCTGTTTCCAAAATTCTGTAGCCGCATTTAAATCCGTCACAAGGAGCGCGGCGTTGACGCCGCTTCAACGCCGCCAGCACAAACCACGCTGAAGCGGGCTAAAGCCCGCGCTCCACTTGCGGCCACAGTTAAACTTTAACCGCTCTAAGATTCACGCGCGGCCGCCTGAAGGCGGGACTCCGAACCCTACGCCAGCACCTGGTTCACCAGATGGCCGTGGACGTCGGTGAGGCGATAGTCGCGGCCCTGAAAACGGAAGGTGAGCTTCTCGTGGTCGAACCCGAGCAGATGCAGCAGGGTGGCGTGCAGGTCGTGCACGTGGACCTTGTCGCGGACGATGTGGAAACCGAGTTCATCCGTCTCGCCGATGGTGACGCCCGGTTTGATGCCGCCGCCCGCGAGCCACATCGTGAACGCCTGCGGATGATGGTCGCGGCCCAGCTTGCGGCCGAAATCCGCGTTCGCCTCGACCATCGGCGTGCGGCCAAATTCGCCGCCCCAGATGACCAGCGTGTCTTCGAGCAGGCCACGCTGCTTGAGGTCCTTGACGAGTGCGGCGCTCGCCTGGTCGGTGTTTTTGCATTGCAGGCGCACACCCTTGGCGACCTCGCTGTGGTGGTCCCAGCCTTCGTGAAAGAGCTGCACGTAACGCACGCCGCGCTCGATGAGCCGCCGCGCGAGCAGGCAGTTCATCGCGAACGACGGCTTGCCCGGCTCGACGCCATACAGCTTGAGCGTCTCGGGCGATTCCTTGGAAACATCCATCAACTCCGGCGCGCTGGCCTGCATGCGATACGCCATTTCGAACGAATTGATGCGCGTGGCGATCTCGGGGTCGCCCATGACGTTGAGGCGCTGCTCGTTCAATTCCTTGATGAGGTCGAGCGTCTGGCGTTGCATTTTGTCGGTGACGCCCGCGGGATTGGACAGGAAGAGTACGGGGTCGCCGGATTTGCGGAAGGGCACGCCCTGGTAAACGGTCGGCAGAAAGCCGCTGCCATACAGCGCCGCGCCACCGCTGAGGCCGCCGGCGGAATTGAGCACCACGAAGCCGGGCAAATCGCGTGACTCGCTGCCCAGTCCGTAAAGCGTCCACGCACCGATGCATGGCCGGCCGAACTGCATCGAGCCCGTCTGCATCATCACCTGGCCGGGCGCGTGATTGAAGGCGTCGGTGGTCATCGACTTGATGAGCGCGATGTCATCCACAACCTCGGCCAGATGCGGCAACGCCTCGGACAACTCCGCGCCGCATTTGCCGTGCTTGCTGAACTTGAACTCCGACGCGAACAGCGCGGCGTCCGGTTTGATGAACGCGTATTTCTGGCCCTTGACGACCTCGGGCGGGACGGGTTTGCCGTTGTATTTCTCGAGCGCGGGCTTGTAATCGAACATGTCCAACTGGCTGGGCGCGCCGGCCATGAACATGTAAATGACGCGCTTGGCCTTCGGCGTGTAATGCGGCTTCTTGGGCGCGAGCGGATCGGTGACTTTGATTTTCGAGGCCGCCGCCGCGCTTTGCTCGCCGAGCAATGACGCGAGCGCGATCGAGCCGAGCCCAACGCCGCATTGTTGAAAAAACCAGCGCCGCGTGACGTAGCGGGCCGCTTCGTGGCGGAGTTCTTGAGCGTAGTTCATAGCAGCTAACTATCGTTGGTGCGCCAAATTCTACCGTCGTTGGACAAAAGCTGATCAAATTCACGCAGGGCTTCACCGGAAAGCGCGGGGCCTTTGTAATTCTTCTTCATCCAAGCGCGGCGCTTGCGGACAAACCGTGCCCAGTCCACGACCGGCGGCTTTGAGGCGGCCCTGTTCTTTTGAGCTTCTTTCGTCATTTGGCCTTCGTCATTCGTCATTACCACTCATTCTTTCGTAATCGTTTCGTCCAGATTCAAAATCGCCCGGCTCACCATCGCCCAGGCGGCCGCTTTGTGAATGTTCATGTCGGGCGGCACCGTCTTTGGGTCCCCGAGCGCCACGGTCAGCGCGTCGGCCGTGCGTTCTTCGAAGTGGAAATACTGCTGATACCAAAAATCGAGCAACGGCTTGAGTTCCTTCTCGGTCGGCGTGCGGCCGGTGCAGAGGCGGAACGCGTAGATCGCCCGGCTGCGCTCGTCCGGACCGCCTTCGCGCATCACGCGCAGGCCCATCGCCTTGGCGGCATCCACGAAGGTGGGTTCGTTCAATGTGGTGAGCGCCTGCAACGGCGTGTTCGAGCGGACGCGCCGCGTGCACGAGGTTTCCGCGGGCGGCGCATCGAATGCCAGCAATGACGGGAATGGCAGCGCGCGTTTCCAGAACGTGTACATGCCGCGGCGATACCGGTCGTCGCCGTCGCTTTCAGGCCATTTGAACCCGCCATAAACCTGGTCGGCGACGTTGCCCGGGATCGGCGGATAAACGCTGGGCCCGCCAATTTTCGGATTGAGCAGGCCGCTGGCGTAAAGCGCGATGTCCTGCACAATTTCCGCTTCCACGCGGAAACGTGGCCCGCGCGCGAGCCAGCGATTGTAAGCGTCTTCCGCATACAACGCGGGCGTCACGCGCGAGGATTGCCGGTAAGTTGCCGATTGCGTGATGAGCCGGTGCATTTCCTTGAAGCTCCAACCGCGCGCCATGAATTCGCACGCCAGCCAGTCGAGCAACTCGGGATGCGACGGCGTGTCCACGCGCGTGCCGAAATCCTCCGGCGTCGTCACCAGGCCCTGGCCGAAATAAGACTGCCAGATGCGGTTGACGATGACGCGCGCCGTCGTGGGGCTGCGCCGGTCCACCAGCCATTGCGCGAAGCCGAGGCGGTTGCGCGGCGCGTCCTTCGGGAACGGGTGCAACGCCGCCGGCACATCCGGCGAGACGGCGTCCAGTTGCTGCTGCCAGTCGCCGCGCTTGAAGATACGCGTGGGCCGCATCGTGGTGCGCTCCGCCAGACCGAGCGACAACGCCGTGTACGGCCAGTTGGTCAGCACGTTGTCAATGTCCTGGTTCAACTTCGCGAACGCCGGGTCATGGAAACGGAAGACATCGAACAACGCGCGCTTCTGTTCCGGCGTGCGTTTGCCCGCGTCCACGCTCAACAACTTGCGCTGCGCCGCGGTCAACGGGTCCACTTCCAGCGGTGCCGCATTCGTTGTCGCGCTCAGGCGAAAACGCCCCAGCGTGTGGCAATCCAATCCGCTTTCCTTGTCCGGCGCGCCGCTGTGGCCATCGCCATTGCTGTGCTTTTGATACAGCGTGAATTGCAGGCGCGTGCCGCCGGGAAAACCGGCAATGGGTTCCTCGCATTCGAAGACGGCGCGTTGCTCGGTGTTCTTGCGCAGCGGCACAATCGCGGAGGTCCACCCGCCTTTCTCGATGTTGCCATCAATGGCGTTGGTGATGCTGAACCCGGGCGCTTCCATGCTCGCGACGGCGCGGCGGAATTTGATTTTGTTCGTCACCGACGGTTGGTTCGCCGCGTACGCTTCCACCGTGAATTCCTTCAGCAGAAAGCCGCCCTTGGCGATGAGCCCCGGCCCGCGATACGGCAGGTTGTCGTGCAACAACGCTTCGAGGCGAAAGCCGGTGATGTTCGTCAACGGCGTGTCCACCCAGACGCGCGTGACCGCGCCCGGTTTGACGTCGCCGCCGCCGAGCAGGGAACTGTCGAACTGCTTTTCATACTTGGTGGCGAAGTTGTGCCACTCCTTCGGGTCGAGCACCAGCCAGTCGCCCGCGGCACCGGCCACCTGCGCCTCCCATTCGGCGAGTTTCTTCGGGAGTTCTTTCGCTTCGCGCATCGCCTTGTCCTCGATGGCGCGCACTTTGGCGAGGATGCCGTCGCGCTGTTTCTGTTCCTCGGGCGTCGGCACTTCGAGGAACGGCTCGTTGTCGTTGTTCAGGAACGCGAAGAGTTGATAATACTCCTTCTGCGAAATGGGGTCGTACTTGTGGTTGTGGCATTGCGCGCAGGCGATCGTCAGGCCCAGCCACGCGCGGCCCACGGCGTCCATGCGGTCAATCATCGCCTCGATGCGGAATTGCTCCGGCTCGATGCCGCCTTCCTGGTTCATCATCGAATTGCGCAGGAAACCGGTGGCGACGAACTGGTCCTGCGTCGGCTTGGGCAGGAGGTCGCCCGCCAGTTGTTCGATGGTGAACTTGTCGAACGGCAGGTCCCGGTTGAACGCGTGGATGACGTAATCGCGATACGGCCAGATGCTGCGTTTGGCGTCCTTCTCGTAACCGTTGCTGTCCGCGTAACGCGCGGCGTCCAGCCAGTGCCGGCCCCAGCGCTCGCCGTAATGCGGCGACGCCAGCAGGCGCTCCACCAACGCCTCGTAGGCGCGCTCGCTCCTGTCGTTCACGAACGCGTCCACCTCCGCAATCGTCGGCGGCAGCCCGACCAGATCCAGGCTCAACCGCCGGATCAACGTGACGCGGTCGGCTTCAGTCGAAGGCTTAAGCCGTTCCTTCTCCAGTCGCGCCAGCACGAAGTTATCGATTTCATTGCGCACCCAGCGTTTGTTCTTCACTTCCGGCACGGCGGGGCGCACCGGCGCTTTGAATGCCCAATGATCGCGCTTGTCCGCGGTCTTGCCCGGGTCGGGGCCATCGGGCCACGGCGCGCCCTGGTCAATCCACGCGCGCAACAAGCCGATTTGTTCCGCGCTCAACCTTGGCCCGCGCGCCGGCATGACGAGGTCGCCCTTCAATCCGCCGACGAGATGAATCAACAGGCTTTGCGCGCTGTTGCCCGGCACCACGGCCACGCCGAGGTCGCCGCCACGCAAGGTCACGCTCTTGCTGTCCAGCCGGAAGTTGGCCTCCTGCTTTTTCGGCCCGTGACATTCGTAGCAGTTCTGCGCGAACAGCGGCTGGATGTCCTTGCTGAAATCCACCGTGCGCGCCGCGGGCGGCGGCAACTTCGCCAGCAACTCCGGCGCAATCCCTGGAACCTGCAATGTCATTCCCGCGGGCCATTCCGCGCCGCGATCAATCCACGCGCGCATCAACCCAATCTGCGTTGTCGTCAACGGCTCGCCCTTGCCCTTCGGCGGCATTTCCGAGTCCGGCACCAGATGCGCCACCAGATGAATCAACGGGCTTTTCGCGCTGTCGCCCGTGACGATGGCCGCGCCGTTGTCGCCGCCTTTCAACAACGCTTCGCGCGAGTCCAGCCGCAGGCCGCCCTTCTGTTTCTCCGCGCCATGGCACTGGAGGCAACTCGTTTCGAGGATTGGTTTGATGTCCCTGACGAAATCCACCGCCGACGCAGGCGGCGGCAGTTTGCGAAGGTCCAGGTCCGCGCCGTGCGAGGCGGATGCGAGGCAACCGGCGGCAAGCAAGGTTGTTAAGTATGCGCGCATGTCAAACTGGCAGCGATTGATACCAGCGTAAGTTAACAGAGAGCCGCCCGCCGTGCCATGCACAAAACTTGCCGCCCTTATGTAGAATTCTGCAAACGCTTCGGACCGCGCGACTCCAGTCGCGCTTACGGTACGGCGTGCCGGGCGGGGGAGGAATCAAACCGGGCGGATCATACGTGGGTCGCCAGGCGAAGGGAGGATTTCAATTTTCACCCGCGCTGGTTTGCCACGCCGTAAGCGGGCAGGATGCGCAGGATGCCCGCGGTCCGGCTCAGTCCCCAGCGGCAGCGCCGTCAGCTTGCAACCTTGACTCCGGTGCTGCTTGACGGCGTCTCTCCCCACACGCATCACGCATCACTGGAGTTGGATTTTGAAGTTTACTTTTTCGCCACCGCCGTCATCGCACACCGAAACCCGACGTCGTGGCACGTCGTGTTCAGTGCCTCAAGCCCCTGGTAGGACGCGCGGCCCTGCCGCGAACTGTAGCCATACGCGCCGCCGCGAATGACGCCGCGCGGCTCGCCTGATTTGAACCCAAACATCCCCCGGTCGTAAAAATTGTCGCTCACCCATTCCCAGACGTTGCCCGCCATGTCCTGGCAACCGTATGGGCTGGCGCCTTGGGGAAAACTGCCCGGCGGCAGCTTGCCGCGCTCGTTCGCGTTCGGCAGGAGACACGCCTTGCCGTCGGGGTCCGTTTTCGCCGCCGGTTTGCGCAGGTTGCAAAACGCGGGATTGAACTCATTGCCCCACGGGTAACGCCGGCCATCGGCGCCGCGCGCGGCCTTTTCCCATTCCGCGCCGGTGGGCAGACGTTTACCGATAAAGCGGCAATATGCCTCGGCATCGGGCTTGAGCACAAACGTCACGGGCATGTCATCCTGTCCTGCGGGATAT
Organism: Verrucomicrobiota bacterium; assembly: GCA_040754875.1. Taxonomy (GTDB): domain Bacteria; phylum Verrucomicrobiota; class Verrucomicrobiia; order Limisphaerales; family JBFMBT01; genus JBFMBT01. Next base: position 308 of record JBFMBT010000098.1, on the reverse strand, counting down.
TTATAGTCCGGCTTGAACTGCTTATACTCGCGGTTCGTAACCTCGTGTCTGTCGATATAAAACGCCGGCACAAATACCTTGCGCAACGGACGCTCGTCCGGCTCGGCCTCCGGGTCATCGCTGCCCATCAGGAATTCCCCGGCCGGCACGAACACCATGCCCGGCGGGGGCGGCTCGTATTCCTGCGCCACCTGCCGTTGCTCCGCCAGACGCGACGCCTCCCGGCCAGCCAGGCCCAAGGCGGCCAGACCGGCCACAATCGCAAATACAAACTTCGCTTTTCGAAGCATCATGGCTGTCCTCTGACT
>JBFMBT010000097.1:0-20882 GCA_040754875.1 Verrucomicrobiota bacterium | reverse complement strand
TCCGGCATCAGATTTCGTTGCAATTCTGGCGGCGGGAATTCATGGCCCCGGCTCCGTGCAAGCAGTCAAAGCATTGGCGAGTAAAGACAAAAAGAATACATTCGGCCACCATCCTTTCGGCGGCATACTTGAAATTCAACTAAACTGGTCTGAACAGTGGTCTGACCGTTTGGAAAACGCGTCATGGCGGTGGCAAACGGGCGCCTACTCCGTTTCAAAATTAAAGAAAAACTTCGAAGGAGGCCTTCCTGATTTCGCGAGCCATGAGCCAGCTCGCGGAACGGCATCGCTAACTAGTGACGAGATTTCTGGTTGCATTTCTTTGATCGAGAGCCTGAGCCGTGCAGCCGACTAACCCGATCCAAGATCTGGAGATCACTGCACGGCTGTTAATATTTGCAACCGATTCAGGTGTTCGTTTTCAACAAAACGACTGCTGCTGCGCCAGTGCCAACGCGAATGTTTTCATCCGTTACTGCGCAACTGCCCTTGCGGAAGCCGAGTTCGTGGAGGCCGAGGTGCTCGAACTTCGTCAGGCCGGCAAGTTGGAGGGTTTTCTTGGCGCAGGCGATGGGGCAGCCGTCGATGACGAGGATGCGCCGGGCATTCGTGCCTTTGGCCAGGAGGCTTTTGACGCGCCCGCCGATGCCGGCCAGGCAGGACATTTCGGCGACGCCGTCGCGGGTCAGCTTGCGGGCGATGCGGTCGGCGAGTTCGCCGGCGTCGGAACAGCCGGAGCAGGCATAGACGATGGGAAGGGGTTCGGGCACCGATGGAATTGGGTTCAAAGGTTGTGAAGAAGTCAGGCTTCGCGAATGGGGCTCGCCCTCACCCCGGCCCTCTCCCCCGCGAGAGGGGAGACAGAATCGAGTGCGCTTGGGTGTTCGAAGGCCCGTTGGAGAATGCAGCCGTGGGTGACTCGACAATTAGAGCCTCGTTGCCTCGGCTGCTACAAGGTTCATGGGGAGATTTCTTTGAATGCATTCGAACACGTTCTGTCGTTCTGTCGCCCCTCCGGGGCTTTGGTTTTCGATGGCCACGGACCCAGCGATAAATCGCTGGGCTACTTTCGGACGTCCCTAGCGGGACTTTGAGAGTGAGCCTCCTCACGTCGGCTGCTGCGGGTATTCATTTGCGCCGGAATTCCACACGCCAGAGGCCGGGCTCGGTTTCCGCGGCAATGTAAGTGAAGCCCTGGTTGCCGAGTTTGGCGTAGAGCGGCACGGGCTCGAAGGGAACGAGCAGCACGAGCGTCTGGCCGGGCAGCAGCGAGGCGACGGCATCGTCGATGGCTTTGCAGGGTGTCTCGCCGCGCGCAAAGATGGGACGCGTGTCGAGCACGAAGGGCGGAACCGTCTTCACCGGCGACGCACACGAATGCACGGGGCGGCGCTGCGGAACGAAACCGGGGTCGGGGAAATCGCCCTTGCTGATGCGTACGCGCCAGAGGTCGGGCCCGGCGTCGAGATATTCCCAGCGGAAATGGCCGAAGTGTTCGGCGGCGAACTGGTAGTAGAGTGGCACGGGGTCGTGGTCGTTGACGAGCAGGATGGCGTCGCCCTCGGCCAGTTGGTCCCAGGTGTTGAAGATGGTGGGGTGGCGCAGGCGCGGAGGCATGGGCCGGACGTCGATGAGTGTTTGGGCGCAAGAATCGTTCATGCGAGGGAAGGATACGATGAAGCGGAAGACGCGGGATTGATGGAGGTCAAGGGGAAGTTCAAGGTTCGGAGGTTCGAAGTTGGGTGAACCTTGAACGTTGAGCCTGGCACCTTGAACTTCCCTGATGCTTTGCGGTGTGAAGGAACGCCCGTCCACCCGGTTGATTTTTATCAAGGTGCGGGGCATGGCTTTGGCCTAAGTTCGCGGAAATTTATGAAACAAATGTCGTGCGGATGGTCGGGATTGATTCTGGCGTTGGGGATGGCGGTGTCCGCCCCGGCGGCGGAGACGGCGACGTTTCCGTTCGTGCTGCCGTGGGATGATGCATCGCCCGGGGTCACGGACGTGAGCGCGTGGCTGCCGAAGCCGGCGGGCAGGGCGGGACACATTCGCGTGGGCGACGGCGGCCAATTTTACGCGGGCAAGGAGCGCATCCGGTTTCTCGGTGTCAACCTGAGTTTTGCCGCCGGCATGCCCACGAAGGAGGATGCGCCGAAAATCGCGGGGCGCCTGGCGAAGTTCGGCATCAACGTGGCGCGCTTTCATCACATGGATTCGGCGAAATGGCCGGACGGAATCCGCTCGCGTGACGCGAAGACCTCGGGCGAACTGGATGCCGAGGCGTTGGACCGGCTGCATTATTTCATCGCGCAACTCAAGGAGCGCGGGATTTACGCGAACCTCAACCTGGTGGTGGGCCGGGCGTTCAATGCCGCCGATGGCCTGCCCGCGGAAATCGAGACGCTGGATTCAAAGGACCGGCATGTGGTGGGGTTCTTTGACGCGCGCCAGCAGGAATTGCAGAAGGATTACGCGCGGCGTCTGCTGGGCGCGCGCAATCCTTACACGGGCATGACGGCCGCGGAGGATCCGGCGGTGGCGTTTGTGGAAATCAACAATGAGAACGGCCTCGTGCACGCGTGGCTGGGCCATGATGTGGACAAACTGCCGGACGTGTTCCTCAAGGATTTGCGCCGCCAATGGAACGAATGGCTGCGGCAACGTTACGGAACGACGGCGAATTTGCGCGACGCCTGGAATGCGGGCGCGCAGCCCGTGGGCGCGGAGTTGTTGCAGAACGGCAGCTTCACCGCGCAAATGAAAAGTTGGACCGTGGAACGCCACGGCGGCGCCCAGGCAAACGCAACTGTCGTAACCGATGTGCCGCCGAAGATTCGCGCAACCGGCGCCAAGGCGCTGAGCATCGAGGTCGTCAGGCCCGGCGCGGAAAGCTGGCACGTGCAGTTCAATCAATCGGCGTTGCCACTCGAAGGTGGCAAAGCCTACACGCTGCGTTTCTGGGCGCGCAGCGACCGGCCGCGCACCATTTCCGCGAGCGTCACGCAGGCGCACGAGCCGTGGAGCAATCTGGGATTTTCGGCAAGCATTCCGCTCACGCCCGAATGGCGCGAGTTTCGTTATGTGTTCAACGCGGCGCAATCGGACAGCCAGGCGCGCGTGACGTTCGGCACGTTGGGCGGAGCGGCTTCGCGCGCGACGTTCGCGGCGATTTCCTTGCGGACCGGCGGCGTGGGCGGGCTCGCGGCGGGCGAGTCAATCGAGAGCGGCAGCGTTCCCGTGTTCGAGCGGGGACAATTTGGCGGGCGCACCGCCGCGGCGCAACGCGATTGGATGCGGTTTCTGACGGCGACCGAAGATCATTATTGGCAAAGCATGGCGCGTTTCCTCGAGCACGACCTGAAGGTGCGCGCGCCGGTGACGGGCACCATTGCGGGGTGCAGCCCCTTGAACGTGCAGGCGAAGCTGGACTGGGTGGACACGCATTCGTACTGGCAGCATCCGCGCTTTCCGGGGCGGCCCTGGGACCCGGGCAACTGGATCGTGGAAAACAAAACGATGGTCAACGAGCGCGGTGGCAACGTGACGGGGCTCGCGTTGCGGCGCGTGCTGGGCAAGCCGATCGCCTGCACGGAATACAATCATCCCGCGCCGAACACCTACGGCAGCGAAGGCTTTCTGCTGCTGGCGGCGTATGCGGCGCTTCAGGATTGGGACGCGCTCTACGTTTACAGCTACGCCCACTCGCGCAAGGACGGTTGGAACGGGCGCAAGATCGGCAGCTTCTTCGACATCGACCAGCATCCGACGAAGATGGCGACGCTCGTCGGCGCGGCGGCGCTGTTCCTGCGCGGCGATGTGCGCCCGGCGGAAAAGCTGGTGGTGGCGAATCTCGATGCCGAACGTGAAGTGGATTTGCTGCGACACGCGCGCAACTGGGATCTGGTGCAGGGAACACACTTGGGCATCGCGCGCGAAGCGGCGCTCGTGCATCGCGTGGCGCTGGCGGTGGAAGGCGGGAAGATGCCGCGCGGCGCGTTGCGTCCGGACGAGGCGGGGGCGGCGGGAAACCGGTTTGAATCAGACACGCGCGAATTGGCCTGGGACGTGGCCACGCCGGACCGTGGTGTGGTGACCATCAACACGCCGCGCAGCAAAGGGGTCATAGGCTACGGCGGAGGACGGCGCTTTGCGTTGGGAGAATTTGTCATTGAACCGGCACAAGGCCTGCAAAATGGCTGGAGCACGGTCACGCTGACGGCGATGGATACCGCCGCAACCCGCTGGCTGATCACCGCGACGGGTTACGCGGAGAACACCGGCATGGGCTGGAAGAACGCCGGGAAGTCCACCGTGGGCCGCGATTGGGGAAGCGCGCCGTCACGCGTGGAAGGGGTCGAGGCGCGCATCACGCTGCCGCACGCGGCGACGCGCGTGGAAGTGTGGTCCCTCGATGAACGCGGCCAGCGCAAACAGAAGCTGCCCCTCCAATCCACCGGAGGAAAAGCCTCCGTGACGATCGGCCCGCGCTGGGAGACGCTGTGGTACGAGGTGGTGGTCAGGTAAATTGAAGCGCGTTGAATCGTGGGAGTCATTTAATCCATTCATCGTTTCAACCCATCACGATTCAATGATTCAACGCCCCTTACGTGGGATTACGTGGGACAACCTGCCGCTTCCGCCCCCTTCCGCCCGATATCGGCACTTAATGACCCCTACGACTTTAGCGCGTGGTCCGTGGCGAGGTCTTGGCCGGACCAGATCTTGCGCGCGGTCCAGTCGGCGGGCGGCGCGGACCAGAACGGATGCGTGGCCGGCAGGCCCAGCGGGAGAAACACCGCGCTGCACAAATACAAACTGCCGGTGCTGATGTAACTTTCCCCCAGCGACGGTTGATGCCCCGCCAGGCCGATGCGCAGCCAGCCCTGCGCATCGAAGGTGCCGGCCGCGCCGAGCGTGCGCCGGATGACCGCAGTCAGCGCGCTGCGAACCTGCGCGGGTGAGACGCCCTCGGGCAATTGGTCGCGCAACGCCATTTGCGCCAGCAATTGAAACGCGCCGCAACGATACGCCAGCGAACGGCCGACGGCCGGAAAGCTTCCGTCCGGTGCAATCAAACGTTCCTGGATCGCCGCGTAACGGCGCGCGCGGGCGCGCACCTTCGGCAGAAAATCCGCCCATTGCGGCAGCGATTCATTCATGCGTTCGAGCACATCGAGGAGCATCGGCTGGATGACGAAGCTGTTGTAATAATCCCAGTGAAACTCCGCGCCATCGCCATAGACGCCGTCGCCCTTGTACCACTCCTGATGCGCGCGCAGTGCCGTTTCAATTCGCTCGCGCTGCCACTCCGCGCCGACACTGGCAAGAAACGTCTCCACCATCGCGGCGAATAACAGCCAGTTGTTCTGGCCGGGCTTGAATTTGCGCGTGGATTGCATCGCTTCAACCAGCTTCTGTTGAACGGGCGCCTCGAGTTTGTCCCAGAGCTCGCGCTTCGCGCGCAACAAGGCGTGGGCGAGGAACGCGGCATCGACAAGATTCTGCGCGCCGGCGGTGAAGTTCAGATGATCAGGCGAAACCTTGTCCGAGATGCTTGCCAGGCCGCGACGCGTGAGGTCGGCAAAACGCGCGCGCAGGGCGGATTCCGCGCCGGCACCGTCGGCCAGTTCAAGCCAGGGCGCGATGCCCGTCAACGTGCGGCCCACCGCCTCCAGATGCGTGACCTTGCGGCGGTCTTCAACCTTTCCCGCGACGCATTCCACGGGCATGCGCTCGCGCAATCGGCGCGCGGCGAGATTTTCGAGAACGGGCTGCGCGACGCGTTGCAGCATGGCGAGCCAGTACGCGCGATCCGATGGGTTCGCAGCGACGGCGGGTTCGGCGGCGTGTGCCGGAGCGGCGGCCAGCGCGGCGCCGGTGACGGTGAGGAGGAATTGGCGGCGGTTGTTCATAACCGGGTTCATTGTCTCTCGTTCAAGTTTCCTTTGAATTGACCTCTGTCAAAACGTTTAACGCGGAAATGGATTATTTGAAGGCAAGATATGGGTGCTCGATTTTTGATTTGCGATTGCCGGTTTGCGATTGAGGGGATTTGCGATGTCGCAGGTGTTTGCATTCCATCCTGGCTGGTTGGCAATGCCGCGGTCCCCCTCTCCCTGCCCTCTCTCCGAGGAGAGGGTTTCTTTGTTCCCGCGTTTGGGCGCATAACGGACGTTTCGATATGACAATAAGAACGAAATCCTTGCTTCCGGTGAAATCACTTTGCTTCGCGGCGTTCGCGCTCGCGTTGACCCTGTCGCTCGCGGCGGCGGATGGCAAAAAGGAAAAGGCGCCCAAGCCGTATCCGCTGAAGACGTGCGTGGTGAGCGGACTGGACCTGGGCGATTCGCCAATCACGTTCACGTACGAGGATCGTGAGATCAAAATCTGCTGCGACCAATGCCAGGAGGATTTTTACAAGGAGCCGCAGCATTTCGTGGAGAAACTGGAGATGGCAGAAAAAGCGAAGAAAACGAAATGAAATGGTGCGACGCCGTGATGCTCGCGCGTCAAATTGATGAATATTTAGTCATGACACAAATCGAACTGCTGCACTGTTACCTTTCGCCGGGACACAACTACGTAGGCCACCACGGCGGGCCGGCCGGAGTCCATCCGATCTGGGAAATGGGTTCGCTCGAATGCGTGGCCGGGCGCGGCGTGAAGGGCGACCGCTATTTTGACCACAAGGAGAATTACAAGGGGCAAGTCACCTTTTTCGCCATCGAAGAATACGAGGCGTTGTGCCGGCAAACGGGCGTGAACAAGCCGCCCTACGCGTTTCGCCGCAATATCATCACGCGCGGCGTGGATTTGAATTCGTTGATCGGCTGCGAATTTGAAATTCAAGGCGTGCGCTTCCACGGCGTGGAATCGTGCAAGCCGTGTTACTGGATGGACGAGGCGTTTGCGCCGGGCACGGAAGCGGCGTTGCGCGGGCGCGGCGGATTGCGGGCGCGCATTTTGACATCGGGAACGCTCCAGCGCACGGTCGCGCCGGTGGAATTGCGCGTGCGGCGCGTGGAGGAACTGGCGGCGGCATGAAAAACCAATTGATATGAACGCAAAAATGTTTCGCTCTTTTGCCACGGCGTGGATGTTGTTCGCCGTGGCCGGGGTCGTTGCGTCCCGAGCCAGCGACCCCGCTCCTTTGCCCGCAAACGTGCCAGCCGCCCGCGAAATCCTCGCGAGCCTGCGCAAGGAACATCCCCGCCTGCTCGCCACGCCGGCGGATTTCGCGCGTCTGCGCCAGCAGGTGGCGACTGATCCGCAACTGATTGCCTGGCATAAGAAATTGAAGACGCACGCGGAGGGCATCCTGGAAGCGCCGCCCTCGCAATACGAAATTCCCGACGGCCTGCGCCTGCTGCACACGAGCCGGCGCGTGTTGGACCGCGTCTCGACGCTGGGACTGCTGTATCAGTTGGACCGCGACGAGCGTTACGTCGAGCGCGCGTGGCGGGAATTGGAGGCCGCGGCGGCGTTCAAGGATTGGAACCCGCGGCATTTCCTCGACACGGCCGAGATGACGCACGCGTTCGCGCTGGGTTACGACTGGTTTTATGAGGCGTGGACGCCGGAGCGCCGAACGATTCTTCGCACAGCCATGGTCGAAAAAGCGCTCAACCTCGCGCGCGACGCCTATCGCGGCACCGGCAAATACGGCTGGTGGGTCAAGGCGCGCCACAACTGGAACCAGGTGTGCAACGGCGGCATCGGCATAGGCGCGCTCGCGCTGGGCGACGAACTGCCGGAACTGGCCGGCGAAATCCTGCGCGGCGCACTGGAGTCGCTGAAGCTGCCGCTGGCGGAATTCGCGCCGGACGGCGCGTGGAACGAAGGGCCCGGGTACTGGAATTACGCGACGAGCTACAACGTGGCGATTCTCGCCGCACTGGACACCGCGCTCGGCACGGACTTCGGGTTGTCGGACGCGCCGGGCTTCAGCGAAACGGGGACGTTCCCGCTGTACGCGTCGGGGCCAACCGGGCGCACGTTCAATTACGCGGATGCGTCGGATTCTCCAATCCGCGCGCCACAGTTGTTCTGGCTGGCGCGCAAGTTCGCCCGCTCGGAATACGCGGCGTTTCAGGCGCGGGCAGCGACACCGGCGGCGTTTGACCTGCTTTGGTATGAACCGCGCGGCGAGACGCGGCTCAAGCAGATTCCGCTGGACCGCTATTATCAAAATGTCGATGTGACGTTCTTCCGTGGTTCCTGGGAGGACAAGCGGACGTCGTTCATCGGCTTCAAAGGCGGCGACAACAGGGCGAATCACAGCAACCTCGACCTGGGCTCGTTCGTGTTCGAAGCGCTGGGCAATCGTTGGGCGGTGGACCTGGGCGCGGACAACTACAATCTGCCCGGTTACTTCGGCAAATCGCGCTGGAACTACTACCGCATGCGCGCCGAGGGCCACAACACGCTCGTCATCAATCCGGGCACGGCGCCAGACCAGGAACCCGCGGCGGCGGCGCCGATGGTGCGGTTTGAATCGAAGCCCGACTGGGCTTATGCGGTCGCGGATTTGACGGCCGCCTACAAAAGCCAGGCGCGCAAGGTGACGCGCGGCGTAGGCTTGATCGAACGGCGCAAAATGATTGTGCAGGATGAAGTGCGGACCGATCAGCCGTCGGAAGTGTGGTGGTTCATGCACACGCCGGCGCAAATCGCGATCAACAGGGACGGCAACGCCGCGATCCTGTCGCAAAGCAAAACCTGGATTCGCGTCGAACTGCTGTCACCGCCCGGCGCGACCTTCACCATCATGGACCCCAAGCCACTGCCGTCCTCACCGCAACCGGAAGCGCAGGCGCGCAACGACGGCATCCGCAAGCTGGCGGTGCATTTGAGCGGCGTGCGCGAGGCGCAATTGACCGTTTTGCTGACACCGTTGCGCGACGGCGAACGGCCGCCGGATCCGCCGCCTGTCACGCCATTGGCGCAGTGGTAAACATTTTTATTTATGAGCAACCAACCCCTCATTGATCCCGCGCAGGCGAAAATCCTTTCGCTGCCAAATGAAACGCAATTCGCCGCCAACGGCATCGTCAGCCGCAACCTGCTGAACACGCCCACCACCCGCGTGGTGCTGTTCGGTTTCGCGGAAGGCCAGGAATTGAGCGAACACACTTCGACGCATCAAGCTGTGATCCAGATTCTTTCCGGCGAATGCGAATTCAGCCTCGCGGGCAAGCCAAACCTGCTCAAGGCGGGCGACCTGCTTTACATGCCGGCGAACCTGCCGCACGCCGTGAAGGCGACACAGCCGTTTTCGATGCTGCTGACGCTGCTGAAGACGCCGGAACTCGGTTTGCCCAAACTGGCAACTCTCAAAACGCCGGTCACCACGGAACTGGCCAGCGTTTGATGTCGTGCGGCCTCTGGCTGCGCGCAACGGATGGGTCGAAAGAAGAAAACGCCGACACCGCAAAGTCGAAAGCGTCACGCGCCACTTTGGTGGAGCGTGGCGGCCGGTGTCGTGTTGCTTGCCGTCTTCGTGGCATGGCGCGCGTCGAAGCCTGCACCCGCGCGTTCGCCAGTCGCTTCCTCACCAGGCACGCCGGCGCCGAAGCGAGAGGACGATGCGGCGGTGTTCGCGCGTTACGCCGGCTCGCAGAGTTGCCGGGAATGTCACGCGGAGGCGTTTCAATTGTGGGCCGATTCGCACCACGCGCTGGCGGAGCGCCCGTTGAAACCTGAAGTGGACCGCGCGGCATTCGAGCCGGCACAGACATTTCAGCACGGCACGCAACAATCCGAAGCGCGCCTGACCAACGGCGTGTTCGAGATTGTCACGCTGGGCCTTCATCGCGAACGCAAGGCGTATCCGATTGCGCGTGTCATTGGCGTCGATCCGTTGCGGCAATTTCTGATCGAAGCGCCCGGCGGACGCTGGCAGTGCCTGGAGGTCACGCTCGATCCGCAGCACAACGAGTGGTTTGACGTCTTCGGTAACGAGGATCGGCAGCCCGGCGAATGGGGGCATTGGACCGGGCGCGGCATGAACTGGAACACCATGTGCGCCGCCTGCCACAACACGCGCCTGCGCAAGAATTATGACGAAGCCACCGACAGCTACGCCACCGCCATGGCCGAAATGAGTGTCGGCTGCGAAGCCTGTCACGGCCCGATGGCCGACCACGTGCGCTGGCGGCGCCAATATCCGACGGGCACCGGCGATCCAACCCTGCGCCGGCTCAGCCGCGACCAGATGCTCGACACCTGCGGTTCCTGCCACTCGCGCCGCGCCGAGCTGACCGGCGATTTTCAACCCGGCGACGCCTACTTCGATCACTATTCCCTCACGATTCCCGATGAATCCGACATCTTTTATCCGGACGGCCAGGTGCGCGATGAGGATTACGAGTTCACGTCCTTTCTCGCCAGCCGCATGCACGCCGCGGGTGTGCGCTGCATCGATTGCCATCAGCCGCACTCGGGCAAGACACGCGTCGCGGGCGACGCCTTGTGCATGACCTGCCACATTGGGCAGTCGCCGGCACTGCCAGGAATCCAGATTCCACGCATCGACGCTTCCACGCACAGCCATCATCAGGCGAACGAGCCGGGCGGACGTTGCGTGGACTGTCACATGCCGTTGACCACCTACATGCAACGCCACCCGCGGCGCGACCACGGGTTCACCATTCCCGACCCGCTGTTGACGCAGCAACACGGCATTCCCAACGCCTGCAATCGCTGCCACGCGGACAAGGACGCCGCGTGGGCGCTCGATTGGACGCAACAATGGTACGGCGGGCGCATGAACCGGCCCTCGCGCACGCGCGCGCAATGGGTCGCCCAGGCGCGCGCCGGCGACCGCCACGCGTGGCGAAACCTGGTCGCGCTTTACGACGGCGAAACCAATTCGCTCTGGCGCGCGGTGGCCGCCGGCTTGTTGCGCAACTGGCCGGAGGAACGCGAGGCCTCGGCGACGCTGCTGCGCGCGGCTCGCGATGCGTCGCCCATGGTGCGCGGCGTGGCGGCGTCCGCGCTGGAACCGCTCGCGTCCACCGATGGCGCCGTCCGCACGGCGTTGACGGAATTGTTGAATGATCCCGTGCGCAAAGTACGCGTCGATGCCGCGTGGGTGTTGCGCTCGACCGTCGATCCGCAATCGCTGGCCGGCCAGGATTTGCTGCGGCATCTCGCGGCGGGTGGCGATCAGCCCGCGGGCGCGATGCAATTGGGGGTTTATTATTCGGACCGCAATCAACTGGCGCGCGCGCTGGAATACTTCCGCAAGGCCGTCGATTGGGACGCCAACTCCGCGCCGCTGCGCCACGAATTCGCCGTGGCGCTCAGCCAGAACGGCCAATCGCACGAGGCGGCCGCGCAGTTGCAAGCCGCCTGTGACCTCGCGCCGCGCGAGGCGGAATATCGTTTCAAGCTGGCCCTGGCGCTGCATGAGCTCGGACAGTTGGATCGCGCCACCGCCACACTGGAGGAAACCGTCCGCATCAATCCCGCGCACTCGCAGGCGTGGTATAATCTTGGACTCGCGTATTCCTCGCTGAATCAACCGGCCCAGGCGCTCGATGCCCTCGCCCGCGCCGAAGCACTCGACACCCGTTCGCCCCGCATCCCTTACGCGCGCGCCACCGTTCTCGCCCGCCTGGGCCGCACGACCGAGGCCCGCGCCGCCGCGCAGCGCGCCCTGGCGATCCACTCCGGTTACGCGGACGCCGCCGCGCTGCTTGAAGCGCTGTCCACGTCTGGCCGGCCGTAACCACGTTCGGAGTCCCGCCTTCAGGCGGCTGGACGTCGCCACGAAAGCACGCAGGAAACTTTCCACACAGCTTGAGCTGCAACGCCTCGCCGGCTGAAGCCGGGACTCCGAACTCCCCCGCAAGAAAAGTGTGCGGTCCGGCAAGCCAGGTTAAGCCGGGAAATGCCCCGCCCGCTACGTTGCGCCATAGTAGTGCGAAAGCAGTTTGCATGTTTCGGACACTTCGAAATTTCGGCGCTGAGACGCGGTTCATCATCGGAGCCGCGCTCGCGCTGGCGCTCCTGGCGGTGAGCGGCGTCCTGTCCTACTGGAACGCGCAGCAGCTCATTTCCACTTCGCGGTGGGTCGCCCGCACGCACGCGGCCATTGCGTCGCAGGACGAATTGTTGGCGCGCCTTACCGAGGCCGAGTCCGGCATGTTCGGCTATGTCATCACGGGCGAACGGAGTTTTCTGGACCCGTATCTGACGGCCACCAACCGCGTCGAGCATCTCATGCGTGAATTGCGCACCGGCACGGCGGACAGCCCGGCCCAGCGGGCGCATTTCACCCGCCTGGCCGAACTGGTGCCGCGGCGTTTGCAGTTCATCCAGAATCGCATTGAAGTCTTCAACCGGGACGGCCGGGAAGCCGCCATGGCCCTCATCCGCAAGCAGGAAGCCAAGCTGGTCATGGACGACATTCGCAAGACCATCGCTGAAATGACCGCCGAGGAAAACCGCCTGCTGGCCGCGCGCGAACAGGCGGTCGTGCGGCGCGCGCGCCTCACCCTGTGGTTCGACGCAGGTTTCGGCGTCACCAGCGTCACGCTGCTCGCCATCATCTTCGCGTTGTTGTTGAAAGAAAACGTGCAGCGCCGCGCGAGTGAAATCTCGTTGCGGCAGGCGCGCGATGAACTGGAGGTGCGCGTCAGCGAACGCACGCGCGATTTATCTCAATCCAACCACGCGTTGCAGGGTGAAATCGAGGAACACAAACGCACGCTGCTTGCCCTGCGCGAAAGCGAGGAACGCATGCGCGCCATCTTCAACAACGCCGTCGAAGCCATCATCACCATCGATGAACGCGGCATTGTCGAAACCATCAATCCCGCCGCCGAGCGCATGTTCGGTTACTCGGCGCAGGAACTCGCCGGCCGCAATGTGAGCGTGCTGGTGCCCGCGCCGCATCGCGAACACCACGACCGCTACATCGCCGACTATCTGCGCACGGGTCATGCCAGGGTCATTGGAATCGGGCGCGAAGCCGTGGCGGTGCGCAAGGATGGCACGACGTTGCCCGTTGAACTGTCCATCTGCGAATTGCGCCTGGGCGAGCGCCGGAAGTTCACCGGCATCCTGCGCGACATCACCGAGCGCAAACAGGCCGAGCGCAAGCTGTCCGAACTGGCGCGCGACCTCGCGGACAAGAACAAGGACCTCGAACTGCTCGTGTACGTCGCCTCGCATGATTTGCGTTCGCCGCTGGTGAACATCCAGGGATTCAGCCGCGAGCTGTTGCGCTTGTGCTCCGAATTGCGCGCGCATCCAGCCGCGTCAAAATCCGTGTCGGCCGACCCGGCATTGCGCGGCATTCTCGACGTGGAGATTCCCGAGACCGTGGAGTTCATCCAGGCGGGCACGACGAAGATTGACCGGCTGCTCTCGGCGTTTCTCCGGTTTTCACGACTCGGACGCGCGGCGCTTCGGATCGAGCCGCTGCACACGGACGCGATGGTGCGCGACATTGCGAAAACCATGGAATACCAGTTGCACGAGAAAGGCGTGAAGTTGCAGATCGATCCGCTGCCCGATTGTCTGGGGGATGAAATTCAAACGGGCCAGGTCTTCAGCAACCTGCTCGACAACGCCGTCAAATACCTCGACCAGACGCGGCCCGGCGTCATTCACGTCACCAGCCGGAAGGACGACGGCCACGTCGTGTTCGCCGTGAAGGACAACGGTGTCGGCATTCCCGCGGCGGATCGCGCCCGCGTGTTCGAAATCTTCCAGCGCTTGAACCCGGGCGGCGTGCCGGGAGAAGGGCTGGGGCTGACCATTGCGAAGCGCATTTTGGAACGGCAGAACGGCAAAATCTGGGTGGAATCCGTTCCCGGCGAGGGCAGCACGTTTTGCATCTCTTTGCCGGCGGCAAAAGGCGCGGGTGAGATTTGCGCCGCCGGTTGACCTGTATCAAATCGCCCCGGACCGGCCGGTGGCATACTGGAATCGCTGTGAAAGAAATAATTGTTACTTTGGACGTTCGGGAAGACATCCACAATGGACGCGAACCGTTCTCGAAGATCATGATGACGGTCGCCCAGTTGCAAAACGGCCAGCGGCTTCGCCTGCTGGCGCCGTTCGAACCGGTGCCGCTGTTCGGCGTGCTCGCCCGCCAGGGATTTTCGCACGAGGCCCAGCCAATGGCCAACGGCGACTGGGAAGTGCTGTTCACACGCGCGGAGGCATTGCCCGCCGCCAATGGCGTCCACCTGCCCGAGGCCGATCGCGAGGTTGTCGAGGTGGACGCGCGCGGCCTCGAACCGCCCGGTCCGCTGGTCATGATATTGGAGGCGTTGGAAACGTTGCCGCCGGACGCCGACTTGCTGGCGCGGACCGACCGACGCCCGTTGCACTTATATCCGCAACTGGAGGCGCGCGGATTCAGCGGCGCCACCCAGCAACACGCCGACGGCAGTTTCATGACGCTCATTCAACGGGCTTGAGTCATCCAGTCGTTCACCATGACGCCCAATCTCAATTCCGCCGTGCTTCCGCCCAGCCTGCCGCTGCGGTTCATCCTGACCGGCGTGATCTGCCTGGCGCTCGGCGCGGTGTGCCTGGTGGCGCGGCCGGACCTGCTCGTCGAATATCATTACAACCAGCACATCATCGCGCTGACACATCTGGTTGTGCTCGGCGGCATCGCGTCCATCGTCATGGGCGCGATGTATCAACTCGTGCCCGTCGCGCTGGAAACGAAACTGTTCAGCCAGCGCCTGCCCAAGTGGCACTTCCACGCGCACGTCATCGGGTTCATCGGCATGGTCTGGATGTTTTGGATCTGGGACATGAAACAGGTCGGCCACTTCGGCTCGTTCGTCGCGCTGGGCTTCGGCCTGTTCATCGTCAATCTGTTCCGGACCTTGCGGCGCGTGCCCCATTGGAACGTCATCGCCACCGCCGTCGCGTCGTCGCTGGTCTGGCTGTTTCTCACCATGAGCGCGGGCTTGTTCCTGGCGGCGGCCAAGTGCTGGCCCATCAGTCCGTTCGATCCCATCGCCCAACTGCACGCCCACGCGCACCTCGGCATCCTCGGCGTGTTCGTCATGTTGATTGTCGGCGTGTCGTACAAGCTCATTCCCATGTTCGCCCTGAGCGACATTCAGAACGAACGGCGCGCGCGCTGGTCCGTTGGCTTGCTGAACGCCGGCCTGGCCGCGCTCGTGGTGACCATGCTCTTCGGCAGCGCGTGGAAACTGGCGGCGGCGCTCATCATCATCAGCGGCCTGGCGCTTTACGGCTTGGAAATGCGCGCCATGCTGCGCGCGCGCAAACGCGTTGTGCTGGACTGGGGCGTGAAATCATTCGTGACCGCGGTGGCGATGTTGATTCCGCTGAGTTTCCTCGCGCTCGTGTTGTGCTGGCCGGGACTGCCGTTGAATGAATGGACCGCGCGCCTGGAGAATCTTTACGGATTCCTCGGAATCTATGGCGTCGTGGTGTTCGCCATTGTCGGCATGCTGCACAAGATCATTCCGTTCCTGGTCTGGCATCACACCTACAGCCCGCACATCGGGCGGCGGCGCATTCCGGCGCTGGCGGAGATGTATTCCAGCCGCGTGCAACTCGCCGCGTATGGTTTCTACGTGGCCGGGCTGTTGCTGGCCGGCGGCGCGATTTGCGCGGGCCACGGCGCGCTCGTGCGCCTCGGCTGCGCTTTGCTCGCAATGAGCTTCGCGCTCTTCGCCGTGAACGTCGCCAAGATACTGGTTCACTGGTTCCAACCCCGGCTCGGCGAGCCAATCGGGATGCCGAAGGCCGGCATTCCCTCGCCCAAACCTGCTTATGGATGAAACACTCCTCGACACACTCCGGCAGGTGATTGATCCGGAACTCGGCATCAACATCGTTGATATGGGGCTCGTCTATGACATCCAGCGCGAAGGCTCCCGGGTGGTGGTGAAGATGACGCTGACCACGCCCGGCTGCCCGATGCACGACAGCATCGCCGGCGGCGTCGAGATGGCGTTGCTCGGCGCCGAAGGGGTCGAGGAAGTGCGCGTGGAGCTGGTGAATGATCCGCCCTGGAACCCCGCCATGATGAGCGAATCCGCCCGCGCCCAGGTCGGCATCTGCTGGTAACCGCGCCCGGCCAGCACTCCCGACAATCATCCGCCCCACCCGTCCCATCCGTCCCTTCAACCCTTTAATTTAACCCTTCAACGATTTAACTCATTTAACCCATGTAACTCATTCACCCTTTCCTTTGATTCACGTCAATTTCCCCCGCCCCGCTCTAGGGCAACCTGTTACCGACAGCTCTGATTGAATTTTGCAACCGGAAAGGCCGCTTATGTTGGAACCAATCAACCCCAAACAGTGGGATTACCGGCTTGCCGCCCACCTGCTCAACCGCGCCGGCTTCGGCGGCCCGCCTGATGAAATCGAGCGCCTCGCCAAAATCGGCTTCGACAAGGCGATTTCCTATTTCGTGGACTTTGACCGCGTCTCCGATCCCACGCCCGCGCCCGCCTGGGCCAAGGCCGAGTCCGAGGAACAATGGGAACAGCGCAGTGCCGCTCGCCGGGCCGCCGACCCCAAACAGCGCTCGCAAATCGACGCCATGCGCCGCAGCCAGGAGCGCAAGAACCTGTCCGACCTCCTCGGCTGGTGGCTCAAACGCATGGCCAACGGCTCCCGCCCGCTCCAGGAAAAACTCACGCTCTTCTGGCACGACCATTTCGCCACCAGTTACGAAAAACTGGAGAATGCCTACCTCATGTGGCTTCAGAACGAAACGTTCCGTCGCAACGCCGCCGGCAACTGGACCCGCATGCTCGAGGAAATCACCGTCGATCCCGCGATGCTCGTCTGGCTCGACCAGCACACGAGCAACAAGCGCCATCCCAATGAGAATTACGCGCGCGAAGTCATGGAACTGTTTTCGCTCGGCGAAGGCAATTACACCGAGCGCGACGTCGTCGAAACCGCCCGCGCGCTGACCGGCCTGGCGCTCGACAAGACCCGGCAGAACTACGTTTACAAGCCGGAGATCCATGACGAAGGCGCCAAAACCGTCCTCGGCAAGACCGGCAACCTCGACTGGCAGGACGTGTTGAAGCTCATCCAGCTCCAGCCGCAGTCACAGCGGTTCATCGCCGGCAAACTCTGGACGTGGTTCGCGGGCGTGCCGCCCTCGCGCGAACTCACCGACGCGCTCGCCGAGGAACTGCGCCGCAGCGCCAACCATTTCCAGCCGATGCTCAAAGTCCTGTTCAGTTCGCAGGAATTCTATTCGCCCGAGGTGCTGGCCGCCCAGGTGAAAAGCCCCGTGCAATGGCTCGTCGGCACCTGCCGCGTGCTCGGCCGCGAACTGCCTCCGCCTGATACCTGCGACTCGATGCTCACCAGCCTTGGCCAGCGGCTCTTTTTCCCGCCGGACGTCAACGGCTGGGTGGACGGCCCGGACTGGATCACCACCAACAACCTGCTGGACCGCTACAACCTCGTCGAGCGCCTCATCCTCGGCGACCCCGGGCGCAAGATCACTCCGGCACCCGTCGCGAAGCTGTTTACCCGCGCCGAACTGGCCGACAAGGCCGCGTTCCTCGCCGCGTTGGAACGCCGGTTCTTCCTCGTGCCCCTCGAAGATTCGCAAAAGAAAACGCTTTTCGATTTCCTCGCCGCGCGCCGCGCGCTCGATGACGCCACCGTGCAGCAAACCATCCGGCTCGCGCTGTCCACCCCGCAATATCAACTCACCTGAACCGCCTATGAACCCGCCAACGACACTCAAGACGCGCCGCGAATTCTTGCGCACCACCCTGTTGGGCGGCGCGGTTTCCTGGACCGTTCCCGCCTTCATCGATTCCACCTTCACCGCGCTCAACAGCGAGGCCGCCGACAAAGGCCCGCAAGCCGCCAGCCGCGACGGCCGCATCGTCGTGCTCCTGCAAATCGCCGGTGGCAATGACGGCCTCAACACCATCGTCCCGTTCACCAACGATCATTACTACAAGGCCCGCCCCACCATCGGCCTGCAAGCGCGCTCACTCATCAAGCTCACGCGTGAACTCGGCTTGCATCCCTCGCTGGCCGGCTTGCGCTCCCTCATCGTCGGCGGCCAGTTGGCGGTCGTCCAGGGCGTCGGCTATCCCAATCCCAACCGTTCCCACTTCCGCGGCACCGATATCTGGGCCACCGCCAGTGACGCCGACAAATTCGTCAACACCGGCTGGCTCGGCCGCTACTTCGACAACGCGTGCGCCGGCGCCGACCCCACGGTCGGCATCGCCGTCAGCCGCCAGCGTCCACTGTCCTTCGCCGGCAAATCCGGCAAGGGCATCAACGTGGACAACCCGGACAATTACCGCTTCATGGTTTCCTCGAAAGACGACGCCGGAACCATGGCCACCACGCAACAATCCTACCGCGAACTGAATCAATCGTCCTCCACCATGGCCGCCGACGCCGCCGCGTCCATCAATTACGTCAAGCGCGTCGCGCTGGATGTGCAGGTCAGTTCGGACCAGATCATCGCGCGCAGCAAGTCCATCGAGAACAAGGCCAAGTATCCTTCGTCGCAACTGGGCAACTCGCTCAAGCTCATCGCCCGCTGGATTGCCGGCGGCATGCCCACCCGTGTTTATTACGCGTCGCAGGGCGGCTACGACACCCACATCAACCAGCCGCCCGCCCACGAGCGCCTGTTGAAAGACCTCGGCGATTCCATCCAGGCGTTCACCGATGACCTCAAGGCCCTCGGCCATTTCAATCGCGTCCTGCTGATGACGTTCAGCGAATTCGGCCGCCGCGTGAAGGAAAACGCCAGCACGGGCACCGACCACGGCGCGGGCTCGATGCTCTTCGTCGTCGCGCCCAAGGTGAAATCCAGCCTGCTCGGAAAATATCCCAGCCTCGCCCCGGCGGACCTCCACCAAGGCGACCTCAAATACAACGTCGATTTCCGCCAGGTCTATGCCGGCGTCCTCGAAGGCTGGCTCCAAACCCCCAGCCAACCCATCCTCGGCCAACAATTCGAACCTCTTGCCCTGGTATGAAGCAACGAATGATCACTCGCGCCCAGTTTCGGAGTGCCGCCCTTCCCCTGGCCGCCAAGGGTGGGTTCGCCGCGAGCCTTGCGCATCTTTCTTGCCCCACGCGGGAACAGCTTCTCCCTCTCCCAAGGGAGAGGGCCGGGGTGAGGGGGAAGGGAGCGCTATTATACCCACGATTCAAAAGCCATGTTGATGGGGAGGGCCCGAGGGTAGTGCAAACCCCGGGAAAGCGGGTGAAGTCGCAATCGCAAATCGCAAATCAAAAATCGCAAATCCGTAAACCTTGAACTCAGTTCTAACACCCGAAGCCGAGCCAGCAGCGCAGGAAGTCTGCTATTGGAAGGGCTTCTGCGAGCACTGCGGCGGTCACCTCGAGTTCCCCGCCCGCGCCGCCGGCACGCGCATCGATTGCCCGCATTGCCGCCAGCGCACCCGCCTCCTGCGCTCCGCCATGCACGATTCCCGGCCTGCCATCAAGGGCGCGTGTGCGAACTGCGGCGGCCATCTCGAATACACCTCGGCCGAGGTCGGCGCGACCATTCCCTGCCCGCACTGCGGCGAGCCCACCGTTCTGGCGCCGCCGCGCCCGGCCGACGCGCCCTTGAAATGCTCGTGCGCCAACTGCGCCGGGCACATCGCCTTTCCTGCCGCGCTGGCGGGCACTTCCATCCCGTGCCCTCATTGCGGACTCAAAACGCTTTTGCCGGCCCACCTGAACGAACCCCCGGCAAACCAACCCCTCCCGGCAACGGTGGCCCCGCCGCGACGCAAAACGCAAAACCTGGTCATAGGTCTCACCGTGGCGGCACTGTTGCTGGGGGCGGGTATTGGTCCTTACGCGATTCGCCTGCGCAAAGCCGCTCCGCCCCGCCCGGCCAAGGAGCTCGAAGTCCTCAACTACCGCCTCGAAAAAGACAAGGCCAGCGGCCTCTTGTATCTGACCGGCACCCTGACCAATCACACCGATACCATCCAACGCTCCGTGCGCATTGAATTGGACCTCCTCGCCGCCGACGGCCGCCGCCTCGCCAACCTGTTCGATTTCAAACCTGATCTCCCCCCGCACGGCATCTGGGAAATCAAAACCCTTGTCCTCGAAAACGAAGCCACCCAGGCCCGCCTCCTGACCGTCTCCAGCGACAAGCGGTGACACCCCTGGCATTGGCAATAAACCTTATAGTCGTGCTCGTGCTCGTCCTCGTCCTCAAAATTTAAGGCACTTTGCAACGCTTGGAAGCTTCCTTCGGAACCGGAGCGCGGACAGCCATATCCGCCACAGTCCCATTACCATCGCCACGCAAAACAACAAAGTCAGAAAGAGATTCGCCGCGTCGGCGTCGTACGCTGACTCTCCGTCCACAAAAAAGAACTGCTGAATCACGGGAAAAACCGGCCACCCCCCCATCACGCCAACCTCGAACCAGAACTGAGCCACCGCAAAACAAGCAATAGTGATTAGGCCGCAAGTCACAATCGCGCGGCGAGTGTCAGGGCTGCGTGGGAGGAAACAAAGAAATGCAAAAGCAATGGATGCCGTAAGCAACATGGCAAGATCATGAGATCCCGGGTACGGCTCAATCGACATCGCCACAACACCGATGAATAGGCTGAGAACCAGTTTACCGAGAATCTGCAACGCACAGTTCATGACCTTTTGAGGGTAGATAAATCTGTTACGCTGGCGAATTCAAATACTAAGCACTCCCTCATTCGGTTGACAAACATTCGGCTGACCAACTTCTTCCCCTCCTCAATCCGTGTTTTTTCTGAATCTGCGGGGAGCCTTTATCCGTGTCCATCGGTGTTCATCCGTGGTTGATTCATTTTTTGATCCCTTCCGACGCAGATTTTTGCTTCAATCGCTTCACTCGCTTCACTCGCGTTGGCGTAATC
>JBFMBT010000096.1:0-20922 GCA_040754875.1 Verrucomicrobiota bacterium | reverse complement strand
GGGGGTGCGCCGTCTCGCTTAAATCTGAACTCCGAACCATGAATCCACCCCATTTAACTTATGTAACCCATGTAACCCATTAACCATTCACCAATCTCACGCACCACGCATCACGCTTGACCGCGTGTTGAACGGAACGAACATTACGCGCACGTTGTGAAGTTGATCATTGTTCATTACCATTTGCGGCCGGGCGGGGTTCGCCGCATCATCGAACTGGCCGCGCCGCACCTGGTCGCCCAGTTCGATGGCCGCATCACGGACGTCATCCTCGCCGGCGGCGAAGCCTTGGACCGCAAATGGAACGAAAACTTCCGCCAGGGCCTTCCGGGGGTGCGCGTGACCTTTTGCATCGAACCGGTCTTCAAGTATCTGTCCGAACAGCGCTTTTCCGCCGCGTTGACCCGCCGCATCGAAGCCGCCGTGAACCGGTTGCTGGGCGACGACGGCGCGGATGACGCCCTGGTCTGGGCGCACAACCTGGGCATTGCGCGCAATCTGCCGCTGGTGGACGCGTTGACGCGCGCGTGCGATGAACGCGGCATCACGCTGGTCATGCACCATCACGACTGGTGGTTCGACAACCGCTGGCAGCGCTGGCCGGAGATGCGGCGCAACGGCGTTCGTTCGCTGCAAGCGCCCGCGCGCATCGTCTTTCCCTCGTCGCCCGGCGTGCGCCACGCCGCCATCAACCACGTCGATGCCGCGCTGCTCGAAAGACAATTTCCCGCGCGCACCGGCTGGCTGCCCAATCTCACCGAGCCGATGCCGCCGCCTTCCGCCGAACGCTTGCGCGCCGCCAAGGACTGGCTGCGCCACAAGTTGAATGACGCGGACGCGCCCGTGTGGATCCTGCCCTGCCGCCTGTTGCGCCGAAAAAACATCGCCGAGGCCCTGCTGCTCACGCGCTGGCTGCGGCCTGAGGCGTGGCTGGTCACCACCGGCGACGTGAGTTCCGAAGACGAGCGGGCCTATGCGGAGAAATTCACCGCCGCGGCTCACGCGCATCACTGGCGTTTGCGCCTCGGCATCCTGGCTGGTGATGAAACCCGCAAGCCGGGCGTGGCCGAGTTGCTGGCCGCCAGCGAAGCCGTGGTGTTGACGTCGATACAGGAAGGCTTCGGGCTGCCGTATCTGGAGGCGGCGGCGGCGGGGCGGCCGCTGGTGGCGCGCGCGTTGCCGAACATCTCGCCGGACTTGAAGCGGTTCGGGTTTCACTTCCCGCAGTTATATGACGAAATCCTTGTTGATCCGCGCTTGTTCGATTGGGAGGCGGAACAACAGCGGCAACAGAAGTTGTTTGCCCGCTGGCGCGCCCGGCTGCCCGCGCCTTGCCGCCCGTGGGCCGGAACGCCCGTCATGCTCTCGCGCCGCGCGCCGCAACCCGTGCCGTTCAGCCGCCTGACGCTGACCGCGCAGCTCGAAGTGCTCGCCCAGCCCGCCAAGCCATCCTGGGAACTGTGCGCGCCGTTGAATCCTGAATTGTCCGGCTGGAAGAAACGCGCCGGAGCGGGCAAACTCAAATCCACGCCGTGGCCGCGTACCGCGGATCGCTGGCTCGGCGGCGCGGCTTACGCGAAACGCTTCGCGCAACTGGCCACCGGCAACGCGCGCCGTCCCGCGTCCGCCTCCGCCGCCCTGCGGGCGCAGGCCGGTTTCATGCGCGAGAAGCTGGGCGCCGAGCATTTGTTCCCGCTGCTGTGGGACCTGGACACATGAGCATCAAGGCCGTTGTCTTCGACATCTATAAAACGGTGCTGACCGTGGGCGCGCCGCCGCCGGACGCCGCGCCGCGCTGGGCCCAGTTGTGCTCCCGGCTGCCCGGCGGCGCGCCGTTGAGCCTCGTGGAATTTGGCGCGGCCTGCCACGAGCACGTTGCCCGCGAGCACGCCACCGCCCATGCCGCGGGCATTGCCTTTCCCGAAGTATTCTGG
Organism: Verrucomicrobiota bacterium; assembly: GCA_040754875.1. Taxonomy (GTDB): domain Bacteria; phylum Verrucomicrobiota; class Verrucomicrobiia; order Limisphaerales; family JBFMBT01; genus JBFMBT01. The sequence goes on along the minus strand of JBFMBT010000096.1, from coordinate 18,988 downwards.
CCCGACATCACCAAGGCCGTGTTGCCCGCCCTCGCCACGCTGACCCCCAAGGCGCTCGACGAATTCCTGCTGCAACACGCGCAACTGGTTCGCCGCGTCGCGCTGGCCGATGGCGCGGCGGATGTCTTGCAATTCCTCCGCGAACGCGGCGTGCCGCTGGGCATCGCTTCAAACGCGCAACCTTACACCTTGCACGAACTCGACGCCGCGCTGGCGGAGCAGGGGATGTCGCGCGCGTTGTTCGAGCCGCGCCTGTGTTTCTGGTCGTTCGAAGCCGGGTTCAGCAAGCCGGACCCTCATGTGTTCCGCTGGCTCACGGCGCGGTTGCACGCGTTGGGCGTCACGCCCGCCGAGACACTCATGGTGGGCGACCGCCTGGACAACGACATCGAACCCGCGCGCGCCCAGGGCTGGCAGACATGGCAATTGCGCGAGGCCGGCGTTGCGGGTGAAACTCCCGGTGGCGCCTGGGATGGGTTGATGGTTTATTTGCGGCAACTTCTCTAAAACATGCACACGATCACGTTGAGCACGGGAGCGCCCCGCCGGATTGGTTTCATTTCCACGCGCTTTCACGGCACCGACGGCGTCACGCTGGAAGCGGACAAATGGGCGCACATTCTCAGCGAATCGGGGCATCAATGCTTCTGGATGGCCGGCCTGCTGGACACACCGCCGGACACGAGCTATCACGTGCCGCTCGCGTTCTTCAATCATCCCGAGGTCAAGTCCGTGCAGGACCGTTTGTTTGGCGTCACCCACCGCAGCCGCGCGGTCACCAATGAAATTCAATTCATCAAGGATCGGCTCAAGGACGAGTTGTACCGGTTCATTGAAAAATTTCAGATTGAAGTCCTCGTGCCGCAAAACATCCTCGCCATTCCCATGCACGTGCCGCTCGGCCTCGCGATGACCGAGGTGATGGCCGAGACCGGCCTGGCCGCCATCGCGCACCATCACGATTTCGCCTGGGAACGCGAGCGCTTCACGCTCAACGGTGTCGGCGATTATTTGCAGGCCGCTTTTCCGCCGTTGTTGCCGCGCGTCGAGCACGTCGTCATCAATTCGATGGGCCAGAAGGAACTCGCGCGCCGCTTCGGCCTGCCGTCAACGGTCATTCCAAACATCCTTGATTTTGAAACACCGCCGCCGGGCATCGACAGTTACAACGCCGATGTGCGCAAGGAAATCGGATTGAAGGACGACGACATCTTTATTTTGCAACCCACGCGTGTCGTCGCGCGCAAAGGCATCGAGCACGCCATCGAACTGGTGCGGTGGCTCGATGATCCGCGGGTGAAACTCGTGATCTCCCATCCCGCCGGCGACGAAGGCAACACCTACATGCAGATGCTGAAGGAACGCATCCACGATGCACAGATCGATGTGCGCTTCATCGCCGACCGCGTGGCCGAGGAACGCGGCACCGATGCGACGGGCCGAAAGCTCTACACGTTGTTCGACATCTACCCGCACGCCGACCTTGTGACTTATCCCAGCCTTTACGAAGGCTTCGGCAACGCGTTCCTCGAGGCGATTTATTTCCGCAAGCCGGTCGTGGTGAACACCTACACTGTGTTCGCGCGCGACATCGCGCCGCTCGGCTTCAAGACCATCGAAATGTCGCAACTGATTTCCCGCCAGGTCGTCGAGCAGACGTGGGAAATTCTCCGCAGCCACACCCTGCGCGCCGAATGGGCGGAAACCAATTTCCAGCTTGGCCTCAAATATTTCTCCTACGCCGTCGCCCGCCGCAAACTCGCCGCGCGCCTGGCCAACCTCTTCGGTGAATCCATCTGAATTAATCGACCGGTTTGGCTTGCAGCCAGCGCACGGCGAAGGGCGCCAGCGGAACGTGCAGCGCCTCGTTCGCGTGGAACGTGTCGCCGGTCAGCAGGTCGATCCAGTCGGTGTGGAATTCCAGGTCGGCGACAGGCAGGACGGTTTCGCGCGGTTCAGCGCCGACATGATGCAGGCAAAGGATGGTTTCCGTGCCATCGGGCGAGGTGCGCAGCACGGCAAACAGCTTCGGCGAGGACTCCAGCACGCGTTGCCCGCCCGCGGGGTGAAAGGCCGCGTGTTCACGGCGGACGCCGAGGAGCCGGCGATAGCCGGCGAAGACCAGGCTGCGCAGCGAACCGGCGGCGTCCAGTTCCGTTTCCAATTCCGCCAGCGCGAATTTCTGGCGGTTGATGCGGCGGTGGATGTTGCTGGCGAGCGCCCCTTCGCGATCGTTGCGCGAGCCGAAGAGCGAATGAAAATAAATTCCCGGCACACCCGCCAGCGCGAGCATGATGGCCTGGGAAACGAGGAATCGCTGCACGCGCAGCGCGTCTTCTTCCGGCGCGTTGGGATCGGACACAGCGTCAAACCACGTGATGTTCAACTCGTATGGGCTTTTCGAGCCATCCGGGTTGTGTTTGTGCGAGATGAAGCCGCCCTGCGCCTGCGTGCGGTCCACGAGGTTTTGGATTTCCGCGTCGCTGAGGATGCCACGCGCCGGGTTCACCCCGATGCCGTCGTGCGACGCCAGGAAGTTGAAGAACGTGACCGCGCGCGACGGCAGTTCCAGCGACTGCGCCCAGCGCGTGAGCTTCGACGCGTCAGCCGTGAGCAGCGAATGCAACACCAGCGGGGGCAGCGCGAAGTTATAGACCAGTTGCGCCTCGTTGTGGCCGTCGCCGAAGTAGGAAACGTTGTCCTTGTGCGGCACGTTGGTTTCGGTGATGAGCATGACGTGCGGCGCCACTTCATCCAGCACCGCGCGCATCAAGCGGATGACCCGGTGCGTCTCGGGCAGGTGAATGCAAGTGGTGCCGATGTCCTTCCACAAATACGCAATCGCATCCAGCCGGATGAACTTCGCGCCGTTCGCCACGTAGAGCAGCAACGCCTCCAAAATCTTCACCAGCACGCTGGGGTTCCGGAAATTCAGGTCCACCTGGTCGGCGCTGAAAGTCGTCCACACTTGCTTTTCTCCCGACGCGCCGTGGAAGCGCGTCAACAGCGGCAGTGCGCGCGGCCGCACCACCTGCGAGAGATTGGGATTGCCTTCCACCGTGACGAAGAAATCCGCGAACTCGGGGTCGCCTGCCAGAAAGCGGTGAAACCATTCGCTCTGCGCGGACATGTGGTTGAACACCGCGTCGAACATCAGGTCGAACGACTTTCCCAGCCGCCGGACATCCGCCCACCCGCCCAGTTCCGGATCGATGCGGAAATGATCCGTGACCGAGAACCCGTCATCCGACGTGTACGGATAGAACGGAAGCAGGTGCACGCCGCTGACCACCCCGCGCAGGCGCCGCTCGCAGAACCGCGCGAGCGTTCGCAACGGTGGTTCGCCCGGCTCGCGCAACTGGTCCCCATAGGCGATCAGCAACGCCTCGCGCTCGCTCAACGGCAGCGTCTCCCCGCGCGGCGCGGCCGGTTGCGCCGGCGTATGGTGTCGGATCAACGCCCGCAGAGTTTCGGTGATGCGGGGCGCGGCCTCCTTGCCATACAACCGTTCCACGTGCTGCCCGATGGGGTCCTTCATGCGAATAGAATGCCACGAATCCGCCGCCACTCGAAATCATTTCCTCGCAGCCATGGCGCGGGTTTTTCCGGCATCGGGAGCTTGCTTTCAAGGCCGCAACGCCGACGGCATGCCGGCCATCGTTTCCAGTTCCACCAGTTTCTGCCGGCGAAATTCCGAAGGAGTTTCGCCAAAATGCCGCTTGAAGCGGATGGTAAAGAAGGAGCTGCTCGCAAAGCCCGTCTCGTAGGCGATGGACGTGATGTCGCGATCCGGATCCTTCAGCAGTTCCGCCGCTTCCTCGAGGCGCACGCGGGTGATGAACTGGTTGGGCGTCGTGTGGTAAACGCGCTTGAAGTTGCGTTGAAAATGGCTGGGCGACCAGTGGGCCAGGCGTGCGAGCGTACCGATGGCCAGCGGTTCGCGAAAGTTTTTCCGGATATGGGCCACGACATTGGCCAGGCGGGCCAGCGGCGCACCGGTTCCTTGCGGTGGCGACTGGTAGAGGCGCGAAAGGTACGCTGCGAGCAGCAGGAACGTGCTCTTGATGATGGTCTGCCGGCCGTCGGAATGGCCTTCGAATTCGGTGTTCATCGTCGCCGTCAGCGACCGCACATAGGCAATCTGCTCGGACGACAGATGCAGCCGCGCGCGAAAATGGCCGGCGTCCGGCGCGCGGGAATCCGGGCTGAAGAGCGCGTGGAAACCTGCCATACGGCGCAGGTCGTGTCCGCAGCCGAGCAGTTGACGGGGGTCGTACAGCAGCAGGCACATTTTCAATCCCTGCGGCTGGATCAAGCCGTGGCGGCACCGCGCGTGGATGACAAACACGTCACCGGCTTCCAAGGTATAGTTTTCGCATTCGGTGAGGTGGATCGCGCGGCCGGCGAGGACAATGCCCAGTTCCTCATACTCGTGCGAGTGCAAGGGGAATTCGTCTGTTTCATCCACCGTGGCGATTTTGAACCGGAAGTTGGGATCCGGCAGGTCGTCTTTGAACGTTCCGTAATAGGTCGTTTGTTTGCGTTGCCCGGCGATGAGTTCCACCGCCGTCCCGTTGGCACGCGGGGTGACTGTGGTCAAGTGGCGATGACTCGTGGCTCGGGCCGGCGGGGTCGTTGGCAGGCTGCGGCGGGGCATACGATTTCCAAATGCAAAACCACGCAAAACGGGCACAAATCTGATGCTCGGATAATTAAAAAGACGGAGGCCAAAGTCAATGCCAGACGCATCGATGCCAATGGCCGTGCGTGCGGAAGCTGGCTTGCCTGCGCCGAGACTGAAGATCCTTGATCAAATCCATGTAAGTGAGTTAGTGCGCGTGTGTTAGACTGTCTCCACGCTCCCAACTCGCACGCTCATAACGAATTCCATCGAACCGGAGATTGCCGATGTCGCCTTTTGGCAACGCCCGTTCAGGAATGCGCGGAAAGTTAAAAAAGACGGCAGTTTTGTTATATCGACGTGTTGCGGATTGCCTCATGATGCCACCATCCAAACCCCGCCCGTGGATGGGCTTTGCGGAGCCGAGCGTTCTTCACGCATGGCTGTGGAAATGACAGAGATGTAGTTTTGCTGAACAATCAATCGTAATCGTCCTCGCCCCTTCCTCGTCCTCGACACGTTAATCATCGCTATGCCAATCCAAGCGCCTCACCTTGCCGGTACTCGTCGCACGTGCTCGCGACCAAGGGGCAGGGGACCACGACATCGTAACTGGGGAAACCATTTCAGCGGTTTCGTGCCGCCAATCGCAAATCTGAAATTCTCCCAACTCAACCAAACCAACCAATGAAACACCACAACCACCACCAATGGCGCGGCAACCTGCGAACCGCCGTGTCCGCATTGAGCGCCGGCATTTTCGCCGTCGTCGCCTCCTCCGCACTGGCCCAACCTTCCGCCGTCGGCCAATGGAGCAGCGTCCAGAACTGGACCAATGTCGCCGTTCACGCCCACATGCTCTCCAGCGGCAAAGTCCTGTTCTATCCCTACAGTGACGTTGTCCGCCTTTGGGATCCCGCCACCGCGGCCATCACGGCTGCCCCGCAGGCCGGATATAATATCTTCTGCACGGGCCACTCGCACATTGGCGACGGACGTCTGCTCGTCACCGGCGGCCATGTCCAGAACGGCTGGGGCCTGAACGACGCCAGCTACTACAACCCCGCCAACAACACCTGGACGCGCCTGGCCGACATGAACAACGGCCGCTGGTACCCCTCCAGCACCACCCTCGCCAACGGCGATGTGCTCATCACCTCCGGCAGCTACGACACCAACTACGCCAACAACACCCTGCCGCAAGTCTGGCAGGTGCCCAGCAGTTCGTGGCGCAACCTGACCAACGCCTTGCGCTCTCTTGCGCTGTACCCGCGCACGTTCCTCGCGCCGAATGGTCGTGTCTTCTTCGCCACCTCAACCTCGCGTTATCTGGACACCGCCGGGAGCGGCGCCTGGACGACCCTGGCCAACACCATTCATTCCGGCCGCGACAACTATGGCTCCGCCGCGTTGTATGACGTGGGCAAAGTCTTGTGGGCGGGCGGCGGCGATCCGCCCACGGCCACGTGCGAAAAGACGGATCTGCATGCGGCCACACAGGCGTGGAGTTCTTCCGGTTCCATGGCGAACGCCCGGCGCCAGAACAACCTGACCATCCTGCCTGACGGCAAGGTTCTGGTTACCGGCGGTTCCAGCATGGCCGGATTCAACAACACCACGGGCGCCGTGCTGGTCGCCGAGATGTGGAATCCCGCCACGGGAACATGGTCCACCATGGCCGGCTACACGCGCTATCGTGGCTATCACTCGACGGCCCTGCTCCTGCCCGATGGACGCGTGCTCTCCTCCGGTGGTGACGGCCAGCCCAACGCCGAAGTTTATTCGCCACCGTACATGTTCAACGGCACGCGCCCAACCATTTCTTCCGCGCCGGCGGACATCAGCCACGGCACGACGTTCTTTGTCGGCACCACCGACACCGTCTCCAAAATCACGCTGACACGCCTTGGCTCCGCCACGCACGCGCAGAACTGGGACCAGCGCATCAACTTCCTCACCTTCAAGCCCGCCACCGGCGGCTATAACGTCGTGGCTCCGGTTCGCACCGAAGATTGCCCGCCAGGCTATTATTACCTGTGGATTCTGAACAGCGCCGGACTGCCCTCTGTCTCGAAACTCGTGCGTATCTCCAGTCCGGGCGCAACGGCCTATCAGCAGATCAATGACGCCAACGGTTTCGTTTCCATGGAAGTGGAGAATTACACCGCGCGCGTCGTGCAGGGTGGCCGCGCCTGGGTGGATGCCCCGAACACTGGCTTTGCCGGCACGCGCGCGTTTCAGGCCATGCCCAACAGCGGCGGGCTCAATGACACCAATTACGTCGCCAATTCGCCGCGCCTCGACTTTCGCGTCAAATTCACCAAGACCGGCACTCATTATGTTTGGGTCCGCGGCATCGGCGCCAACGGCAACGATGATTCCTGCCACGTCGGCCTGAACAACACGGCCAACACCACGGCCGACCGCATCGCCGTCACCAGCACCAGCTTCGGCTGGACCAAGGCCACCATGGACGGCCCCGTGGCCACCATCAACGTCCACAGCGTCGGCATTCACACCGTCAACCTCTGGATGCGCGAGGATGGCACCGTGGTGGACAAGCTGCTCCTCACCACCAGTTCCACCTACACGCCCACCGGCAACGGCCCGGATGAAACCACGCGCCTCAGCAACGAAATCATTGTCGATAATACCGACGTCACCGGCGTCAGTATCTCCGGCGCTTGGACCGCCAGCACGTCGATGGCCGGCTACTACGGCATCAACTACATCCACGACGGCAACACCGCCGGCGGCAAGAGTGTTCGCTATTCGCCGGTTGTTCCAGCGACTGGCAGTTATCAAGTCTATCTGCGGTGGACCACCGGCACCAATCGCGCCACCAACGTGCCCGTGGACGTGAACCACACCGGCGGCACCACCACCCTGAGCATCAACCAACAGAACAACAACGGCACCTGGGTGTCCCTCGGCACCTACAACTTCAGCGCCGGCACCACCGGCAACGTCCTCGTGCGCAACGACGGCGCCAACGGCTACGTCATCGCCGATGCCGTGCGTTTTGTTCTCCCATGACGCGGCCTGCCATGACCAGCATCTACCCCGCGCCTGCGTTGCCACCGTCCACCTGCGGCGGTGGCAACGCCATCTTGCTCCTTGTCCTCCTCCTGTCCTTACTATCCGCCTGGGCGCAGGAATCGACCCCGAGTTCCCCCGTTCCGCAACTCCTCCCCTCCGACTACAAACTCACCGGCATCGCCTCTCTTCCCTCGAGCAAATGGGCGTTCATCACCGTTCGCGCCGCCGCCGGCGCGCCCGTTCATTACGCGCTCAAGCAAGGCCACCGCCAAGGCACGCTCGAAGTGGTCGAAGTCGATGCCAAAGCCGGTCGCGTGAAAATTCGCGACGCCGGCACGGAGCTGACGTTGACTTTGAACAAGGACGCGCCCACCCAGGCTGATGTTGCCGAGAAAAAGTTCACCGAAGACCACACCCGCGCCCACGAAGAGCGCGAACGCAAGGAACGCGAACGCACCGAGCGCGAACGACAGGAAACCGCCAGACCGGCGGACAAATCACCCCGCGAATAGAATTCATTTCACATGAACCCAAAACTCCTAACCCTCACCGCCCTCCTGGCCGTGCAATCCGTCTGCGCCGAGGTCAAGTCGTTGACCCTCGGCCTGGACGTCAATTGCCCCACCGGGTTGGGTGAGTGATTCCTCTTGGTCCGCGAGGGCCTGGGACGCCTGGATGGCGTCGAATCAGTCGAGGAACGCGCCGATGCCGCTGCCGGAACCGGCAGTTTGCGCATCAAGGACGTGTCGTTGCTGGACCCGGCCGTGATGGCGCAGACCATCTTTGACATCCGCATCGGCGCGCGTTTGCGCGGCATGGAGGCCACCATCGAAGGTAAGCTGAAACGGGAGAAAGATACGCTCACACTGCATTTCACTCATGGTGGCGCCGATCAGGTTGTCACCCTCGCGCCCTTGCAAAAGAAGATTCAACTGGGCGCCCAACGCACCGGCGTCGCTCCGCCGACCAAGGACGAACGCGAAGCCTTCACCCGTTTGCAAACCGGCGGCAAGAATGTGCCCTCAACGATTCGCGTCACCGGCCCGGTCACGCGGCCGAAGTCTGACGCGCCACTGACCCTGGAGGTTCGCCACTTTGAACCGGTGCGGTGAGCCCGCTTTTCCACGCTGGCAAAGGAACCTGGATTGGCCATAGACTGGCCGGGTGACACCCACCGCACCTGCCTCGAATTCCGTGGACCAGGATCCGTTCGAACGCGCGATGGCGCGCGAGAGGTTGCGCAACGCGCGATTGGTGAACCTGCTGCGGTTGGTGGGAGTGGCGCTGTTCCTCGCGGTTCACCTGGTGCTGGGTGAACTCATGGGGGACGCCGCGTGGCGGGGCAATGTGGGGTTGATGTCGGCCTACCTGCTGCTGGCGCTGGCGGTGCATCTGGAGGGGCGTCGCCGCAGCGGCATGGCGCGATTGGGCGCATTCAGCGTGCCGTTCCTGGACATGCCGATGATTCTCTGGCTGCAGACGCAATCGCTGCCGAGCGCCAGCGATCCGCGGGCGGTGGCAACGTTCAGCCTGGCGATATTCATCACGTTGATTCTGCTGGCGGCACTGTCGCTGGTGCGGTGGCAGATTTATCTGGCGGCGACGGTGGCGATGGGGTGCGAGCTTTATTTGCTGGTCCGGGCGCACGATACGCCGGGCGGGATGATCTCCAGCGTGGTGCTCATTGCGTTTGTTGGAGTCATTTGTGGTTATGCGCGGCAGCGGCGGATTGAGTTGGTGCAACAGGTGACGGATGAGAGGCTGCGACGTGAGCGATTGGGCCGTTATTTCTCGCCGCAGGTAGCCAAACACATCCAGCAGATGAACGAGCATCTGCCGGATGCGCGCAGCCAGGAGGTCACGATTTTGTTCAGCGACATCCGGGATTTCACCGCCTTGAGCGAGCGGTTGTCGGGCGAACAGGTCGTGGCGCTGTTGAATGAATACCATGCCCGGATGGTGGATGTAATCTTTCAGCATGGCGGCACGCTCGACAAGTATATCGGCGACGGCATCATGGCCTATTTTGGCGCGCCGTTGCCGCAGGAAGATCATCCGGAGCGGGCAGTTCGGTGTGCGCTGGCGATGTACGAGGAATTGGCTCACCTGAACGAGGAGCGCGCCAAACGCCGCGAGCCGCCGCTGCGCCTGGGCATCGGCATTCATACCGGCCAGGCGGTCGTGGGAAATATCGGCGCGCCGCATCGCCGCGAGTACACCGCCATCGGCGACGCGGTCAACCTGGCCTCCCGCATCGAGGGGCTGACCAAGGTGCATGGCGAGTCGATTCTGGTGTCGGCCGAAACGCGTAAACGCGTGGAAAACATCCACTTCAAGGATGCGCCGGCGGCTTCAGTCAAGGGCAAGTCCGAACCGGTGCAAACGTTCGTACCCATGGGGCCGGATTCCTAGCCGGAATCGCCAGACGGCTTCGCATTTTTTGCCTTTTGGCTGATGCTTGTAGGAATACGTGGGGTGCTCGTTTAGGTGCGTATTTGTGCTGGCTTTTTGCATTATTATTGGTATAGAATCGCCCGATTGAACGAACCGGTGAATGCAACCAAAGGAGGGGAAGTTGGGTATCAGGGTCGCCGGGGTCGGTTCAAAGGGAATATTCCAAGCTCGCTGACGGTGGAGAATTCTCCGATGTCGTTTCACGGGGTGCGTTGCGCCCGGTGAAGTCGGGTTTGAAGCGCAGGTCAAACTGGATGTGCAGTCGTTGAACAGTCTAAGCAAGCAGCGCCGTATGAAGCATAGTCTCTCTCGTTTCGCAGCGATCGTCGTCGGGTGCCTTCTAATATCGACCGACGCATCGGCCACCCATTTCCGTTTCGGAAACATCACCTGGAAACAATCACCCACAAACGCGTTGACGGTGGAAATCACGGTCACGGAGGCGTGGCGGCACAGCGGCCTGGGGATTGGCGAACTGTTCTACTCCTTTGGTGACGGCACCTTTTTCGATACGTCGTCAGCGACCAATGTGGCGGTGCTGACCGATATTGCGGGTGAGGAATACAGCATCTGGCGCTATACCACGACGCACACCTATCCGTCCTTCGGGCAATACATCATTTCGGGCGAGTCTTGCTGCCGCATCAGCTCGCTGGTGAACGCGGGCGATGCGAGCGAAAAATTGACGGCGATCGTTGACCTGGTGGAATCCAACACGGGGTCGCCCGTGGCGACCGTACCGGTCATTTTGCAAATGGTTGCCAATCGGACCAATTCCCTTCAACTGGCGATTGCCGATCCGGATGGTGATCCGTTTACAGTGCGCATGGCGACGTCCGAGGAGTCGTTTATTCCCAGCGTGGCCACCATTGGAAGCAATGTGCTCGCGGTAAGCTCCAGCGGGTTGCTGACGTGGGATACGACAGGGGCGGTGGAGGGACAGAAGTTCGCGGTGCAGGTGGTGATTGAGGAGCATCACCCGGATACGGGATTCGAAGTAAGCGGGCAGACGGTGCTGGATTTCATCATTGAGATTGTGGGCACGTCCGCGAATCAGCCGCCGACGTGCACGGGGGATTCGGGGCCGTTTGTGATTCCGGTGGGCCAGACGTTCACGACAAGTTTCACGGGGACCGATCCGGATGGCAGCACGTTGCGGATCAACCACCAGGGGTTGCCGTCCGGGGCGACGATCTCGCCGGTGGACGGCACGACGGGGAATTCGCCGATGACGGTGACGTTTTCGTGGACGCCGACGCAGAGCGATGCCAACACGTCGCACGCGGTGTTGCTGACGTTCACGGATGCGGGCGGGCTGCAGGCGGTGTGTTCGTTTGCGATCACGGTGACGACGAGGCCGTCGATTTTCATCAATGATCCGACGGTGAAGGAGGGCGATTCGGGCACGACGAACATGTTGTTTGAGTTGACGCTGTCGGCGCCGAGCACGCAGCCGGTGAGCGTCAATTTCACGACGGCCAATGATTCGGCGTCGGCGGGGAGCGATTATGTATCGACGAACGGCGTGGTCACGTTTTCTCCGGGGCAGACGAACCAGGTGGTGTGTGTGCGGGTGAACGGGGATACGACGTATGAAATCAACGAGACGTTTTTCGTGAACTTGAGCAGCCCCGTGAACGCGTTTTTGGGAGACAACCGGGGTGTGGGCACGATTCTGGATGATGACCCGGCGCCGGAGGTAAACATCCTGCCGGTGATCACGTCGGTCAGCGATCCCGCGGTGACGGAAGGCAACAGCGGCACGACGAACGCAGTGTTTACCGTCATGCTTTCGTGTCCGAGTTTACAGGTGGTGACGGTGCGGTATGCGGCGGGGAACGGAACGGCGGTTGCCGGGACGGATTTTGTTTCCGCCAGCGGTGTGTTGACGTTCCCACCGGGCGAAATCGAACGAACTGTCACGGTGGCGGTCAACGGGGACCAGTTGGACGAGCCCAACGAGGCGTTTTTCCTGAATCTGAGCAATCCCACCAATGCGATCATTGGCGACGCTGCCGGCATGGCGACGATCACCGATGACGATCCGGCGACGGTCACGTTGTCGATCAACGATGTGTCCGTGATGGAGAGCAATTCGGGCACGGCGGCGGCGACATTTACGGTCACGTTGTCACAGGCCAGCGGGCAGGCGGTGACGGTGCAGTTCGCCACAGGAAATGTCACCGCCAGCGCTGGCAGCGACTACGTCGCCAAAACTGGCACGCTTAATATTCCAGCCGGCTCTACCACGGCCACGGTGGCGGTCACTATTACAAGCGATACGGAGGTCGAGTCCGATGAAACGTTTGTTGTTCGGTTGAGCAATCCTGTCAATGCGACGATTGCCGATTCAGAAGGCACGGGAACCATTCTGGATAATCCGGCGCCCGGGTTGATGATCAACAATGTGGCTGTGACCGAGGGGAACGAGGGGATTACCAATGCCCTGTTCGAAGTGACGCTCACGCGTTCCAGCCAGCAAACCGTGACCGTCCAGTATTCGACGGCCAACGGCACGGCGACGACCGCTGGCAGCGATTATTCACTGACTTCCGGCACGCTGACCTTCCCGCCCGGCGAAACAGTTCGAACGATCGAAGTTCCAGTCATGGGCGACCTATTGCATGAGGGCGATGAAACGTTCGTTTTGAATCTGACCAACCCCACCAATGCAATCCTGATGGACAACCAGGGGACAGGGACGATCATGAACGATGATTCGATCACGGTGGACCTGTCGATATACGGTGTTACAGTTCAAGAACCTGGATCCGGCACGGCTAATGCTGTTTTTAGCGTGCTCTTGTCCGGACCCAGTGGACAAACCGTCAGCGTGAATTACAGCACATCCGACGGCACGGCGATGTCCGGGAGCGACTATTCCGCGCAGGCTAACAGCGTAATCACCTTTCCGCCGGGCACGACCAACCGGACCTTGAGCATCGTGGTCAATGGTGACGCTGTGACCGAGAGCGACGAGACATTCACCGTGACTTTGAGCAATGCCGTCAATGCCACGATTGCAACAAACCAGGCGGTTGGCACGATCGTCGACACAGCGCCGGTTGCCAGTCTGCCGAAGATCGACCTGCCTTACCTGCAGGTCGTCGAAGGCACTGGCGGCACCACGAATCTTGTTTTTCCCGTCACTTTGTCGGTGCCCAGCGCTCAAACAGTCACGGTAAATTATACGACGGTCGATGGCCCCGCGGTCGCCGGCAGCGATTATGTGGCGACCAGCGGTACATTGACGTTCCTCCCAGGTTCGACCAACCAGCCGATCACCGTGGTCATAATTGGTGACACAATGAGGGAATCAACCGAAGGGTTTTATGTGATGCTAAGCAACCCCACGAACGCGACCTTGGTGAGGAATTCAGTCAGTGGGACGATTAACGATGACGATCCCCCCCCGCAAATCACGATTCACAACGCCAGCCACGTTGAAGGCCACGCGGGCAGCAGTTTGATGGAGTTCAACCTGTTCCTTTCCGAACCGACGACCCAGCCGGTGACGATAAACTTCATCACGGTTGATGGGAGTGCCACGGCACCGGGCGCATACACTGCGCGTTCCGGCACGCTGATATTCCCGGCTGGAACCACGCAGCAATGTGTGGCAGTCACCATTTTCGGCAACACCGTGATCGAGAATGACAAGACCCTGCTTGTCCGGCTCTCGGCGCCGGTCAACGCGACGCTGGCGAACCAGGAGGCAACCGGAACGATTGTCAATGATGATGGGTTGCCGGGTGATCTGGATCACTTTGAGATAAGCGACATTCATACGCCGCAGTACGTAAACCAGCCGTTTGCGGTGATTATTTCGGCGAAGGATCGGTTCGGGGGCATGGTGAGCAATTACAACGGGAGCGTGCAGATCACGGGCACGTCGCAGGTGCTGGGCGGGGCGCATAATTTCCTCGGCGGCATCGGGCATCAAGCATCGCAGACGGCGAACCTGACGGTTGGTTACGCGTTTGCGCCCAACACGGATCTGGTGGTGACGCATGTGCGCCATTACAGCGGCACCAAGGTGTCGATCTGGACTGACAACGGCACTTCGATCAGCAGCACGATGGTAAGCGGGACGGCTGGCACATGGCAGGAAACGAAACTTTCGGCGCCGGTCACCCTGCTGGCGGGTGTGGTGTACCGGTTGACGTTTGTGACGAGCGGCACCTATTATTATCGGTCGGGCGGCGCGGGGACGTTTGCGCATGGAGTACTGGGGCAGGCGTATTTTGGGCTGGGCGATACGTTTCCCACGGCGGCCCTGCCGTTCCGGCCGCTGGTGGATCTGCGCTATTCGGTTCTGGGCGGCGCGCAAGCGGTGGACTTCACGCCCATGTCCGCCACGCCTTTCGGCGGCGGCCTCTGGGTCGGCCTCCTTACGATGCTGGAGACGGCGGACCTGGTGACGTTGCAGGTCAATGATGGTATCGGGCACACGGGGCAAAGCACGAGCTTCGCGGTGCTGGCCAGCAGTGATCCGTTCAAATTGACGACGGACCTCATTCCGGGCGACCCCATCAAGTTGTTCTACACGCCCGGGGAGGGGTATATTATTGAATCGTCCACTGACTTGATTCACTGGACGCCGGTGTTTACCAACCTGACTGGCAGCGCCAGTTCATACTTCTCGGAATCGATTGGGAACAGCACGCGGTTTTATCGCGCGCAGCCGCTGCCGTAAGCCTGACTTCGCGGAATATTCCCCGGCTTGACGGCGAATCGCGCGAGGCGCTTATTAAGAGGCATGAACCCTTTTTCCCGCCGACAATTCCTGGCTACTGGCGCGGGCGCGCTGGCCGCGACGTTGGCCACGTCGCCTGCACTCGCGGCTTACCAGAAACTCAAGATTGGTGTCACCGATTGGAACCTGAAGCACGCGGCGAAGCCGACGTCGATCGAGTTCGCCAGGAGCATCGGGTTTGACGGCGTGGAAATCAGCCTCGGGCGCGCGAAGGACCATCTGCCGCTGGGCGACAAATCGTTGCAGGACGAATACCTGGCGGAGATGAAGAAACACAATTATCCCGTAGCCGGCACGTGCCTGGACATCCTGCACCAGAATTACCTGAAGAACGACAAGCTGGGCCAGCGCTGGGTGGCGGAGTCGATTCCCATCACGAAACGGTTCGGGGCGAAGGTGATTTTGCTACCGTTCTTCGGCAACGGCGAGTTGAAGACGCACGCGGAGATGGATTACGTGGGCGACTTCATGAAGGAGATTGGTCCCGAGGCGGAGAAGGCGGGCGTCATCCTCGGGCTGGAGGACACCATCACGGCGGAAGACAACGCGCGCATCCTGGACCGCGCGCAATCACGGGCGGTGAAGGTGTTTTACGACGTGGGCAATTCGTTCGCGCGCCAGTACGACATCTACAAGGAAATCCGCTGGCTCGGGAAGGACCGCATTTGCGAGTTTCACCTCAAGGACAATCCGCGTTTGATGGGCAGCGGGCTGATTGATTTCGAGAAGGTGATTCAAGCGATAGTCGATATTGATTTCGCCGGGTGGGCGCATCTGGAGACAGTGGCGCCGTCAGGGGATGTAAAGAGCGATATGACGGCGAATTTGAAGTTCGTGCGGGGGATTTTGGAGAAGCATTGAGGTTGAAGGGCTAAGCGCGGCTTCGCTTCTTCTGGAGTTCTTTGCGCAGGGCCGGCAGAGGGAGGGTGTTGATGACATCGCCTTTCGTGAGCCAGCCTTTGCGGGCGATGCCGGCGCCGAGTCGGAGGAAGCCGGCGTGCTCGTGGCGGTGGGCGTCGCAATTGATGACGCACTTCACGCCCTTGCTCTTCGCATACGGCCAGAGGCGCCAGTCCATGTCGAAGCGATAGGGATTGGCGTTGAGTTCAATCCATGTGCCGGTTTCGGCGCAGGCGTCGATGACGGCCTGTTGATTGACCTTGTATGATTCGCGTTCGAGCAGCAGGCGTCCCGTCAGATGGCCGAGCATGTGGACGTAGCGATTCTCGGCGGCGCGGATGAGGCGTTTGGTCATCTCGGCTTCGTTCTGGGAAAAGCCCTGATGCAGGCTCGCGACGACGACATCCAATTCAGCGAGCAGGTCGTCGTCGAAATCCAGTTTGCCTTCGGCGAGGATGTCCACCTCGGTGCCGGTGAGGAGGCGGAAGTCGCTGCCGTTTTGGACGAGCTTCTGATTGATGCCTTCGATTTCCTTGAGCTGCTTGCGCAGGCGGTCGGGCTCAAGTCCGTGCGCCTGGAACGACGCGCGCGAGTGATCGGTGATGGCCCAATAATCAAAGCCCAGTTCGACCATGTGATCGACGATGTCTTCGAGCAGGTTGCGGCCATCGCTCCAGTTGGAGTGGTTGTGCAACGAGCCGCGGAGGTCGGTCCATTCAATCAGCCGGGGCAGGTCGCCCTTTTCCGCGATGATGAATTCGTGCTGGTTCTCGCGCACCTCGGGCGGGATGTAAGGGAGGTTGAGCTGTTTGAAAATCTCTTCCTCGCTCTGGCAGGGGACGAGCAGGGCGGGGTCGCGGGTTTCCACCTTGCTGCGGAACAGGCCGTATTCGTTGAGGCGCAGGCCGCGCTGGATGGCGCGCTGGCGCATGACGATGTTGTGTTCCTTGCTGCCGGTAAAATAGGCGAGCGCGAAGGGATACTCGGTGTCGCTGACGACGCGCAGGTCCGCCTGGATGCCGCGCTCGAGGACGACGCTGGCCTTGGTATCGCCCTTGGCGCTGACGGTCTTCACGCCGGGCTGGCTGGTGAAAAAATCAATGACGGCGGCGGGATCCTTGGAGGACGCGAGGAAATCGATGTCGCCGATGACTTCCTTCATGCGGCGGGTGCTGCCGGCGGTGCTGCAACGAATGACATCGGGATGGCCGCGCAGGCTTTGCAGGATGGGTTCGGCCACGGCGAGGGCGTCGCTGAGATGATGGCGCGAGGCGAAGGTGCGCTTGTGTTCGATGCCTTCGAGGATTTTGCCCTGGGTCTTTTCGCCGAAGCCGTCGAGTTCGGCGACCTTGCCGGCTTTGCAGGCGGTTTCGAGTTGCTCGATGGTTTCGATGCCGAGCTTGTCGTGCATGGCCTTGACCTTTTTGGGGCCGAGGCCGGGGATCTGAAGCATCTCGACGAGGCCGGCGGGGATGGAAGCCTTGAGGTCTTCGTAATAGGCGAGGCGGCCGGTGGCGACGAGTTCGGTGATTTTCTGTTTGAGGGCGTCACCGATGCCTTGGATATCGCCGAGGCGGTCTTCGGCGATGAGTTGTTCGAGGGGTTCGGTGAGGCCTTCAAGGGTGCGGGCGGCGTTGACGTAGGCGCGGGTCTTGAAGGGGTTCTCGCCCTTGAGCTCAAGCAACGTGCCGATCTCGGTCAAAATTGCCGCCACCTGGTCTTTGTCCATGCCCATGGGGGGAATGTAAGTTCAAAGTTCAAAGTTCAAAGTTCAAAGTTCAGCGTGCCAAATGGGTATTGATAAATCCGCGTCGGTTGAGTTGTATCCACCCAGCCGACCCCGTGTATGAAAGCAACCTCACGACTCTCGCGGCGGGCGTTCGTGCGCACCTCCGCGCTGGCCGCGTCCGCATTCGCCGGCTTATCCGGAAGCGCAACGGCGGCGGAGGGAAAGAAGGCCGCGGCGCCCAGCACCGCTGCGCCGAAGCCTGCGGTTTCCGTTCCTCCGCGCGCCTATCTGACCCCGGCCGACAAATTCCGCGACGTGTCGCGCGGGAACCCGAGGCCGCACACGCTGAAGGGTGACGCGCTGGTTCAGGCGCGACTCACGTCCGAAACGTGGCGGCTGGAAATCACCGCGGACCCGACGGTCAACTCCGTGGTCAAGGGACCCGCCAACCTCAGCCAGCCACTCACCCTGGCCGATGGCACCGCGCTGGACCTGCCCGCCTTGCTCGAACTGGGCCGCAAGCACGAGGTGAACTTCATCAAGGCGATGCAATGTCTCAACATTCCCACGCCGCTTGGCCAGGGCCTGTGGTCGGGCGTGCCGTTGCGCGAAGTGTTGCGGCTCTGTGGCTCCCTGCGCAACGTGCGGCGCGTTTACTATTGGGGCTTTCACAACAACGACCCGAAGCAATTGTTTCAATCCTCCCTCAGCTACACGCAGGCGATGGAAACGCCGCCCGGCGAACTGCCGGCCTTTCTCGCCTACCGGCTCAACGGCGAGCCCATCCCGCTGATTCGCGGCGGTCCCGTGCGCATGATCATTCCCTGGGCGCACGGTTTCAAATCCATCAAATGGCTCCAGCGCATGGTCGTGACCAACGATTACAAAGCCAACGACACTTACGCCGAGCAAAACAATGACCCTGAATCGCACCTCAAGACCGCCGCCTACCTCGATGAATTGCCCGCGAAGTTTCCCGCCGGCCAGCCCGTGCCCATCGGCGGACTTGTCATCGCCGGCCTGTCTGGCTTGAAACGCGTCGAATATTTGCTGAGCCGCGAGAACGATAAATCAGACGCGCCGGAGCAATGGACCGAGTGCCGGCTGGAAGCGCCGCCCGCCGACTGGGCCAGTGTGTTGCCGCCGGGCGTGAACCCGCGGCAAATCCTTGGCTTCAATCGCGAGACCGGCCAGCCGGCGACGTGGCCATTGCGTTACAGCATGATTTCCTGGTCCGCCACGCTCAACGGATTGGCGCCCGGCAAATATGAAGTGCGCGCCCGAGCCGTGGACCTCAACGACTTCGCCCAACCGGAACCCCGCCCCATTCAGAAAGCCGGCAAGAACGCGCTGGAAACCCGCCAATTCGAAGTGATTTAGCGGTTAAAGTTTGACTGTGGCCGCCAGCGGGGCGCGGGCTTCAGCCCGCTTCACGTGGTTTGTGCTGGCGGCGTTGAAGCGGCGTGAACGCCGCGCTCCTGGCGACCAA
>JBFMBT010000095.1:0-20931 GCA_040754875.1 Verrucomicrobiota bacterium | reverse complement strand
GACATATGCCATCGGACAAGCGGTCTTCATCCGCACCGATACGGTGGACTATGCCGAGGAAACGGTTCCCTTCAAAAGCCTCGCCGAACTGGTCGAGGTTTGTTCCACGCCGCGTCCCAATTGCGTCCTGGAAAAGGTCATCGTGTACAGCATGCCCAAGGGCGAGCCGGTCGCCGTGACCCTTGGCTTCATCTCCGCCAGCCGCGGACATCGCCCCAGCCACTTGGAACAGTCCGAACACCAAAGCTGACGCGGCACTTCCGCCGTTGGCTTCCTTTTGTTCCAATACCGCTTCGTTCCGGTGACATTCCCGTGAAATGGCCCCGCACCGCCTTGCCAAACCGTTTGTTGCGGTGCTTGGTAACACAGGCCGCGCGGTGGACGGTTCCTCCCAGGGTTCCTCACCCCGTACTCCTTGACGTCGCCGCCCGGCCTTCGCCGCATCGAGATCCCCGCTCGACTCGATGCGGCAATTCTTTGCCCATGCGGAGGCGGCGATTCATTTGCATTTTTCCCGCGCGTCATGAAAATGCGGGCATGTTTCCCGTCGTGCACCGCTGGATTGTATCGCTGTGGTTGGTTTCAGGGGTGGCCTTTGCCGCCGAGGAACCGAAACCTGCCCAGACGCCCATCCCCATCGCCAGGGCAAAGCACTCGGGTTCGGTCGATTTTGAAAAGGAGATCCTGCCCATCCTGCGGCGCAACTGCCTCGCCTGCCACAGCCAGAGCCGGACCAAAGGCGGCCTGGTGCTCGAATCGCCCAAAGACATCTTGAAAGGTGGCGACTCGGGCAAGGCCGTGGTGCCCCGGCGCAGTGGCAGCAGTCTGCTCCTGCAAGTGGCGGCGCATCAAAAAGAGCCGTTGATGCCGCCGCTCGATAACAAAACCGGCGCGGTCAACCTGACTTCCGAGGAATTGGGCCTGCTGAGACTCTGGATCGACCAAGGCGCCAAAGGCACCGAGCGCCAGCCCCGGGCCGTCACCTCCTGGCAACCCCAGCCCGCCGGCTTGCAACACATTTACGCCGTGGCACTCACCGCTGACGGCCAATACGCCGCCTGCAACCGCGCCAATCGCATTTACCTCTATCACGTCCCCACGCAAAAACTCGTGGCCGAACTCATCGACGACCGCGTCGAGAAAAAGATGCCGCCGCTCGAGGCCGCGCATCGCGACCTGGTGTTCTCGCTGGCGTTCAGTCCCGATGGTCAGACGCTTGCCTCGGGCAGTTTTCGCGAAGTGAAGCTCTGGCAGCGCGGGCCGTTGGAGAAACTGGCCCTGGACGCCGTCGATCGCGAGTCCGTTGCCGGCGCGGCCTTGAGCCCCGATGGACTTTCGCTGGCCACCGCGGGCTCGGAGGGCCTCAAACTCTGGGACGTCACCCGCGCAAAGGCAAAGCGTCTGTCCAGGGAACCCGCCACCAGCGTCGCCTTCTCGCCGGATGGCGCGCAGTTGCTGTCCGTGGCCGGGCAGACCATCACCTTGTGGTCATTCCCCGGCGGCAAACGGTCGGTGCAACTTCAGGTGGCGCACGGAATCAACACCGTCGCCTGGCTCGGCCGGACACAATTCGCCTTGGGCGGCACGGACGGCGCCATCCGGCTTTGGTCGCTTCCGGCGAATCCCAAGGAGCCACCCCAACCCCTCAAGGAACTCAAGGGCACCAATTCCATCCGCGGACTGGCGGCCATCGGCCTCGACGGCGCGCAACTCGCGTCCGGCGGGAAAGATGGCGTCATCCGCATCTGGGACATTGCCAAGAGCGAAGTGACACGCCAGGCGGACACCGGCGCGCCGGTCGTTTCGCTGGACGCGTCGCCCGATGGCAAGCGCCTGGTGTCCGCCGGCACCAATGCCGCGGCGAAATTGTGGAACGCGGCGGATGGCAAGCTCGTCGCGGAGTTGAAGGGCAATCATCGTCTGGCGGAACAGTTGGCCGCGCTCGAGCGTGAGACCGCGTTTCTCGCCGGCGAAATCAATTATCGCAAAGGCGCGTTGCAGACGGCCACCAATGAATTGAAGGCCGTCACCGAACGCGTCGCCAAGGCGACCAATGCCCTGGCCGCCGCCGACAAAACCCTCAAGGAAAAGGAGGAGCCGTTCACCAAGGCGAAGGCGGCCAAGGAAGCGGCGGACAAGGCGCTGGCTGACGCCGATGCGGAATTGAAGAAAGCCACCGACGGCGCCGCCGCCGCCGCCGAAGCCTTGAAGGTGGCGGAAGCCGGGGCCAAGGCCGCCCGCGAAACCAATCCGCCGGACAAGGCGAAGGTCGAGCAATCCGCCGCCAAGGCGAAGTCCGCCGCCGAAGCCAAAGCCGTCGCGGACAAACTGGTGGCCGAACAGACGCCCAGGCAGAAACAGGCCAAGGACAAGGCCGATGCCGCCAATAAAACCGTGGGCGACACCGAGCGCGAATTCAAGAAGGCCGAAACCGCGCGCTCCATTGCCGAGCACGAGTTTCAACTGGCCACCAAAGCCCACGAAGCCGCCACCGATTCCGTGAAGAAAGCGGAAGAAACATTGCAGGCCACCGAAACGCTGCACAAACAGACGGACGCCGGCCTCCAGGCTGCAAAGAAATCGCTGCCCGAAGCCGCGAAAACCATCCGCACCGTCGCCTTCTCGCCCGATGGCCGGACGCTGGCCACCTCCGGCGACGATGCCCTGATTCACACCTGGAACGCCGAAACCGGCGCGCCCATTGAAGTCCTTTCCGCAGGAAACACCCATCAACCCGCGGCCTTCGCAAGCGGCCCGCCGCCCGTCATCTCCCTGGCCTTTGGCGCGGAAGGTTCGCTTGTGTCCGTCTCCGCCAACCGCCGCGTCGTCCTCTGGAATTTGCAGCCTGGCTGGACACTTGCACGGACCATTGGCGGCGCCAGCCCCGGCAAGGAAGGCCCCGTCTTTGTGGACCGCGTGAATGCCGTGGCGTTCTCCCCCGACGGACGCTGGCTGGCCACCGGCGGCGGCGAGCCCAGCCGCAGCGGCGAAATCAAACTGTGCGACGCGGCCACCGGCCAGGTCCTCCGCGAATTCAACAACGTCCACAGCGACGCCGTGCTGGCCCTGGATTTTTCCGCGGATGGGAAATGGCTGGCCAGTGGCGCGGCGGACAAATTCCTGCGCGTGCTGGATCTGGAACAGGGCGCCGTGGCGAAGTCATTTGAAGGCCACACCCATCATGTGCTGGGCGTTTCGTGGCGGCGCGATGCGCGCACCCTGGCCTCGGCCGGCGCTGACAATGTCGTCAAACTCTGGGACTTCATCACCGGCGCCCGCAAGCGCAACGTCGAAGGTTTCGGCAAGGAAGTCACCTCCGTGCATTTCATTGGCACGAGCGACCAGTTCATCGCCACCGCCGGCGACGGCCAGGTGCGCCTGGCCCAGGAAGACGGCAAGGAAATCCGCCGCTACCCCGGCGCCACGCCGTTCGTATTTGCGGCCGCCGCCACGCCGGACGGCAAGCTTGTCGTAGCCGGCGGCGAAGACGGCGTCCTGCGCGTGTGGAACGGCGCGGATGGCAAACTCATCGCCGCTTTCGAACCACCCAAACCACCGCAGCAGCTTACGAGCACCACTCCGCCGCCATAGCGGTGGGTTGACCACGCGCTGAGGTTCGGAGTCCCGCATTCAGGCAGTTGCGAGTGAAAGTGAAGATGTGCAAAGGATTCTTCCGCGCCTCCTGATTGGCCACACTCGACCGGCTGAAGCCGGGACTCCAAACCGCCGCTTCCAATCACGCCCCCAACGCTGTGGCTCCAAAAACTTTCCTTTACATCCCGCTTTTCCGCGGCATGCTGGTCGCCCTGTATGGATAAGTTTTGGGGTACATTTTGGAGCGTGGCAGCGATGCCTATCGGATTGTTTTTGTGCTTCGGACCGGCTTTGCTGGTCTGGTTGCTCACCGACGCCCGCAAATCCTCGCCCGAACGCAAGGAAGACCACCACTAGTCTAAGCGCCCGTTCGTTTGTTCGGGGGTCGCGGCTTCGGCCGGCCGGACGCCGCGCCGTCTTTCAGAATACGCATTACCTTACCCTGTCGCCGCCGCAAATATCTCTGCGATCGTGATGCTCAGCGCCGGCAGCAGTTTCTCCGTCAACTTCTCGCGCCCCGCCATGATGGTCTTCAACGCCAGGCCGTACTGGCCGCTTTGGTACACTTCCAGATTGTCGTAGCGTGGATCGACCATCCACAGGCGCGGGATGCTCGCCTGTTCGTAAACTTCCTTCTTCAGCACGGTGTCGATCTTGTGGTCGATGGTGCCGATGACTTCGGCGGCGAGCCAGATTTTGCCGGTGGCGGCGGTCACCAGCGCGAGGTCGGGACGGATGACGGTGCCGGGAATGATTTCCACCACGGAGCGCGGCTCGAGCAATCGCGCGGTCGGCACGCCGTCCAGCGCGGCCGTCACCGCCGCGTGCAGGCGGCCGCAAATGAGTTCGTGGCGAGCATCGGGTGAAGGGCGCTCGTAAGTGATGCCGGCGTAAATTTCTTCGTAGCTCACGGGCTTAGGTCCGCAGCAGCCTGCCCAAAAAGCCGCCCGTATGCGAGCGCTTATTGCGGGCCACGTGCGCGGGCGTGCCTTGCGTGACCACGCGCCCGCCGCCATCGCCGCCCTCGGGCCCCAGGTCAATCACCCAGTCCGCTTCCGCGATCAAATCGAGGTTGTGCTCGATGACGACCACTGTGTGCCCGGCATCGACGAGGCGTTGAATCACTTCGATGAGCCGGTGCACGTCGGACATGTGCAAGCCAATCGTCGGCTCCTCAAGAATGAAGAACGAAGCCGCCGCCTTGGTGACGCGCAAACGCCGTTCCGGCCCGCCGCTTTTCAAGCCGGTCAGCAGATGTGTGACCAGCTTCACGCGCTGGGCCTCGCCGCCGCTGAGCGTGGGACTGGTCTGGCCGAGCTTGAGGTAATCCAGGCCGGTGTCGCGCAACGCCTCGAGCGGCCGTCGGATGCGTGGCAACGCGCTGAAAAACTCGATGGCCTCGGCGACACTCAATTCCAGCACTTGCGCGATGTTTTTGCCGTTGAATTCGATGTCCAGCGTCTCGCGATTGAAGCGCAGGCCGTTGCACGTTTCGCAGCGCACGTACGCGGGCGGCAGGAAATTCATCTCCAGCTTGATGGTGCCCGCGCCTTCACAACCGGGACAGCGGCCTTGTGCGCTGTTGAAGGAGAAACGTCCCGGCCCGTAACCGCGCAGGCGCGCCTCGGGCAGTTGCGCGAACACCTGGCGGATGTCGTCGAAGAAACCGACATACGTGGCGGGCGTGGACCGCGGCGTGCGGCCGATGGGCGACTGGTCCACTTCATACACGGCGTGAAGCAAATCGTGGCGCGTGACGCGGCCTTGCGGCGCGGCCTTGTCCTTGGTTCGCCCGCGTTTCAACGCACTTTGCAACGCCGGCAGCAAACATTCGCGCACCAGCGTGCTCTTGCCGGAACCGCTCACGCCCGTGACCGCAATGAAACGGTTGAGCGGAAATTCGACCGTGAGATGCTTCAGATTGTTGAGCGCCGCGCCCTTCAACACGAGGCGCGGATGCTTCGCGGAAACCGCGCGCCATTCGCCGCGCGTGGGATAATTCTTTTTCTCCTGCGCGCGCAGGCATTGACCGGTGATCGAGTCGTCATGCCGAGCCAGTTCCTGGAGCGTGCCCGCCGCCACCACCTGCCCGCCGCGCACGCCCGCGCCGGGGCCGAGGTCGATGATGTAATCGGCGTGGCGCATGGTTTCCTCGTCGTGCTCGACGACGACCAGCGAATTGCCGCGCGCCTTCAACTGCGCCAGCGCCGCGAGCAACTGTTCGTTGTCGCGCGGGTGCAGGCCGATGGTCGGTTCGTCGAGCACATACAACACGCCGCTGAGATTCGACCCCAGTTGCGCCGCCAGCCGGATGCGCTGCGATTCGCCGCCCGAAAGCGTCGTGACGCTGCGGCCCAGTTGCAGGTAGCCCAGGCCCACTTCACGCAGGAATTTCAGCCGCTCGCGAATCTCCGGCAGAATGTCCCGCGCCACCGCCGCGGCGCTGCCGCCCAGCTTCAGGCCGCGCACAAATTCGAACGCCTCCTCGACCGACCGCTGCGACACCGCGTCAATCGTCGGCGCCGTCTTCTCGTTGTACACGCGCGCCTTTGGATTCAACACCAGCCGCACCGCGCGCGACACCTGGTTCAACCGCGCGCCCTGGCATTCCGGGCACAACTCGCGATTGCCCTCCTGCCAGCCGAACCATGATTCCTCGATGGCATCGGCGCGCGCGCCGCGGTCCACATCCGGCAGGTAAAACAACTCGCCGAACCCGCGGCATTTCGGGCACCAGCCGCGCGCGTTATTGTAGCTGAACATTTTCGGGTCCAGCGCCTCGAACGAGCGGCGGCACTTCGGGCAGGCGCGCTCGGTGGAATGCACCGTGACTTTCCCGTGATTGTCCAGCGCCAGCAACGCGCCGTGGCCCAGCTTCAGCGTTTCGTCGATGAGCTGTTGCGGCGTCAGGCCGCTCTTGCGCGGCTTCCTCTCCAGCACGCCCGTGACGATTTCCACATCGTGCTCGCGGAACCGGTCCAGCCGCAGGCGCTGGCTCGTCGCATGAATCTTTCCGTCCGCGCGCACCTCGGCGTAACCGTGCTGCGCCGCCCACACGCCCACGTCCGTGTGAAAGCCCTTGCGATTTTTCACCACTGGCGCGAGCAACAACAAATCGCCGCGCCGCTTGAGTTCCTCCTGCAAACTGCGCCCGAGCTGGTCGCGCGTCTGCGCCTGCACCGGCACGCCGCAATCCGGACAGAACTGCGTGCCCAGCCGCGCGAACAGCAGGCGCACGAAATGAAAAATCTCGGTGACCGTGGCCACCGTGCTTTTGCCGCCGCCGCGCGAATTGCGCTGCTCGATGCTGACGGTCGGCGGAATGCCGGTGATGAGGTCCACGTCCGGGCGCGACAGTTGCTCCACGAACTGCCGCGCGTAGGTGTTCATGGCGTCGAGGAACCGCCGCTGGCCCTCGGCGAAAATCAAATCGAACGCCAGCGTGCTCTTGCCCGACCCGCTGACGCCCGTGACGACGACGAACTGGCCGCGCGGCACCGCGAGCGAAATGTCCTTCAGATTATGCTCGCGCGCCCCGTGGATGACGATGGCGTCGCTGGCGGCGTTGTCAGTGTCTCGATGCACAGGGGGATAAACTTCAAATTCGCAAACTACAAACTTCAGAGAAACGACAAGCACCCATCTCCAATGCCAGGCGCACGCGATGATTTGCGAATACAGATCCAGGCACGTTTGGTGTGCAGCTTGGGGTTTCCATGGAGTTGGAGGGGTTTGAATTCTTTCATCACATCTGCGTCGCCATTCTAACCCTCAATGCGCTGACGCACAAGCGCCCCTGGGCGTTCGTTGGCCGCGCCGTCCCTGCTGTGTCCCGCCTGCGGGCGTGGCCGTCCCGGCTCCGCGCAGCGCCGCTCCTCACTCTTTATCCTTGCGAGTCCCAATGGTGACTTGACGCCCGGGAACGCATTGGTAATCGAACTCAACGGAACCAACTGGCTCTCGATCTTGTCGCTCTGTTCGCTGGCGTATTTATAGAGCCTCGACCGGTTGGTGGCAGCCTCTGCCGGGAATAGCTGCGGTCGATTTGCCTTCCAAACCACGCGTGATAACTACATTGGCGGATACTGCTCATACTTCAGCAAATTCGCGTCCATTTGATCCCACGGCTGCGCGTCGCAAGTGAAAATATCCATCGTGGGCCGAAACCAGGCCGGGTCATCCAAGCTGCCCGCCGTAATCCCAACGAAGCCCGCCGGCCGTTCATCGGATTCTCCGCCCGTAAGCCGCGAGCCGCATTCGGGACAGAAGCCGCGTTTGTGTTTGCCGCCGGCCAGGCTCGGGGTGAAATGGTAGCGCAGTTGACCTTTCGTCAGCCGAAACGCCGAGGCCGGCACGAGCAAACCCGCGACGAATCCGCCGCCCGTCACCCGCTGGCAATCACGGCAGTGGCATTTGAACATCAGAATGGGCTTGGCGGAACATTCGTAGCGAACCGCTCCGCAAACGCAACCGCCGGTAAAAGGTGTGTTCATTTTTTCATCATGATCATCGCCACGCCGGCGAGCGAGCAGGCGGCGCCGCCGCCGAGGAGCCACACGGCGTTCTTGCTGGGCGAGCCGCGCAGCAGTTCATTTGCCTTCGATTCCAGCGAGTCCTTTGCTTTGAAGCCGTAAATCAGCATCACCACGCCGCCCGCCACCAATGCGATTCCAATGATCTTGTTCATAGTGTCTT
Source organism: Verrucomicrobiota bacterium (assembly GCA_040754875.1). Taxonomy (GTDB): domain Bacteria; phylum Verrucomicrobiota; class Verrucomicrobiia; order Limisphaerales; family JBFMBT01; genus JBFMBT01. Next base: position 12,642 of record JBFMBT010000095.1, on the reverse strand, counting down.
TGAGCCATGCATCCGGCCGGTGAAAACCCCAGCCGGTTTCGTCCGTCCACCATATCCCATTCCCACCGCAAAACCAGCCCCACATTGACTCTGATTGCGGAATGGGAGCGTCAGGCGGGACGGCGGCCGGAAGCGCCGAATGAACGGATCCGTTTGAGGGCTTCATCGGCGGCCTGGGCGACCTCCGCATCTTCGTCGCGGTGCCCCTGGGTGAGGATGGGAATCGCGCGGGCGTCGCCGATTTTGCCGAGCGCCTCGGCGGCGGCGCGGCGGAGTTCGCGGTCGGCGTTTTCCCGGAAGGCTTTCAGGAACATGGGGACGGCGGAGCGGGCGGGTTTGGAATTGAACCAGTCGAGGTCAATGTTGCAGAGGGCGCGTTCGATGCTGAGGCGCACGAAGAGACTTTTGTTCAAGAGCGAGTGAACGAGCGGTTCGAGGGCGCGCGGGTCGCGCAGGTTGCCGAGGGCCTGGGCGGCGGCGGCCAGATTGCTGCGCTGAAGCGATTCGAGCAAGGCATCCAGCGCCGCAGGGTCGCAGATGCGGGCGAGGGTTTCGGCGGCGGCGCGCTGCACCTCGGTGGAGGGATGCTTCAAGGCCTGGATCAGACAGGCGACGGCATCCTTGGCGGGTTTGGTGGTGGGCCAGGTGGGGTCCAACGCTTCAAGCGCCTGAAGGGCCGCGGTGCGCACGCGGGCTTGTTCATCCACCAATGCCTCGACCAGCGGGCGGGTGTAGGCGCCGCCGCCCAAGCGACCCAACTCGCGTGCGGCGGTAAAACGAACATCGCCTTCGGGGCTTTTCAGGCCCTTGGCGAAGGACGCGGCGGCGCGGCGGGCCGCCTCGGTGCGGCGCCAGTCGGGATTGATCCGGGAGAGGGCATTCTCGGCGGCCTGGGCGATGTAACCACCGTCAGCCAGGGCGGCGATGAGCGGCTCCAAGGCGGCGGGATCGTTGAGGCGCGCGAGCGCGCGGGCGGCGGACACGCGCACGAGAATGTTGTTGTCGCGCAACGCGGCGATCAAGTCCGGCGCGGCGCGGCCGGCGGCGGGCCCCAGAGGCCAGAGGATATCAATGCGGTCCAGGGCGGTCATGACAGCCTGCTGGATCCAGGGGCGCGGGTCCTTGAGCAGGGCGACCAGCGGCGGGACGGCACGGTGATCGGCAATTTTGCCGAGTGCTTCAATGACGACGGCATCGCCCTTGCGTTTCAAGGAGAGGAGCAAGGGTTCAACGGCCGAGGCGTCGCCGATTTCGCCGAGGGTGGACTGGGCGGCGGCGGAAATGTCGGCGTCGGCGGATTTCAAGGCCTCGATCAAGCGGGGCAGCATGCGCTTGGCGGCGGGAGATTTGGGCCAGTTGGGCAGGGCGCGTTCGAGGGCCTGGGCGGCCTCTTCGCGAACCCAGAGTTTCTCGTCCACGAGCATGGCGGCGAGAGGCTCGATGGTATCGGGCGTGGCAATGTTGCCGAGGGATGCGATGGCGGTTTCGCGGACCTGGACGCTGCGGTCCTTGAGGGCCTCGGCGAGGGCCTTCACGGCGCGGGAAGACTTGGAAGCGCCGAGGTTTTTGGCGGCCTGGCGGCGGCTTTCCCAATTCTTTGATTTCAGCTTGCGGATTTCGTTCCAGAGCATGGGGGCCTCCGTTTGGGTGGCTGGGCGCGGTTTGCGGTCGCGTGGAGGAGAAACGTCCCACAGTCACCCGCACTGGTGGTTGCGCCCAGGGTGTTCATGGAAGAACAGCATGAGAATAGCGGAAAGGCGGGCCGGAGGGAAGGTTTGTGTTTGCGCGTTTGCGCAAGGGGAGGCTTGACGCTCCCCGGGGAGGCCACTAATTTCGGCGCAAGGGTGGTGGCCATAGCTCAATGGTAGAGCCCCAGATTGTGATTCTGGATGTTGCGGGTTCGAATCCCGTTGGCCACCCCATCCCTTCCCATGGATTCATGGGATTTTCAATCTTGGATATCAAAAATCGCAAATCCCTTGGGCTTGAGGCTTTTCACCCTCCCGCTTCCACCACCGCCTCCACCACTGTCTCCACGCTGATGCCATTCATGCACCGGAAATCAATCGGGCACTCGCGCAGAAAACACGGCGCGCACGGCGCGGCGGATTGGAGGAAGCGATGGCGCGCGTCGCCGGGCAAGCCGGGGCCGGTCAATTCCGGCGACGTGCTGCCGAAGGGCACGACCACCGGCGTGCCCACGGCGGCGGCCACATGCATCGGCCCGGTGTCGTTGGTCAGCAACACGCGGCACGCCTTCAGTACGGCGCAGAGTTCGCGCAAAGTGGTTTTGCCCGCGAGATTGATGATGGGATCTCCACCCGTCTGGCGTTTCACCGCATACTGAATCTGTGTGGCAATGCCCGAGGCCAGTTCCACATCGGCTTTTCCGCCCAGAACAATCCATCGGCAGGGCGCGCGTTGGCAAATCTCGCTGGCCGCCGCCACGAAGCGCTCGCGCGGCCAGCGCTTGGCGGGACCGTATTCCGCGCCCGCGTTCAGGCCAAACAACGGCACGTCCGCCGGCAAATTGAATTTCGCGCGCACGGCCGACAGTTCGTCGTCGCTCACTGCCAGATGCGGCGCCACCGGTTGCGCCTCCGCGCCAAGGGATGACACCAGATGCAGGTAATGATGCACATGATGCGCCGAAGCCGGAATGGGCGCGGCCTTCGCGGCGGCCCCGGAAATCAGCCGCTTGATTTCGCTTTCGCTGCGCTTCTCCATGCGCGCCACGCCGGGGCGATGTTCCACCACATCCGTCAACAGCCAGCGGCGTCCGCCGTCGCCGTAACCGACGCGTTGGGGAATGCCCGCCAGCCACAATTCCATCGCCGAGCGCGGCGAGTTGGGCAGCGCCAGCGCGAGGTCGAATTGTTCCGCGCGCAGGCGCCCCGCAATCTGCCAGACGCTTTCGTTCGCGCCGAATGTGAGCACGCGGTTGATCGCCGGATGGCCCGGCCACAGGTCCGCCAGCTTTTCCGGCGTCAACAGCGTGATGTGCGCCTGCGGAAAGCGCTCGCGCAACCGATGCAACGCGGGCGTCGTCATGATGGCGTCGCCCAGCCAGTTCACGCCGCGCACAAGGATGCGATTGGACGCGTTCATTCGATGGGTTCCGGTTCGGCGGTCTGCCCGGTTGGTTCCGGTTGCGCCCGATATTTGCCCGGTTTCCACCGGTTATGCACCCAAAACCAGTTGGCCGGGTCGCGCCGGATGGCCGCTTCAAAGGCGCGGTTCACATCGAGCATGATGGCTTCAACGGAGCGCGGCCTGCCGTTTTCGTGCGTGGGAATTTCATCCGTGAACTCGATGCGCCAGCGCGCCAGCGCCACGCGGTAACACACCGAGACGTGCAGCGGGCCATGATACCGCAACGCAAACACGGCGGGCGCGGCGCTGGTGGAACAATCTTCGCCGAAGAACGGCAGGCGCAGGCCGCGGTCGCCCGCGTGTTGATCCGCCAGCAGGCCCAGCGCCAGCCCGCCCTCCGCCAGCGCGGCGCGCAACTCCGCGCCTTGCGTGCGGCGCTCGAAAAACAGGCAGCCGGAATGCTCGCGCAACGATTGAAGCAGCCGGTTCAATGACGGCTGGCGCAGGCCGCGATAGGTCGTCGCGGATTTCAACCCATGCTCGCGCACGCTCACCCGCCCGTACAATTCGAAATTGCCGAAATGGCCCACGGCAAAGATGAGCGTCACCTTCTGCCCCGCATCGGCCGGCGCATACCGTCGAAAGACGTCCGTACCGGCCATTTCCAGGACCTCGTCAATTTCCGCCGCGCTCATCGACGCCGTCTTGGCAGCACACGCAAAGTTCTCGCCGATGCGGCGGAAGTTCTCTTTCGCCAACGCGTGCAGTTCCTCCGCGGACTTCTCCTTGCCGAAGCAACGTTCCAGGTTGCGCAACGCCACGCGCCGATGCCGCGCGTCCAGCAGATACGCGAGGGCGCCCAACGCGCGACCCACGCGCGCCACCACTCGCAGCGGCAGCGCCTGCAACACCGCAATCACCGCGCGCGCCAGGACGTAGAGCACGGTTTCCATGGCTCAGCGGAAACAGATTTGCCGCACGCAATCCTGAAAGCCGTCGGCGCCGCGGAGGATTTTGATTTCCACACGCATGAAATACATCGGCAGATCGCGCCGGTCGATTTTCGGAAAGCGCACGGCGTCCTTTTGTGTCGTGATCAAAATGTCCGCCTGGCGTTTCTTGCTGCGGTTGATGAAGTTCAACACCTCCTGCTGCGTGAACCGGTGGTGGTCGGCGAAATGTTTCGTGTAAACCAGCTCCGCCCCCTGGCGCACAATGCTGCGGTCGAAGCTCTCCGGTTGCGCGATGCCGCTGAGCGCCCCCACCTTCTTGCCTTTGATGAAATCGAGCCCCTGCCGTTCGCCGGTGTAAACATCCTCGAAATACAGCGGGCTGTGCACGCATTCGATGATGCCCGCCGAGGGATTGTATTGCGCGATGCGTTTGCGCAACTCATCGGTCTGGCCGTCGCTCTTGGTGATGAAAATCCAGTTCGCGCGCGCCAGGTGCGGCGGCGGCTCGCGCAACGTGCCGCGCGGCAGCATGAACTCGTTGCCGAACGGCTGCTGGAAATCGATGAGCACAATGTCTCGCCGCCGCCCGCGCAATTTCCAATATTGAAACCCGTCGTCCATCAGCAGCGTGTCGCAACCGTATTTCTCGATCGCGTAACGGCCGCTCTTCACGCGGTCCTTGTCCACCAGCACCACCACGTCCTTCAAGTTGGACGCCAGCATGTATGGCTCGTCACCCGCCGTCTCGGAATCGAGCAACAGCGATTTGCCATCCGACACGATGCGCGGCGGCGTGCGGTCCTCGCGGAAGAGGAATTTGTCGATGAGCCGTTTGCGCAACGGCGGCGGCTTGGAACGATAGCCGCGCGAAAGAATCGCGACCTTGCGGCCCTGGTCCTGCAACTCGCGCGCGAACTTCTCGACCACCGGCGTCTTGCCCGTGCCGCCCACGGTCAGGTTGCCCACAGCGATGACCTGGATGCCGAGGGTGTAGTCGCGGAAGATGCGCACGTCATAGAGGAACTTGCGGCATTTGACGAGGCCCTCGAAGACCTTGGACAAGCCGAACAACAGCGACCGGAGCAACGCGGCCCGTTTGCCCCGTCGTTGCTCGAAAATGACTTCCAGGACAAACGTTTCGGCTTCTTCCACCCAGGTCCGGAACGTTTCGCGCATGCGCGCGCAGTGTGCCTGCCGCCCCGCCGCAGGGCAAGCCCGACACCGCCTTCAGCCATAACCTGCCGGTATCGGGCGGAAGCGGGCGGAACCGGCCGGTTGTCCCACGTAATCCCACGTAAGGGGGACGGTGAAGCGTGAAAACGTTGAATCGTTGAATCGTGATGCGTTGAGACGTTGGAGCGTGGACGGTGGTACGGGCGGCAGCGCTGACCCCTTGGCCGTTATTGCTGGCGGCTGGCCTCTGCCTCGATGAGGGGGAGGCTGGGGAGCTTGTTTTCAAAGCCAGCAATGAGCGGGTTGTCCTGCAGGAAGCGGGCGATGTCGAAGTGCTGCTTGGGCGCGGTGTAGGCCTGGCGGCTGCCGCGAATGACGAGCTTTTCGCCCGGCGTCAAGATATGCGGCCCGATGCGGCAGCGGCCTTCGAGGCAGGAGTATTCGAGGGAGCTGCGCGTGGCCTTCACATAAACAGTCGTGCCGAGAATGCCGGCGGCGAACGACGGCGTGGAAACCGCGGAACCGCCCTTCCCTTTCGGGAAGACAAACAGGCCCTCGCCTTTTTCGAGAATGAAATTGGAAGACTCGGGCGCAAAGCGAAACACGCTGAGCGGGCCGACCCGGGTCAATGAGGCATCGGTGAATTCCAGTTCCGCCAGCGAGGCGGCGCCGGTGCGCAGATAATCCTTTTGTGTCACGCGCTCCTTGAGGGCGGCTTCGCGCTCGGGCGCGGGCGGTTTGCCCAGGCCAACGGCGACGGTTCCCTTCTTGTTGCTGACGACCGCGGATTTCTCCGTCTGCGCGAAGGCGGATTGGGTCAGCAAGGTGGCGGCGATTCCGATGAGCAACGCCCGGGGTGTGATCATGCTCCCATTAGAATCCGAATCACCGCCGAAAGCAAGGTTCGACAACGGACGGGACGCTTTGCTATAACGGGCAGCATGAATACCCTCGGCGCAGAGAGGTGTGTTTTCCTTCTCATCTCCCTGTTATTGGTCGGTGCGCACCAGCCGTTGTGTGCGCAGGAACTTAATCTGGACGAGAATCCGCGGCTGTCCGATGTGGACCTGCGGAATCTGTTGGAGCTCAAGCCCGCCATTTTCCTGCCGGAACTGGACGGCGGACGTTTGTACGCGGGCCGCAAGACGCTGGCGCTGGATCCGGCGGCGGACGCGATCATCGGCAACAACAACTTCCGGCATCTGCTGGCGCGGGCGCCGGGAGTGTTTCTTCTGGAAGAAGAAATTCAAGGAGTGCATTTCAACGTGGGTTTTCGCGGCGGCGCGCCCAACAACGGCACGTTCACCAAGGTGTTTCAGGACGGGTTTCCGTTGAACGTCGATTCCTTTGGCACGCGGCTGGTGGCGTCGGCGCCGGACGTGAATCAAATCACGCAGGTGCAACTGGCCTACAGCGGGTCGAGCGTGCTCTACGGCTCGCAACCGGGTGGCGCGGTCAACCTCATCGCGTATCCGGCGGCGGGCGACCAGAATTATCGCGTCAGGAGCACGACGACCGCCGGGGCGTATGGCTACGGCGCGGAGCTGTTCGAGATTTCCGGCACGTGCGGTGATTACAGCTACGCGGCGTTTGGCCGCTATGCGCGCGGCGACGGATTCCGCGTGCAGCCCGGCTTCGACAACTTCAACGCGGGCATGCGCCTGGAACGGCGCTTCGGGGACTCGGCCTCCGTTTCCTTGGGCTATCAATATTACGACTTCACGTCCGACCAGTTGAGCGGCGTGGCGCTAAGCACGGGCGGCGTCAACAACCTGTTGAACTATTATTATCAGGACGTGGTCCGGCACATGGTGCAGATGTCGTATGAAAATGATTTGAGCATCGGGGGCCGGATTGAATCGCGCTGGTGGTATCATTACACGGATGGGTTTCGCGACTTCTCACGCACGGCCGCGCCGTTGCTGGGATTGACGACGGAACGATTTCATTACCTGGGCATGGACAACCGGTTCATTCAGGAATATGACCTCGGCCCGTTGTCCGACAACGCTCTGACGGCGGGATTCACCGTGCAATATGCGAAAAGCCCGCTGCAAAGCGACCCGACGCGCGCGGGCGAGGCGCGGCTGGTGTTGAACCGGCACGACTTCAACTGGGCGTTGTTCGCCGAAAACAAATTCCAGATCACGGAACGTTGGAGCGTGACCCCGGGCATTCGCTACGAATACGCCGAGATTGCCGGGAACGGCTTTCGCGCGACGGGCGACATCAACCGCCGCTTTGGCGAAGGCGTGTTGCTGTATTCGCTGGGCACGGAAGTGGATGCGCTCGCGCCGCGCGGTTTGCAGGAGCGGCCGCTGGTGGTTTACGCGAACTTTGCCAAAGGATATCGCCCGCCCACTTACAATGAAACCATCAATCAAGGCTTCGGCACGTCGCTGGATCCGAATCTGGAGAATGCCACGACGTACGAAGTGACGTTCGGCCTGCGGGGCACACCGGTCGCCTGGTACACCTACGACCTTTCGGGCTTTTGGATGGATTACGACAATCAGTACGCCGCGGTGGGCGGCGTGGTCCGCAATGTGGGCCGCACGTTGCATCAGGGCGCGGAGTGGTTTCAGGAGGTGAATGTGTTCGGTTTGATTGATGCGTGGCAGGGAACGGCGCCGACCGACCGCGTGCGGCTGGGCCCGCGCTCGAAGGAAACGGAGAGCGGGCTGGCGCGGCATGGGAGATTGAATTTGTTCACGTCGATCTCGTGGCTGGACACGAGAATCAAAGAGAGCTCGTTTGCCGGCGCGGTGAATCTGGACGTGCCCTACGCGCCGGAATGGACGGTGAAGGCCGGCGTTTCGTATAATTATTTCGAGCGCATCAAGGCGGCGCTGTTTGTTCGAAGTGTTTCCGATTATCTGGGCAACGCGGCGAATGATGACCGGCTGTTCGGCAACAACAGCGCGGCGCTGGTGCCGGGCCATTCCGTGGTGGACCTGACGCTCGAATGCGCCGTGTGGAAAGACCGGGCCACACTCTTCTTCAACGCGAACAATCTGCTGAACGAACGTTACTTCTCCGGCATTCAAGGTGGAGTGGCGGCAGCCAACCAGATCATCGCGCCCGGCCGCAGCTTCTATGGCGGCGTGCGGTTCGCATTTTGACGTGGTGGAATGACGATGGAGGGCAAGCACCAGCCGAGCGCCGCCGCGACACGCGCCAGGGAAGGGCTGGTTTCGGCGGCCATTTGTCTGGGCATCACGGTGTTGGTGGGAGTCCTCGACTTCACGGGATTCAGTCCGCTTTGGAAGACAGAAATTCAGACCCAAGATTTGCGCCAACGGCTGTCACGCCCCGCGCCGCTGGATCCGCAATTGGTCTTCCTCGCCATCAACAAGCCGGACTACAGCGAAGAACTGTTCCCCGAAGATATTGCGGCGTCACCGGTCCTGGCCGGCATGAGCGGTTGGCCGTGGAGCCGCGAGGTGCACGCGCAAATCATCGAACGGCTCGCCGCATCCGGCGCCAGGGTCATCGCCTACGACATGCTGTTCCTGTCCCCCGGAAATGGCGACGACGCCCTGGCGCGAAGCGCCGAACGGCACAAGGACAAACTTGTGTTGGGCGCCTTGGTTTCCAAACCGGTGGGAACCGAAACGGAACAGTTGTTCGTGCCCGCGCCGATTCTGGGTGAAGGAGCCGAAGGTGAAATTCTGGCCAGCCGCAAAGAGGGACGCCTTGGTTTCATCAATTTTTGGGCGGATGAGGATGGCACTGTCCGGCGGGCCGAGTTTTCACGAACGATTGCCGGACAAACCGGCGTCTCCTTCGCCGCGCGGATTCTGGAGAAGGCCGGGCAGGCGGACAAAATCCCCGCCGAACCGCGCCGCCTTCGCTTCGCGGGACCGCCTTATCGCAATTACCAAACGATACCCATCAATGAATTGTTCCTGCCCAGGCCGTGGACAAACCGCTTCCAGAGCGGCGCGTTTTTCCGGGACAAAATTGTAATCATCGGCCCGCTGGGCGAATGGGCGAAGGATGTGTTGCCCACGATCTACCTGAACCCGATGCCCGGGCCCGAGATGCACCTGGCCGCGGTCGGTGCGGCGCGGCACGGGGCCTTCTTCCGCGAGAGCGGGCAGGTGATCGATTTCCTGTGCATTTTGGGGGCCGGGCTGGTGGTCATCGCCGTGACGCGCAAACGGCGCAACCCCATCGGCGTGCTTCTGTTTCTTGTGGCGGTGGCCGCCGCTTATGGCGGGACAGTATTCGTGATTCAGGACCGGGCAGGTTACATCCTGCCCGCAGTTGCTCCCGTGTTGAATCTCGTCGCGTGCGGCATATTCAGCCAAAGCTACGCGTTTCTGGTGGAGCTGCGCCAGAAGCTGCTCATCAAACGGATGTTTGCCACGATGGTCAGCGACGAGGTGTTGCAATACATGATGGCCGATCCGGATCGCTTCCGCCTGACCGGCGAACGCCGGCAGGCCACGATGTTTTTCTCCGATCTGGCGGGGTTCACCACCATCTCCGAATCGCTTACACCCGACAATCTCGCGAAGGTCCTGAACCGTTACCTCTCGCCGATGAGCGACATCATTCTGCGTTACGGCGGTTACATCGACAAATACGAGGGCGACGCCATCATGGCCGATTTTGGCGTGCCGGTGTGGACGGACGCGGACGCCGGTTCGCATGCGTGGAAGGCGTGCTGGGCGGCGCTGGAGCAATTGGAGGAGCTGGAGAAATTGCGCCCGCAATTGAAGGCGGAATACGGGTGCGACATCGACATGCGCATCGGCATCAACACCGGCTGGGTGGCGGCCGGCAACATGGGCAGCGAAAAGAAATTTCAATACACCGTGATGGGCGACGCCGTGAACCAGGCGGCGCGGTTCGAACCGGCCAACAAACTGTTTGGGACCCGCATCCTGATTGGCGAGGAGACATTCAAACTGGCCGAAGAACGCATTGAAGCGCGCCTCGTCGCGGCGCTCGTGGTCAAAGGCAAGACCCAACCGGTGAAGATCTATGAATTGCTGGCGAAGAAGGGCGAACTGCCGGACACCCGGCGCGCGGTCGTCCGACATTTTGAAAATGGCTGGCGCCTGTATGGCGCGCGCCAGTTTGCCGAGGCGATTGCCGAGTTTGACGCGGCGTTGAAGCTGGCCCCCGAGGACGGCCCATCCCTGACTTACAAGGACCTCGCCGAACAACATCTCCACACGCCACCGCCCGAAGGCTGGGCCGGCGAATTCGTGCAGACGTCGAAGTAACTTCACCGGCACTGGCGCCGGGCCGGAATCATCACTCCCTGCGAATTTCCGAATTTCCTGTGACAACTGCAGGATGCATACTGGTCACGAGCCCGCGCGATGGTAGTTGGGCGCAATTGGGGCGATTCACCGGCTACCTCAGGCATGGTCGGATTTTTTAGTTCGCATCTTTCTTCTGCACTCCGTATCGCGCGCACGCCAAATTTTGCAACGGGTTGGCCAATTCCGGACAAGCAATAATCCCGTCAAAAGCGTATTTTCTGTAAATATCCGGACTCTCATATCGTCTGATTGATTGGCTCCCGTATGAGTAGCGTTTTGACCAGGTTGATTGTTTGTCTCTTGTTGCTCCTGTTCCTGTTGGCGGGAATTTCCGCCGGCCTGGGCGCGACGCCGCCGGGCGTGGTGGCCTCCGCCGACGGCACGGGGCTGTTCCGCTGGCGTCCCTTCCTGGCGCCGTTTCATTCGGTCGTGCTGCATTTTCCCATCGGCTTCGTCACGATTGCGTTTGTGCTGGAAATGTATTCGTTTCGCCGGCCCAGCGCGGAATTGCGCCGCGCCATCGGCCTGGTGCTCGTCTTGTGCGTGGCCAGCGCGGCGGTGGCCATCGCGCTGGGGGTGCTCCGCGGCAGCGCCGGTGAATACGACGCGCGCATGTTGAACCGGCACAAGGCGTATGGATTCGCCGTCGGCATTCTGACGGTGCTGGCGCTGCTGTTTCATTGGCTGGCGTATCGGAAAGGCGAAATCAAGCCGCTGGCCGCCACTTACCGCCTCACCACCATGGCCAACCTGGTGGTGCTGGTCATCGCCGGCCATCAGGGCGGCAATCTCACGCACGGCTCACAGTATCTCGTCAAGAACGCGCCGTATTTTGTGAAGAGCATCATCGAGCAATTTGACGATGTGCCGATCGAAGAAGAAATCACGCTCACCGTCGCCAATGAACAGGACCGCGAATACGTGGAGAAGGTTCTGCCCATCCTTGAAGCCAAATGCCTCAAATGCCACGGCGCGGAAAAGCAAAAGGGCGGTTACCGGCTCGATCAGCAGGAATCCGCGCTCAAAGGCGGCGACAGCGGCGAGGTCGCCATCAAGCCCGGCGACCCGCTCAACAGCCACTTGGTGAAACTCATCCTGCTTCCCGCCGATCACGACGAAATCATGCCGCCTTCCGGCAAGGGCACTCTCTCGTCCGACGAAATCATGACGCTCATCCGCTGGGTGCAAAACGGCGCGCGCTTCCCCGCGCCGCCGGACAAGGCGCAATTGGCCGCGACGACGCCGACCGAACCTGCGGCGGAAACCAATGCCGTGGCCGTCCCCGAACCGGCGCGCGCCGCCGTTGCGCAACCCTCGGCCGCCGCTGCGCCGCCGCCCGTCACCGCCGCGAGCAAGCCCAAGGTCGATTTCATCAAGCACATCAAACCCATTCTCGAGGAGCATTGCGTGGTCTGCCACGGCCCGGAAAAACAGAAGAGCCACTTCCGGTTGGACACGAAGGAATTCGCCTTCAAGGGCGGCCGCAACGGCAAGGCCATCATCCCCGGCCACGCCGCTGAAAGCCCCATGTACATCCGCGCCACGCTGCCGCCCGAGCTCGACATCGCCGATGAAGCCATGCCACCCGAGCACAAGAAACTGCCGATGACGTCGGTGGAAATCGGCGCCCTCGAAACGTGGATCAACGCCGGCGCGCCGTGGCCCGATGGCGTGGTGCTGGCCCAGCGCGCGATGAGGCATTGAAGGCGAGGGCTTCGTTGCGCCCAAGAATCTATTTTGGGGTCGTCGATTTTATGACGCGCCCTTCCCCCTCACCCCGGCCCTCTCCCCAAGGGAGAGGGAGGTGTGGTTGCCGCGTTTGGGCGAAGTCACGCGTTGGGTATGCCGGGGAAACCCACCCCTGACCCCTCCCAGGAGGGAATGGTCGCGGGTGTGCGAGGGTGATAGTCGATAAATCAATGGCCAGTGCCAAATAGCCAATGGCCAATAAAGGCGAGGTTCGGGGGCTCGCTTCGCGGGCAAAATCGGGGTAAATTCCGTCAAATAAAGAGAAGCACGCCCTTCGTTGCCGCTGGATTCTGTGGGCAAGAAAGGAATGCGTATGTTTGGGATAGCATTGCCAGGCGTGGCGGAGATTCTGATCGTTCTCGGGGCGGTCGGCTTGATCGTGACCTACATGACCA
>JBFMBT010000094.1:0-21000 GCA_040754875.1 Verrucomicrobiota bacterium | reverse complement strand
GCGCGATGAACACGGTTTCCCGCGCGACCCCAAAAAGAGTTTTGGCGTGGACTGCGTCTATTCGCCGGAACCGCCAGTTTATCCCAAAAGCGACGGCGCCGTTTGCGCCCGCAACGAGGAAGGTAACAGCTTGCGGATGAATTGCGAAAGTGGCTACGGCGCAGCCAGTTTTGTCACCGGCGCCTTTGGCTTTGCAGCGGCCGCAGTGGCGGTCCGGAAGGTCGCGGGCGAGGGGGAATAGCGGGGCACAAGCCGTTATCGGGCAGAAGCGGGCGGAATCGGCAGTTTTTGGGTCGATCGTTAATTTGCAGAGTTTGCAGAGTTTGCAGTTTTTGCACGCCAGGGTTACGGGTCCAACCGCGCCACACCGCCAAACAGGCGGCGGAAGTTTTGTTCGGTGCGTGGGGCGAGGGCTTCAAGGGGTTCGCCGCGCAGTTCGGCGACGAAGCGATAGACGGCGGCGAGATTCGCCGGGTGATTCGCCTTTTCCTCGCCCTCGACATGATACGCCACGCGCTCCGGCGGCAACGGCATGTCCGGCGCATCCGTTTCGATGAGCAACCGCTCCGCCGGCACGTGGCGGAAGGTCTCGCGCTGGCGGGCCTTGCGTTCGTGCGCGAAGTAGCCGGAGATGGAAAAGTAGGCGCCGAGCTTCGCCAGCGGCTCAATCATTTCCTGCGGCCCGCCGTACGAATGAAGCAGAAAGCCACACTCCGGCCGCGGTTCGGCGCGCAGGATGTCGTGCAGGCGTCCCCAGGCTTTCAGGCAATGGATGCTGACGGGCAGGTTGCGTTCGGCGGCGAGGCGCAATTGCCACAGGAACACTTCTTCCTGCGCCGGTGAATCGTAGCCTTCAATCCAGCGGTCCAAACCGATTTCGCCAATGGCCGCCGGGCCTTTGTCCAGGTAACCAAGCATCGCCTCGCGCCACTTCGGTGTGCGTTCGCGGACATACCAGGGGTGATAGCCGAAGGAGGGAATGACTTGCGGGAATTGTTGCGCGAGCGCGAACACGTCGGGCCAGTCTTCTTCGCAGGAGCCGTCCACGACGACGCGCACCACGCCTTCGCGTTCGAGCGCGGCGATGATGTCGGCGGCGTGGGGGCGCAGGCGTTCTTCCTGAAGGTGGTTATGGGCGTCGAAGAGGCGCATGCGTGAAACTCGAATGACGAAGTCCAAAACAAAATCTGAAGGGAGAAATTCGAAAGGCGGAATGAGAATGAGCCTCCTCACGTCGGCTGCTACAAGATTCGGGGGAAACACGCGCGATGCGACTGAGGGAAACGCGCGTTGGGAGTTCGCCAGGCGCAACAAAGCGCCAGAGGACTGGCGCACTCCAAGACGCTTCGCGCGGGTTTACGTCGGTCCAGGTTATTGGCGCGGTGGGCATGCGATGTTGCTGCGCCCGAGGACGGGCGCACTCCTCAGTGCGCCGCGAACACCGTTCGCGCGATGGTGAGGGCGCGGTCGATGTCGGCGCGCGATACCATCAGGTTGGTGACGGCGCGGACGATGTCGGGGCCGGTGGGGAGCATCCAGACGCCGGCGGCGTGGAGGCGTTTGCAGACGTCCGGTGCGGACTGGCCGGGGACGCGCAGGCGGACGATGTTGGTTTCCACTTCGTCGGTGTTCAACTCGACGCCCGGCAGGCGCGCCAGGCCGGCGGCCAGGCACCGGGCGTTCTCGTGGTCTTCGGCCAGGCGCGCGCGGTGATGTTCCAGCGCGTACAATGCGCCGGCGGCAATGATGCCGGCCTGACGCATGCCGCCGCCGAATTGTTTGCGAAAACGCCGGGCGCGCGCGATGAATTCCTTGGTGCCCGCCAGCGCGGAACCAACGGGCGCGCCGAGGCCCTTGGAAAAACACACGCTCACGGAATCGAAGTGCGCGGCGTAATCGCTTTCGGACACGCCGGTGGCGACGGTCGCATTCCACAGGCGCGCGCCGTCGAGGTGCATTTTGAGGCCGTTGGCGCGCGCGACACCGGCGATGTCGGCGACGTGTTCGATGCGCCACACGCTGCCGCCGCCGCGGTTGTGGGTGTTCTCGATGCACACCAGGCGCGTCGGCGCAAAATGCACATCGCGCGGGCGCAACGCCGCCGCGACATCCGCGCCGGTAAAGATGCCGCGCTCGCCCGCCAGGCAGCGGGGAATCGTCCCAGACAACGCGCACAACGCGCCGCCTTCGTAAAAATAAATGTGCGAATTGCCGTCTAACAACACTTCGTCGCCGGGTTCGGTGTGGGTGCGGATGGCAATTTGATTGGCCATCGTGCCGGAGGGAACAAAGACAGCGGCTTCCTTGCCCAGGATTTCCGCGGTGCGGCCTTCGAGCTGGATCACGGTGGGATCGTCACCAAAGACGTCGTCGCCCACTTCGGCGCGGGCCATGACTTCGCGCATGGCGGAGGTGGGTTTGGTGATGGTGTCGCTGCGGAGGTCGATCATGGAGGAGGTAATAAACTCCGGGGTCAAAGAAGCAAAGTGCAAAAGAACATGGGATAAACTCCAAAACCCAAACTTCAGGGAAACATCAAGCGCGACAAAGCACGCATATCAAACGCATAACAATCGTCCGTTCGCGTTGTCCGACACGGCCCCACGCTTTAACGCTTTAACTTTTCAACCCTTCAACGCCCGATCCGTGCGCGGTAACGGCGTAGCCGTGGGCTTTGGCTTTCCACGCGGCCGCAAAGAGGAGGGTGCCGATGACGCTCATGCCGACCAACGCCATGAAACCGTCGTCCCAGCCGTGGGTCTGTACGAGCTTCCCGAGGCCCCAGCCGGACAGGACGGTACTGGCGTAGCCGAAGATGCCGGTGAACCCGGCGGCGGTGGCGGCAGCGCGTTTGGTGGCAAGGTTGGCGACGGTGATGCCGACGAGTGCCTGCGGGCCGTAAATGAAAAAACCCGCCGAACAAAGCACGATGGTGCTGAGCGTCTTTTCGTGCGCGGGCAACTTCCAAAAGATGAACACGGAAATTCCGGCCAGTGCCATGTACACGAGGCACGCGCGCGCGCCGCGTCCGCCAAATACGCGGTCGGTCAGCCAGCCGGCAATCAACATGCCGACAATCCCGGAGACTTCGAAGGCGGTGACCATCCACGTCGCATGGACGAGTTTGACACCCTTGGCCTCACTCAACAGCGTAGGACCCCAATCGAGCACGGCGTAGCGCACGACATAGACAAAGAAATTCGCGAAGGCCAGAAGCCAGATGTATTTGTTGCGAAAGACATTTTCCATGAGGAACGCGTTGAAGCCCGCGCGGTCTTCCGCATGCGTGGAGGTGTGTTCCGTACCCTTGACCTCGGGCAGGCCGACGGACGGCGGGGTGTCGGGCAGATTGCGCCAGA
Source organism: Verrucomicrobiota bacterium (assembly GCA_040754875.1). Lineage (GTDB taxonomy): Bacteria > Verrucomicrobiota > Verrucomicrobiia > Limisphaerales > JBFMBT01 > JBFMBT01. The sequence goes on along the minus strand of JBFMBT010000094.1, from coordinate 17,641 downwards.
GGAAGACGGCGCCCATCAACGCGAGCGCGGCCGGCACGAAAAAGCACAGCCGCCAGTTGGCTGGAATGGCTTCGCCGCGCGGGGCGACGAGGTAGCCGCACAGCACGACGACGAGGCCCGCGCCGATGGAGTGCGAGGTGTTCCAGATGGATTGCTTGGTCGCCAGTTCCTTGGGCGGGAACCAATGCGTCATCAGGCGCGAGATGGGCGGAAAACCCATGCCTTGCACCCAGCCGTTGATCATCCAGACAATGCCCAGCGTCATGACCGCGGAGCTGAGGCCGAAGAAAATGTTCATCAACGCCGAGGCAGTGAGCCCGACAACCATGAAGGTGCGCGCGTTCGAGCGGTCGGCCAGGAAGCCGTTGGCAAAGCGTGCGACGCCGTAGAGCAGGCCGTGCAGCGTCAAAAACAAACCAAGGTCGGTCTTGGTGATGCCGAGGTCCTTGCTCATCATCGGCATGGCAACGCTGAGGTTTTTGCGGACGAAATAAAACAGCGCGTAACCGATCATCGTGGTCACCAGCACACGCCACCGCCACTTGCGGAATGATTCATCAATGGCCGCGGGATCGGTGAGGGTGACGGGAATGGCCGGGGCGGGCGCGAAGAATTGCAGGAACGCCGAGCGGCGGGCCGGTGCGCTGGGGGTGACGACGGATTGATCCATTAGTGCCTCGCGAGGGTGGAGGGTTTGGGTTGCGGTTCAACCGGCCACGCGCCATTCGGGCCGAAGATTTCTTCCAGACAATCGTCGAGCAGACCGGCGCGCACCGCCAGGTCGAGCACGGTGAAACGGCGGCGGATGAAGAACGCCAGCCAGAAGCTGTCACGCAAACGCGCGCGCGAAATGCCAATCTGCTCCGGTTCGGTGGCCGCGCCCGCCGCCGAAAGCATGGATCGCAGCGTGGTGAGCGGAATGAGCTGCTGGCGAAGCTGCTTGCGCAGGTCGGGCCAGACTTCCCGGAGGCGTTGCAATTGCGCGCGCAGTTGGTTCGCATCGCTGTGTTTGGCGGCAATTTCGCGCGCTGCCACGGCGCCCAGTTCGCCTTCGCCGAACTGTTTGCGCGCGCGGCGGACCCACGCGGCTTCGTCCGGCCACGCGGCACGGCAGGATTCGACGTCCAGGTGTTCCAATGGCCGGGCGAGCAGCGATTCGTAGAGCGCGGTGACCGCCAGCGTGCCGATGCCAACCTTCAAGCCATGCGACGGCGCATGCCCGTGATGCGTATGATGCTGCATGTCCCACAGATGGCTGAACTGATGCTCCGCGCCGGAGGCGGGGCGGCTGGACTTGGCGGATTGCATCGCAAAGCCACCGAGCATCAGGCCCTCGATCAACCGTCCGATGGCCTCCGGTTGACGCGCGCGAACACCCGCCGGGTCAGCGACCGCCTCGCGCAAACGGCCTTGCACAATGTTCCACGCCAGCGGCTCAATCGGCTCGGCGCCGAGCGCATCGGCGAGCATCCAGTCCGCGCCGGCGGTGACCTTCGCCAGCAGATCGGCGTAACCCCACGCGTTCATCTCAGCGGGCGCGGCGCTGATGACATTCAAGTCCGCCAACACCGCCGTGGGCGCGGGACAATTAAAGGTTTGCTTGGAACCTTCATGCGTGATGGACGCGCCGAACGCGGTGTAGCCGTCCATTGACGCCGCCGTGGCCACGCAGAGGTATGGACGGTCGGTGCGATGCGCGGCGAGTTTGGTCAAATCGTTGATGGTTCCCGAACCGACGGCGACCGGGATGGCGCGATGCTGGCGGAAGGCCGCTTCGAGTTCTTCGACGAAGCGATGCTCCGCATACAAATCGGGCGCGCGAAAAATGAACGGATCGAGCATCGGCTCGCGCGCGGCGCGGAACGATTCGAGCACGGCCTGCCCGGCGGCGGCGAGGGTGTTGGGGTCCGCAACGATGACGGCGATTTGGTCGCCGAACTGCTCGCGGAAGAGGCGCGGGGTTTGTGCGAGGACGCCGGCGCCGATTTCAAGGGAGCGCGTTTCGCGCGCGGCGCGCAGGGCGTCCGCGAGCGACAGAGGCTGGGTGGTGTGGGCCATGAAAAAGTTATTTGCGCCCGCGCGGTTGGGCGTAGTAATCGCGCACCGCCTGCAAGGTCACCTGCGGATGGTCGGTGGCGAACGAGGCGAGGCCGAGGTCCAGCAGTTGCCAGTAGGTCGCGGAGTTGGTCGCGCCATAGGGCAGGGTCTGGAAGAGAATGCCGCGCGCGGCCAGTTCCTGGCTCAAATCGATGAGAAACGCGCGCGAGGGCGAGAAGGATTCGCCGGGTTGCACATCCTTCGCATCGCCGGGAAAACGCACGTGTGCTTGAAGCTGCGTGATGCCGTCGAAGTTTGTCTTGCGCAATGTGTCGAGCGCCTTGCGCTTGGCGGCCTCGGTGCCGCCCATCCACAGCAGCGTGTCCGATTGCGGCACGAGCGATTTCCATTCGCGGATGATCTCGTGCTTGGGCGAAGCCAGCACGACCTGGCGCTCAACGCCGGCGGCCTTGACCTCGCCGGCCAGTTTCTTGAGATCGACATTCTTGATGTCGAGATAGAGATGGCGCTCAGGCCGTCCCTTCATGCGCGCGAAGACTTCGCTCATGCGCGAAACGCGGCGGCCTTTGAACTGGTCGCCCTTCCACGCGCCAACATCCAGCTTGCTCAGTTCCTCGAAGGTCACATCGGCGACGCCCTTCTTCGCCAGTTCGGGGCCGACGCCTTTGACCACGCGCGAAAAGTCATTGTCGTGAAAGGCGACGATGACGCCGTCCTTCGTCATGCGAATATCGGCTTCGGGATAGGTGCCGAGTTTCCAGCCGAGTTCGAAGGCTTCGATGGTGTTTTCCTCCGCGAGTTCACCCGCGCCGCGATGGCTTTGGATGACGAAATTGGTGAGCGCAATGTGGTCGCGGACGTTCCACGGGCTTTTGAGCGGCTGGGAATGGGCGAGCGTGGTGGTGGCGAGGAAGAGGAGGAGGATTTTCATTTTGTTTTGCCTTTCGCTTTGGCGACACGTGCGGGGGGAACACCCTCAGCAAGGAGGGCGGCGGCGCCAGCTTCGTCGATGACCAGCGAGTTCAACAATCCACCGCGAATGGCGGCGGCGATAGCTGTGGAACGGTCAGTGCCCGCAATGATGCCGGCGACCTGGGGCACAGCGCGAAGTTGTTCAAGGGCGATGCTCATAACGCGATCCCGCCAGGGCGATTCGCATTCGCGTCCTTCCGAGTCATAGAAACGCCCGCACACCTCGCCGACGGCGCCACGCTGCTTGAGCTTGCTCAGATCGTCGGCGCTCAAGACGCCGCGCTCGACGAAGACGGAATTCTCGAGCGTGCCGATGCCCACCAGCGCCACGTTCACACGGCCCAGGCGCTGCCAGACAGAGCGGATTTGTTCGAGCCCGAGAAAGGCGTCGCGAGTCTTGCGGTCCGGCAGGAACGCGGGCGTGTTCAGCGTGTAGAAAGCGCCGCCCCAGCGGCGGGCCATCGCGCGCCCGAGTTCGAGGGCATCCACCGGGCCAACGGTGGAATCGATGCTGCCCATGGCCTGCACGACGGTGAGGCCATGCTTCTTGTCCTCGGGCAGCAACTGTACCAGTTCGCGCATCGTGCGCCCGCCGGCGATCGCCACCACGCTTTCCGGCTGAATGAGCGACGCAACAAACGGCGCGCCAAAATGGCCGACGGTGCGGCGCGCATCCTCCACGGTCGCGCCTTCGACGGTCTTGATGACGGCGACGGAGCGCAGGCCAAATTCGCGGCGGATGCGTTGTTCGAGCGATTCGTGGCGCGGCTCGTATTCGGCGACGGAGATGCGAACGATGCCGCGCTCGCGGGCCAGCGCCAGCAAACGCGAGATTTTGGCCTGCGACACCTTGACGAACCGCGCGACCTCGGTCTGGCCGAGGCCGTCCAGATAATACAGGCGTGCCGCCAGCCGCAGTTGCTCGTCTGAATAATGGTTGGACATGGGTTGCGTGGATTGAAGTTCAAGACGCGCTGGTGACCGCAGTGGCGGAACTGCGGGCGGGCGAACCATCGATCATTGCGAGGTAACGCTCGATTTCCGCCGCGCGGGTCGCTTCGGACCAACCGAGCAGTTCGCCCATCCAATCGGCGACGCATCCGGCGCGTTCGCGAGCGTCCGGAAAATACCGTTGCCAGCTCGTCCGGCGAACCATCACATCGTCGAGATGCACGGCCCATTCGCGGGCGCAATAGTGTTCCACGGCGGTACGGCTGAATTCGGGCGGGAGAATGCCGCTGACGCCGGAAGTTTCCACCGACGGGAGCAACGGTTCATCGGCCGTGCGGCACGGGGCAGGCTGTCGACCCAGAACGTGGGCGTGTTGGAGTGACGAGACGATTTTGTCCACCGTCTGCTCCGCCATGAGTCGGTACGTGGTGAGCTTGCCGCCGGCAACATCCCACCAGCCGGGCTCGGGATTGCGGATTTCGTGCGAGCGCGAAATGTCGGAAGGCTTGCCGTTGGGGTCCGCAATGAGCGGGCGCAAACCGGCCCAGGTGCTGATGACGTCGCGCGGAGTCAGGTGGGCCTGTGGGAAAAACCGGTTGGCGACTTCGAGCAGATACGCGACGTCGCTCGCTTCCGCCGTGACGCGGTCCAACGGCCCGTTGTAATCGGTGTCGGTGGTGCCGAGCACGGTGCGTTCGCCCCACGGAATGGCGAACAGGATGCGCTGTTCTTCGGTCATGACCACGGTGTCCGGCACGGGAATGCGGGCGCGGTCCACGGCGACGTGGATCCCCTTGGTGAGGCGCAATTTCACGCGGCTGTGCGGCACGCGCTCGGCCCAGGGGCCGGTGGCATTGACAATTGCATGGGCGCGGACGCGGAATTCCTTTCCCGTCAGGCGGTCGAGGAGGTCGCATTCCCAGTCCGCGGTGCGCTTCGCGCTCTTGAACTGACAATAGTTCAACAGCGTCGCGCCGCCGCGGGCCGCCGAGCGCAACGTATCGAGCACCAACCGCGCGTCGTTGGTGAAGCCGTCGTAGTAACGGACCGCGCCTTTGAGGCCAGCGTCCGTCAGGCTGGGGACGCGTTGCAACACTTCGCTCTTGCTCAGCCAGGTGGAGCGCCCGAGGTTGCGCCCTCGGCAGAGGAGGTCGTAAATCTTGACGCCGATTTTCAACTGCCAGAGCACCCAATGGCGGTTGCCGCGGTAGGTCGGGAAAAGGAAGGGCAGCGGTTCGGCGAGATGCGGCGCGATGCGATGGATGATGGTCTTCTCAACGCTCGCTTCGTGGACGAGGCCGATGCGGCCTTGCGCAAGGTAACGCAGTCCGCCGTGAAGCAGGCGGCTGGAGCGGCTGCTGGTGCCGAACGCGAAGTCGTGTTGCTCGACCAGCCCGACCTTCAAGCCGCGCAACGCGGCATCGCGCGCCACGCCCGAACCAACAATGCCGCCGCCGATGATCAAGAGGTCGAGCGTGCCCTGCGCGAGCGCCTTCAATGCCGATTCGCGCTGGATGGCGGTATTCACGCGCCTCCTTCCCGCGCGGCGCGCAAGTGTTCGCCAAATTCGGCGATGTTCGAAACGACGAGATCGAGCGGTGGCGTGTGGGCGCGCGCTTCTTCGGCAGTGGCTTCGCCAGTAAGGACGAGCACGCCCAGCGTCCCCGCGCGCCGTGCCATATCCATGTCCGTGTACAAACGGTCGCCAACCATGGCCAGGTTTTCCGGCTGCAGATGCTGGCGATGCAACAAGCCGCGCAACATGCGCGGGTCCGGCTTGCCCACCACGGCGTCTGGTTCGTGCCCGGTTGCCTTCGTCAACGCGGCGCAGATGGAACCGCAATCCACCAGCACCGTCGGCTCGTTCGTCGGGCACACGCGGTCGGGATGCGACGCGATGAACGGCTTGCCCTGTTTGATCCAATAGGCGGCGCGGCAGAGCCGCGCGTAGGTCAGGCCCATGTCGAACCCAACGAGCACGGCATCCGGCTCATCCGTCGCGCTGTCCTTCGTGATGATGTAGCCCGCGGCCGCCACTTCCTCGGCCTGGCTGGCCGTGCCGAGCACGAACAGCCGCCGCACCGCAGGCCTTTCCTCGCCGAGATATTCCAGCGTGGCCTGCGTGGAGGTGTAAATCTGTTCCGGCGCCGCCGCGACGCCCAGCTTTCGCAGATGCGCGACGTAATCCTTGACGCTCTTGGACGAGTTGTTCGTCAGGAACGAGTAGCCGATGCCGAGCGCGGTGAGACCGGCCAGAAACGGATTGGTGAACTCAAAAAGGGTGTTGCCGTGATAGATGGTGCCATCCATGTCGAGGGCGACATGGGAAATCCGGCGCAGCCGCTCGCGCAGCGGCGCTTGGACACTCGTGGTGGACGAGGAAGCCATGGGAACAACGTGCATGTGAATCCATGTTCCCGTTCGGATGGGCGAGTGTCAACATGAGTATTCTGAATAAATATTCATCTATGCCATCAAACGGATCGAGGGGAATAAAAATCAACGCGCCGCGCAATGCGGGGCGCGGCGTTTACGCCGCTTCAGCCCAAACCAAAATAGCGGGCTTAAAATTCACTTCCACGGCCATCGAGCAATTAAGTTGAAGCGGGCTAAAGCCCGCGCCCCGTCGCCTCGATGGAGACAACAACAGTCTTTCCGAAAAACGGCGCTTGCGGCACAATTCGCTCCGTGAACCCCGAGACGCGCGATTTGCTCGCGTATCTGTCGCGACAACCGCACCAGCCGTTTGCGCCGCAAGGGCGCATCGACAGCCGGCGCTATCTGGCGCGCGAATTCCCGACCGACCTTCCCCTGCTCCTCTCGCTCCAGGAATACCCCGGATACCGGCGCATCGTGGGCGAAAACTGGATGCACTGGCACGATTACTACGAGCTGTTTGTCGCGCTAAGCGGCCAGGGCGAGTTTCGTTGCGGCAACGACCGGCTCTCGTTCGGCTCGGGAGATGTCGTGGTGGTGGACCCGTTGAAAATCCACGGCGTGGTGAAGATGGAGTCATCGCACACCGCGCTGGTGATTTTGTTTCACGCGGCGGCAGTCGCCCCCAACGGCGCGACGTTGGAGCGCGGCTTTCTTTCGGCGTGGGACCGGCGGCCGGAGAAGACGCTGCCTCGCCTGCGCGGCGAACACGCGGTGGCGGGTGCGGTGCATGGCGCGATTCTGAACCTGGCGCGCGCGTGGTTTGATGAGCGGGCGTCCGAGCAACGCGCCATGGCGCTGAAGTTTCATTTCCTGGAAATGCTGTTTCACCTGTGCCGCGGTTTCGTCACGGGCAATGAAACGAAGGACGAGCCTGCGACGCTGCGATCCCAGCGGGAAGCACGTCTTCGGCGCGCATTGGAATACGTCTCGCTGCACTGCCAGAATTCCGTCTCACAGCCGGAAGTGGCGCGCGCAGCGGGGATGAGTTCCAGCCGTTTCCGCGCCTTCTTCAAGCAGACCACCGGTTGGCGGTTCGGCGATTATCTGCGCGACTTGCGGCTGGAGCGCGCCGCGCGGCTATTGCGCGAGACGGATGAAAGCGTCGCTGCCATTGCTCAAATGACCGGCTTCGCGGACCAAAGCCACTTGCAACGTTTGTTCAAGGCGAAGTATTCCATCTCGCCGCTGGCGTATCGGAAGGGGCACCCGGAACGCGTGGAAGAAAACAGGGGGGCAGAGAGCTGATAAGTCCCGATGGTGGAAAACCTCTCGGGAAACATGCCGGGATGGATTTACTTCTCCTCCTTCAATTCAGGAACGAAAAAAGTGACGCACGAATCGAAGAGGCGACGAAACGTCGGGTTGTAGCTGTAAACGCCGTTGAGCGGGGTGTAAGCGGACTCGATCACGCTCAGCGTACGCGAGCCATCGCGAATGACGCCTTTCATGTAAAGTACGCGGGCCGCGATCCCGCCCGAAACATAAAGCAGAATTGCGATAAGCAGCGCCGCGGTTGCCCAACCGCAAACAAACCACCAAGCCCGGTCGCCCTTCTTGCGTTTTATTTCCGGTTTCATCGCGTAATCACTTACTTCCTCCGCCTCAACGCCTCGGCGATTCCCTTCATCTCGCCGGTGAGCGTCAACTTGGGGACCCCTTGAAAATTCTTCACGCTGAGTACGCTCATCTTTTCCACCTCCAGGCCCTCGCTCTTCACTTTGACCCGCACCACTACGTGTTTCACCTCGCCCTCGCTCACATGTCCGAGCGCCTCAATGGTCGCGCCCTTCAACGCCGCCATGGCGCCTGGCTGGACCAGCTCGACCCATTCCATGAACAGGTTCATGAATTCGGCATCGGTCATCGTGCGTTTCTTCGCGGGATCGCTGGGGTCGGCAAACTTCTGAAACGCCTTGGCCTGGGGCGACGCCAAAGCGCCCTCTACCACCGGCGTCATCATCGCGTGGAATTTCTTCAACTCATCCGGGTGCATCAAGGCCGCCACCGTATTGCCCCCGCCCGCTTTGATTTTCTCGAAATAACCGGCCACCACCTCCTCGGGAGTCTGCGCCTGGGATGCGCAGGTCGAAGCCGCCAGAATAGCCAGTGAAAAAAGCCCGCACGTCAGTCTCATGATTCCTTTCTTCGGACGTCGTGGAACGTCGGCCGTCCGGCTATTGTTGCTCGTCTTACCTGCTGTTCATGCTCAAATGAGCAATGCATATTGATGATCACATTCGATTCCTAGAGCTCGGCCTGTAATTTGGATTGGGCATGAATTCTCCTATTATCTTCCCTTCGCCGTTGACCTCCCAAGCCCCGACAATTGCCTCGGGCGGTACCTCCTCGTCAGGACGAAAGCTTCCTTCGATGCGGTAAACCCATCCGTTCGGGTGCCTCATCGCTTCTTCGATTTCACCAGGCATCGGCTGCATTCGTGTAGTCTTCCGTTCAAATGACATTCGGTCAATATCTCTGCGCTCCTTGCGGCCATCCCTGTTGTCATTCGAACGTTCGAGCGAATTGCTGTGTCGTGAATCGAACCGTGACACTTTGGACAGTTCCATCCGACGCAATCGCAACGTCCGCTTCCAAGTCGCCCTTGCCGAATCCAACACGCTGGCGCCAAATCCAACGATTTCCATCAAACGTCGCAGTTTTCTGAGAGTCAAGGAACGGCTCGACACGATAATCGTTAAAAGCAGCTTCATTCGCTACCATCACCGCCCGCGTGGTTGCGTCCCTGGCATCGGCCACGGGTCCGGACGGAGCAATGCGCTTGCTCCGCACCATGCGACTCCCGGCAACGGTTGCGGATGTGGCGGACGGCACACTGGTGAAAAAGCTGTGTGGGGCGGGCGCGGCATCGGCAAGCGGCCCCAACGGGACTGACGAAACAAGCACCGGAGCGACGCCAGCCTCCGTTGCCGCCGGACGCGAGTTCACCATCAGGAAGCAGCATACTCCGATGACTCCCAAGGTAACAAGAATCACCCTGGTCGTCTGGTCGCGCGTCGCATTGGTTTTCATGACCTTGGGCTGATCGCTTACACGGTAAAGCATCGGCCAGTCCGAATCAACTGTCCATCTTTTCCATGATTTCGCCGACCCATCCCCCGCATTTCCAGCGAGCGAATTATTCAAAAAATAGGGCGATGCGTTCAATATCCTTAAGGGTGGGTCGGGATACATTTGGACCAGAACCCATTTGCGCGAGCAAACTATGAAAGTCCATCCGTACCTTGCTGGCATTCTGCTGCTCTCCTCCGCTTCCGTCGGCTTCGCCGCCCAGGCCATCCCCGAGTCGCCCGCCATCTGGCGCGAGGTCACGGGCGTCACCAACGCCTATGTGGGCACCAACGGCACGCCGATGTTCACGCGGCCGCACATTCCCGGCTTGCGCACGACGATGGACGGGCGCGTCGGCATCATCGTCGAAGGCGGCGGCGTGGAAGGCAACACGCCGCGCTTCGCCCTGATGATGCCGGAGAAGATGACCCAGCCGTTCCTGCTCAGCACGGCGGGTTCCTACACGATGAGTTCGACGAATTTCGTGCGGCTGGATGGCGTCACCGCCGGACAGAATCCGACCAATTACACGTTAAACGGCTCGCCGGTGTCGCATGCGTGCATCTGGGACCCAACCAACGCCTGGGTCAACGCCAGCGGACAGGACGTGTATGACTTCTACGTTTTCGTTTCGAGCAACACGAGCAGCAACACCAATACGATCCGCCGCACGCAATTCTTCGTCACACCCGTGCGCGTGCTCGTCAGCAATCCCAAGACGCCCACCGCCTTCATCGCGTCGGTCACCAAAACGGGGCCCACGGTGGGCGGACCGAAATTTCCTTATCACGCGGCGGCGTTTGAGCCGGCGATTGTCGGTGACGGCCGCCTGCTCATTGTCCGTGTCGGTTCGCCCGCGTGGGGTTGGACCGATCCTGTGACTGGCGCGCTCAAGCCATCGCATGGCGTGGACATCGTTTATTCGTATTACACCAACGGCCCGCCCGCCGACGTAACCAAGTGGACCAACCTCGTTCCCATCACGCACGCGCCTTATGACTCGCGCATCAACACGAAGTTTGGTTTCGCCCTCGCGCCCTTCCGCGACGCTGAAGGTACCCTCATCCCCGACGGGGAAGACATCGGCGGCTCCTACCCGTGGATGGATCGCGAGGCGAAAAATTTGTTCATGGAAACCGTGTTCGACATGCTGCATTACGCGGTGGGCACGAACTGGAACAACAGCCGTTATCCGCAAACCGCCGTGCCGGAGGAACCCGCCGTATATCTGGGCGAAGACGGCGGCAAACATCAGGGCGTTTCGTTTCTGGGGCTGTGGAGCCACGGCAAGCTGGTCCAGCTCGACAACCTGAACAACGAGGTCGATTACGCCGTGGGAACGGGCGACACGGCGCCCGGCCCGCAGCAACGCATGGTCAGTTTATACCAGACGAACAGCGGCCCCTACGGCAACGAATCGGGCTGGTTGCGCATGGGTTACGGACGCGCCACGGTGCGCATGCCCAAGGGCGAAAACGACAACGGCAACATCATCGACTCGCTCGAAAACATCTTCAATTACCGCAAATATTTTCTGCCGATTTCGCTGCGCGACGTCGCCTGGCCCATCACCGACGGCACGCAGACGGATGAGTTGTCGTTTGACGATTATCTCGACCCGGACGCGTTCATCATCGCCAACATGGCGGGCTTGCTGACGTTTCCCAGCACGGCCGGCAGTTCGACAGGGCAGAATTCGTACACGCACCACAGCGGCTGGAGCACCAGTTCGAAGGCATTCAATCAACCGGTGAAATTGCAGAATGCAGCCACCGCCAAGACGAACCGCTGGATTGTCCCCAAGCACGGGCTGGTCATCGGCAACGGGCGGCTCGAACCGGCGGCCACCGGCGGCGTGCATGGCAAGGGCTTCTGGATGAATGGCAGCATCGGCCTGGAATTCACGGTCGCCGCGCAACCGCAGAGCGTTTCGTCCAAGGATTGGTATGTCGGCTTGTTCGTTGATTCGCGCGTTCCGAATGACACGACGGAGCGTTTGTTGCTGTCGTTTCCGGACAATTCGTCCATCCGCCTTTACGGGCGCAGCCAGGTGCTCTATGCGGACGGCAACGGCGCGATTCTCAACCGCATCACCATCCCGCCGGTCATCACCAACACGCCCGCCAGCGCGATGGATGATTTGCTGCCGGACCGTGACTGGGCGCATCTGGCTTTCCAGGTCCGCAAGGCCGGCACCGAGGTGGACTTCCACCTCAACGGCATCGTTTACCATCGTTGGCGCGACATTTACTCGTCGTTGTTCCAGGTGCCGCCGGGCAAGCTGACCGTGGGCAAGAACACGAATTCATTGTTCAACGCGTTGCCGGGCTTCACCGGCTGGATCGACGACTTCAAGGTCATCGCGCATTCGGTCGATCCGGAGACGGCCTGCAACCACGCCAACGGGACGTTGATTGGTTTGCCCAGCACCTACACAAACATCTGGAAGACGCGTTTCGCCGACCGTTATCCCACCTGGGCGCACGACGAAATCAGCGCCTACCTGCGCGCCAACGGTGAAGCGACGCATCCGAAATATGCGAACTTCTACGATTACCGGAACGACAACGGTGTGCACCGCGGCAACATTCCTTCGGGCACGGTTTCGCTGCGCCAGAGCGTGCATTTTCCGGAAGGCCCGTTGTATCACAACGTCCCCCGGCCGCATTCCGCGGCCAATACGTTCTGCCTGACCTGCCACCACAGCGCGGCCGATGGCGGGCTGGACGTCACGGCATTGACGCTCGATACCAACTGGGTGGCCTCCACCGACCCGCGCCGCCAGCCGATGCAGCCGCGCCAGCGCATCTACGGCAAGATTCCGGCCGGGCTGGTGGATAGCACCGGTTTGCCCACGGCCACCACCACGCTTCCAGCATCGGGCCAGCTCATTGACGAGTGGATGCAGCCGGCGTTTCCCAACAGCACAGCGGTGCAGACGTTCACGCTCGTCAACGCCTCCACCAAACTCGACCTCATCACGCTCACCAACGGTGGTATCGTGGACCCCGGCCGGCTCGGCACGACCAATCTCACCATCCGCGCGAACCTGAACACCGCGCAGGGCTACGTGAAAATGCAGTACGATAGCTTCCCCACCAACACTGTCACCAAGCCGCCCTACAACGCGTTCGCCACAGCGAGCAATCCTTACATCGGCAGCAACCTCACCGTCGGTGCGCACACCATCAAGGCAACGCCGCAATACGGCTCGTTGCTCTCCGCCAGTTTCACCGTCCTGGGCAACAGCACGCGCTTGGTCGCCGATTATCGCGACGACTTCAAACCCGTCTCCCCACTGCCCGGCTGGAGTTACGAATGGAACGCGGTCGGTCCGGTGACCAGTCGTGTCAATTACCGTTCTCTGCATTGGAGTCCGCAGTTGAGCCGCTATGTGGTCAACGGCTTCGCCGTCTCGCCCGATAACACCTCGACGCTGTTCCCTTACGGCAATCTCAATGCGAACGGCGGGCATCCGGGACGTGGCACCACCCAGGGCGCCACATATGACCGCTTTGCCATCGCCGGATATACGGCCAAACTGCGCGGCTATTACGGCATCACCAACAGCTTCGTCACCGGCTCCAGCACCAACGGCAACGGCGGCCAGGTGCTTGTCTTCACCGACACCAACGGCGGCGCGACCTTCACCCAGAAAACCAACCGCCTTTACAGTGCCGGACAGACCGCTGTCTTCAACCTCAACGTCGGCTTCCTCGAAGCCGGCGACACCATCCACGTCTGCGTGGGCCCCAACACCACCGACGGCAGCGACTCCTTCTCGATGGATTTCAGCATCGTCTTCAAGGAGAACGGCAACCCATTCTGACCAACCGTCAACCATCCCCTGCCCGGTTGCCAACCCCACCTTTTGGCGTGACCACACGCGCCCGTTGTGGCAACTGTGACCCATGGCAAAACTCACCGCAGCCGAAATCAAAGCGGCCTTCAAATCCGTGCCCGCGTGGAAGAAAAAAGGCGCCACCATCCAGCGCACCTATGCGTTCAAAGACTTTGTCGTCGCGATGAGATTCGTCAACGCCGTCGCCAAAATCGCCGAAAAGCAATGGCACCATCCCGACATCGACATCCGCTGGAACAAGGTCACGCTCACACTCACCACGCATGACCAGGGTGGTCTGACGCAAAAGGATTTCACCGTCGCGGCGAAATGCGACGCCCGCGCGTAACCGCGATTTGTTCACTCGCCACCGTGACCGTCGCCGCTTCCACCACCCGCCCGCTCGATATTCAGACCGTCTTCAAGCGGCACTTCGGCTACACGCCCACGCACGTCGTGCAGGCGCCGGGGCGGCTCGAGGTGTTGGGCAATCACACGGATTACAATCAGGGATTGGTGATGTCGGTGGCCATCGATCGCTACGTCTGGATGGCCGCCTCGCCGCGCACGGACGCGAAGGTTGAACTCGTCACTTCCGCGTTTACGGGCCACGAATCATTCTGGATCAGCGAATTGAAAAAGAAGCCCACCGCGCCGTGGGCCGATTACGTCAAAGGCGTGCTGGATCGTTTCCGCAAGCATGGCGTGCACTTCGGCGGTTTCAACGCGGCCATCCACAGCAACCTCCCCATGGGCGCCGGCCTGGGCAGTTCCGGCGCGCTCATGGTCGCCGCCGCGCTGCTGCTGCGCCAGTTGTTCCCCTACAAGGTCACCGAAAGCGGCGTGACGCGACCGCCCAAACGCGACCGCCGCGGCTTGTTGCCTCCCTTGACGCCCAAGGAAAAAATGCAGATCGCCCGCCTGTGCGCCGCCGCGGAAAATCATTTCGTCGGCCTGCGCGCCGGGATGCTCGATGAAATTTCCTCGCTCTGCGGCAAGGAATTTCACGTGATGGAAATCGACTTCATGCACAACACCGTGGAACTGTTCCCGATGATCGGCGAATTCGCCATCGTCGTGCTGGACACCGGCGTGAAGCATGAACTCGTTTCCAGCCGCTACAACGAATTGCGCGAACACTCCGAATCCGCCGCCAGAAAGCTGGGGGTGCGTTCGCTGCGCTCGGTCGAGTTGAACCAGCTCGACGCCAACCGCGCGCGCCTGTCTGATCGCGAATACGAATGCGCTTTTCACATCATGGCCGAGAACCTGCGCGTGGTGCACGGCGAACGGGCGTTGCTGCGGGATGACATCTGGCAGTTGGGCCAGTTCATGTTCCAAAGCCACGACAGCTCTCGTGATTTCTTGAAAAACAGTTGCGACGAGTTGGACCTCCTCGTGAAGCTCGCCCGGGAACATCCGGCCTGCCTCGGCGCGCGCCTGACTGGCGGCGGCTTCGGCGGCGCCACGATCAACTTGATCGCCTGGTCGCAAGTGGACAGCTTCATCAAAACCATCGGCGAACATTACGAGAGCCGCACTGGAAAACCATTGAAGGCAATGCGCTGCCGCGTCGTGGACGGCGCGGAATAATGTCAAACCATGGCCCGCCCAAAACGAAACGGCCCGCCCGAATCCAGCAGCCCGACCAAGTCCGGCTGCGTCATTTGCGGCTCGTTCGAGGCTCTCACGCGGCATCATTGGGTTCCCCGCACGCTCCATTCACGGAACTGGTTCCGTAAAGCCTTCACCAAGGAACAGCGCCAGCACACCTCTCCCATCTGCCGCCCGTGCCACGACCAGATTCATCGCTGCATCGAGGAAAAGGACTTGGGCCGTCTCTACAACACTTTGGAAAAACTCCTCGCCCACCCCGAAATCAGCAAATGGCAGCTCTGGCGCAAACGCCGCATAAAATGAAAATCATTCCGAACAAACCCAGTCATCTCCCACGCCTCGCCATTTTCGCCGCGGGCCTTCTCGCCTGCGGCCATGCTCTCGCCGCAACCGATCCAGCCGCCCCACCCACCAACATCATCGCGCGCCTCATCGCCATCGACAACGTCTGTGCCTGGCCCAATCTCACCATGCTGCGCGACGGCACCATCATCGCCACCATTTTCGGCCAGCCGAGCCACGGACAGATGGAAGGCAGTCCCGAGTGCTGGGCCAGTAGCGATGGTCGCTTCTGGGAAAAACGCGGCGTGCCCGCTCCGCACGAACCGTCCTGCAACCGCATGAACGTCGCCGCCGGCCTGGCCGGGAACGGCGACCTGCTCGTGCTTTGTTCCGGTTGGACGGATTTGAAGCAACCGCAACGTCCCAAGCAGCCGGCCTTCCGCGATGACATCCTGCGCAACTGGGTTTGCCGTTCCAGCGATGGCGGCCGCACCTGGGCGCAAATCAAGGACTTTCCCGCGCCAGAGCCGGGTTGGACCGAATACATTCCGTTCGGCGACATCCTGGTGGGCGACGACGGCGCCCTGCACACTTCCTGTTACGCGGGTGAATTCGTTGATCCCACCAAGAGCACCAAAACAAAGACCTATCGCGCTTGGCACTTTCGCAGCGATGACGACGGGAAAACCTGGCGCCCCACCTCGGTCATCGGCATGAAGCACAACGAGACTTCGCTCTTCCACCTCGGCGGCAAACGCTGGCTCGCCGCCGCCCGCATCGACGCCGTGGAACTGTTTCGTTCCGACGATGACGGCCAGACCTGGCAGGGGCCGCAGCGCGCGACCGCCCGCAATGAAATCAACGCCCACCTTGCGCGTCTGAAGGATGGTCGCCTGCTACTCAGCTACGGCAACCGTATCAGGGGCCAGTTCGGCGTGCTCGCGAAATGGAGCAGTGACGAGGGGAACACGTGGAGCGAACCCATTCGGCTGGCGGACACGCTCGCCTCGGACTGCGGCTATCCGAGCAGCGTGCAACGGCCCGACGGCGCGATTGTCACGGCTTACTACGCTTCGGGTGTGGCGCAGCACATGCGTTACCACATGGGCGTGGCCATCTGGCATCCGCCGGCGCCAACCCGCTGATCAAATGAGTGAACTCAAGTCCATTTTAATCGCCGGCGTCGGTTCCATTGGTGAACGGCATCTGCGGTGTTTCGCCGCCACGGGCCGCGCGGAATTGGCCATCTGCGAGGTTAACGCCGCGTTGCGACAAACCATCGCGGAGCGCTACGGCATCAAGCGTGAGTTTGGCGATTACAATGAAGCAATCGGCGGACAGCCGGACGCCGTGGTGATTTGCACTCCGGCCCCGGCGCACGTTCCACTGGCACTGGCGGCGGCGCGCGCCGGTGCGCACCTGCTCATCGAGAAACCGTTGAGTACGTCGCTGGCGGGCGTTGACGAACTCCAACACGAAGTGGCCCAACGCCGCCTGACCGCCGCTGTCGCGTATGTGTACCGTGCGCATCCGGCGTTGGCCGCCATGCGTGACGCCATCCGCAGCGGGCGCTTCGGCGAACCGGTGCAAATCATCGCCACGTGCGGGCAGCATTTCCCTCTTTACCGCCCCGCCTATCGCGAAACGTATTATCGCGACCGCGCCACCGGCGGCGGCGCGGTTCAGGATGCGCTGACCCACGTCATCAATGCCGGTGAGTGGTTGGTCGGCCCGGTTGACCGACTGGAGGCTGACGCCGACCACCTGGTGCTGGAGGGCGTGACAGTGGAAGACACCGTTCACGTGTTGACACGCCACGGCCGCGTCATGGGCAGCTTCAACCTCAACCAACATCAAGCCCCGAATGAAGTAACCCTAACCGTCGTTTGCCGGCGGGGCACGGCGCGCTTCGAGTACCACGAATGCCGCTGGCGCTGGATGAGCGAGGCGGGTGGCCAATGGCATGACGAACCGGCGGGCCCGTTGGAGCGCGACGCGCTGTTCACCCGGCAGGCCAACGCCTTCCTCGACGCCGTTGCCAGCCGCCACGCCCCCCTATGCACGTTGGACGAGGCGGCGCAGACGCTCCGGGTGAACCTCGCTATCCTTGACTCCGCCGCGCAACAGAATTGGCAGAACATTCGCGACGCAAAATAATTCCGGCTTTCCACCGGTCGCACACCACCTCGCAACCAAGAATCTGGCGGTGTCTTTTAGATGAAGTTCGTTCGTTTTTTGTGGCCGGAGCATAGGGATTTATCCATCCCCTGTCCATTCCCCACATGAGGATATCCGGCATACGCCGAATCTCCCCGTATTTACAAGCGATGCCTCACTTCTCCGCCTCTGCTCCACCCCCGAATCCCCTCGGTTTTCGGCTGCGCGCGCTCACGCGTGCTCGCCTCAAACCTC
>JBFMBT010000093.1:0-21155 GCA_040754875.1 Verrucomicrobiota bacterium | reverse complement strand
GAAAAGAGAAATTTAGATTTGTCATCGCGACGGCGTTGTTCACCGTCTGAATGGCGGAGGAAATTGAAAAGCTCCTGTTCAGCCGGTGCACAACGCCGGACAAGCTATACAGGTTTCCAACCTGCTGTATCGCCGATTTCCAATCGGCCAGGTGCGGCAGGACAAGGAGCGCCGCATCGTCGACAATGCGAACAAGAAGCAACACAAGCCCCGCAAGTTGGAAACTTGCGATACAGCAGGTTGGAAACCTGCGCTACGAGCCGGGACTCCGAACCAAACGACCGTTTGTTGCGGTCGCCGGGGGATTTCTCTAAATTCAAACCCGATGAAAGTAACTGGCACGGTTTATCTCGTTGGCGCCGGCCCCGGTGACGCCGGTCTGCTGACGTTGCGTGGCGCGGAGTTGCTCCAGCGCGCGGATGTCGTCGTCTATGACGCGCTGATCAATCTGGACTTGCTGCGCCTCGCGCCCAGGACCGCCGAGTTCATCTACGGCGGCAAGCGCGCGAAGGACCACGCCATCCCGCAGGATGAAATGAACGCGTTGCTCATCGCCAAGGCGAAGGAAGGCAAATGCGTCGTGCGCCTCAAGGGCGGCGATCCCTATCTCTTCGGCCGCGGCGGCGAGGAAGCCGAGGAACTCGTCGCGGCCAAGGTGCCGTTCGAAGTCGTGCCCGGCGTTTCCTCGTTCGTGGCCGCGCCCAATTATGCCGGCATCCCTGTCACTCACCGCGACCATTGTTCCAGCTTCACTGTCATCACCGGTCACGAGGACCCGACGAAGGACGAGATCGCCATCGACTGGGCGCAGCTTGCGAAGACCGAAGGCACAAAGGTCGTGTTGATGGGCGTGCAGCGCATCCGCGACATCGCGGGCAGGCTCGTTGCCCACGGCATGCCCGACAAAACGCCTGTCGCCATGGTGCGCTGGGGCACCACGGGCCGGCAACAAACCATCGAAGGGACGCTCGCCACCATCGCGGACGTTGTCGAGAAGGAGCAATTCAAAGCGCCCGCCGTCACGATCATCGGCGACGTCGTGAAGCTGCGCGGCAAATTGAACTGGTTTGAGAAACGCAGCCTGTTCGGCCAGCGCATCGTGGTGACGCGCACGCGCGATCAGGCCAGTCAATTGTCACGCCAGTTGCTCGAACGCGGCGCGGAGGTG
Source organism: Verrucomicrobiota bacterium (assembly GCA_040754875.1). Lineage (GTDB taxonomy): Bacteria > Verrucomicrobiota > Verrucomicrobiia > Limisphaerales > JBFMBT01 > JBFMBT01. Next base: position 19,987 of record JBFMBT010000093.1, on the reverse strand, counting down.
CTAGAGGTTCCGACCATCAAGATTGAGTTGCCGACGGAGAGGAAAATCCTTGCTGAAGCCATCACCGGATTGAACTCATACGACTGGATTATTTTCACCAGCCCCAACGGCGTTACCTCCTTCTTCGACATGTTCTTCAAGGCGTTCGACGATTTGCGCGACATCGGCGGCGTGCACATCGCAGCGGTCGGCCCGGCCACGGCGGCGAAATTGAAGGAACTCCATTTGAAGGTCGATGTGATGCCTGGAGAGTATGTGGCCACGGCCATTGCCAAGGCGTTGGGCGAATTTGAAAGCATCGAAAACCTGCGCATTCTCCTGATGCGCGCCGAGGTCGCCAATCCAGACCTGCCCAAACTGCTCGAGGAAAAGGGCGCGATTGTAGATGACGTCGCCTGCTACAAGACCGTGCCCGAGACGGAAGACTTCAATGGCGCGGCGGCGAAGTTGTTGGAGGGCGGCGCGGATTGGATCACGTTCACGAGCAGTTCGACGGTCGAGAATTTCCACGCGCGCTTTGGGTTGCCGAAGTTGTTGAGCCAGTTTCCGTCGATGAAGCTGGCATCGATCGGGCCCGAGACGACGAAAGCCATCACGGGTCTGGGGTTGAAGCCGGATGTTGAGGCCAAGCCGCATAACATCGACGGATTGGTGAGTGTGCTGGAAAAGGCGGGGAAGCGGAGGAAGTAGAGTTTTGCAGAGAGCTCGGCGTCACGAAAACTGGCAGCGCGCAGCAAAGCCGCACAGGACTGCCGCACTCCAGGACGCTTCGCGCTCGCGAATACACAAGGCGTCGCGAGCCTCTGCGCTCGCGCGGCATGGTTTACAGGCCCACGAATTTCATGCCGAACTTCAGCCACAGAGGAATCGTCGCCATGCTCACCACGGTGGTGCTGATGACGATGCGGATGGCGGTGGCGGTGTCACCGCCATAATGCTTGGCCATGATGACATTGAACACGGCCGTGGGCATGGCGGATTGCAACACGATCACGCGCTTCAATTCCACCGAACACGGCAGATACTTCGCCAGCAGCAGAAACAAAACCGGCAGCACACCCAGGCGCAGCACGCACGCCGTCGCAATCACGCGTCCACCCTTGGCGAAGTGAAACTCATGGATATGGTCGGCAATCGTGGCGCCAATGAGCACGAGTCCCATCGGAATCGCGCAATCGCCCAGCAGCTTCGCGGTTGTCAGCAGGAATTGGGGCACTAAGGATTGCGCGTTCGTGAAGTTGAGCGTCAACGCAATCACGATGGCGGCCATCGGCGGGTTCAGTATCTTCTTCCAGATGGAGCCGCCGCCCAATCCGCTGAGCATGACCGCACCGATGCTCCAAAAGGCGATTTCAGTGCCCAGGTTGTGCACGATGAGCACGCCCACGGTCTCGCGGTCGAACAATGTCATCGCCAGCGGCAGCGGCATGTAACCCCAATTGTAGATGCCGGTGCTGTAACCAAACGTGCGGCGCGAAGTCTGGTCCGTCAGTCCCGTCGCGCCAACGGCCAGCACCGCGATCAAAATTCCCAGCGCGACAGTGCCGGCGCCCACGGTCGGCGCGAGCAACACATTGCCCGCCTGGCGCAGAGCTTCATTGCCCAGCACCTTGTCGAGAATGAAGCAGGGCACGAGGATGTTGATGGTCACGCGCAACAGGCTGTGGTCCGCCTCCTCGGTCAGCCACTCGACGCGGCGGGCCATGCCGCCGACGGCGATCAGGGAGAAAACGGGCAGCACGGCCCACAAAACAACCAGAAATTCGTTCACGGGGGAAATGGGGTGCGCGACGGTCAGGCGTCGCACCAATGCTCGAACAATGCTTCCATTTCGAGCTGCTGGATTTCGCGCAGGAGACGGGCGGTGCCATTGGACTCGCTGCGCGCGGCGCGTTCGCAGGCATCGACGAAGGCAAAGGGGTCCCAGCGGCCATGCGGCAACAGTTGGTTCTTCAGCTCAGGCTGCCGGGCGGCATCGAGTTTGCGGGCCACACGCTCGCCGAGCCTTTCAAAAGTGGGATGCAGGCCGACGCGGTGGAACCAGTATTTGGCGTTGGAATAATCAGGTTCGCGCCGGTGCATGATGCCATGGAGAAAGCTGCCGTCCTGGTTGTGAATCTCCTGCGAAAGCGAATGAGAGGCGCCCAGGTAATCGTGCCAGAGCAGCACGGCGCTGCGGATCAGCGGATGCACATGCGAAGGAAGCGTCGTGCGTTGAAGATACTCATCCACCTTCTGATTCAACTGGGGAAGCGATGGAAGATTCGCCCTTGGGCCCGGCCCGATGCCCGGCAACTCCGGCGTCGCGATTAATTCTTTCAAGGCACCCAGTTCGACCGAGGCGGCGGCTTGTGACATAGATTTCCCTTCAGGGAATGCGCTTATGACAATTTTGCAGACGGGCCGGGTTGTCAAGCCAGTCGTGGACTGGACTGCAAGCTCGGAGTCCCGCCTTCAGGCGGCGGGAGTACCAAACATCCATGCGCGTCATGTTCCACGCTTCACTTGATTGCGACCCTCGGCCGGCTGAAGCCGGGACTCCGAACCAAGTTACCCCATGTTTCGTCCATCACCATGCGCCAGTAGGCATTATGGAGTTTCCGCACGACCGACGAACGCTTCAGTTTCGCTCCGTCAATCTCGCTGATTTCCACGATGCCCAGCGTAGAGAGCGTGGCGAACACACCGTCAGTTGCCTTCAGCGCAGCAAGTTTTGTAGTTCGCTCCCGGCACGGCACCTTGAGCTTGCGGCACGCTTCGAAAACGACCTGCCGCGTCACGCCTTCCAATGCGCCGGCCTCTACCGGCGCCGTGAACACTTCTCTGCCGCGCGCCCAGAAAAGGTTGGCGCTCGAACACTCGACGACCTCGTCGTTCGCATTCAACAGCAACGCCTCATCGGTTTGCGCGGCGTCGGCTTCCATGCGCGCCATGATTTGGACGAGGCGGTTGGCGGTTTTCCATTGCGCCAACGGCCCGGCGGCAAGCCGAAGTCGGGAAGTCACGAGACGCCATGCCGTGGGCTTGGTTTGTGACGGTGGCGCCGGATGCAAACTCAACACGAGCGTCGGCGAGTTTGCGCTCTTCGTTGAATAACCCCGCGGGCCAACGCCGCGCGTCACGTTGATGCGCAGCACGGATTCGGGTTGCGCGTTCAGTTCGATGAGGTGCGCCGCAATCAAACGCATCTCCCCCGGCGAATAGGGAACCTCCAGTTTCAACAAGCGCGCTCCACGACGCAATCGGTCCAAGTGCTGTTCCCAGCGAAAGGGATGCCCGTGGAACACGCGAATGGTTTCAAACAGGCCATCTCCATAAAGGAAGCCGCGGTCAAATACGGAAACGACCGCCTTCTCCTTCGGGACAAATCTTCCGTTGATGAATACGATCATGGCGCACCACGACCCTGGGCCATAACGCGCGGCTCGCATTCCACCTGGGCAGGCAGGTTCAGTGCCGCCAGAAACCCGCGCGCCTTGGCGATGGTTTCATCGTATTCCGCCGCCGCAACCGAATCCGCCACGATGCCCGCGCCGACCGGGAAGTAAACCATGCCTTCCTGGCACACCGCCGTGCGGATGATGATGCTCAACTGGCTTTCGCGATTGAACCCCAGATAGCCCAGCGCGCCGGTGTAAGGGCCGCGCGTCACCGGCTCCAGTTCGTCGATGATTTCCATCGCGCGAATCTTCGGCGCGCCCGTAATGCTGCCGCCCGGAAAGCATGAAGCAAACGCGGCGAAGTGCGTCACATCGTTTCGCAGCCTGCCTTCCACCGTGGACACCAGATGTTGCACCTGCGGATAGCGCTCGAGCCGCACCAGTTCCGGCACCTGCACGCTGCCAAAGTCGCACACCTTGCCGAGGTCATTGCGCAACAGGTCGGTGATCATGACCAGTTCCGCCATCTCCTTCTGGCTGGTTTGCAATTCATAAGTCAGTTGCGCGTCGCGCGTCGCATCCGCCGAGCGCGGACGCGTGCCCTTGATGGGCCGCGTCTGGATGTGCGACCCGCTCATCCGCAAAAACGACTCTGGAGACGACGAAGCCAGTTGAAACTCTCCGCAATCCAGATACGCCGCAAACGGCGCGGGCGAAACCGCGCTCAGCCGTTGAAACACTTCCCAGCCGTGCCAACGACACTCGGCGGCGAGGCGTTGCGAAAGATTCACCTGGTAGATGTCGCCGGCGCGAATGTAACGCTGCGCGCGCTCGACTTTTTCGATGAACTCCGCGCGCGTCAGGTTGGACATGACGCGGCTCCCCTGCCCTGCCGGTCCTTCGCGCGTCAACGTCTCTTTTGGTTCCGCGGCCAGCCGCTGTTGCCAATGTTCCAACTGGCGGCGCGCCTGTTCAGCCTGGCGCGAACCATCCGGTTGCACACCGGTGGAAACAATCCAGGTCTTGCCCAGGCGATGATCAAACACCACAAGGCTGTCGTAAAAGCCAACGTGGCAGTCCGGCAATTCCACATCATTGACCGCGTGGCGGGACAATCGCGGCTCCACGAACTGTTTCAGATCATAGCCCCAGAAGCCAAAACAACCGCCCAGCGGAAACGGCAGATCAATTTCGTCCAGCAACTCGTAACGCGCCATCAGCACATCGAGCACCTGCCAAGGATTGCCGAAGACTTCGCGCCGATCGTTGCCTTCGACCAGTTCGCAACGCGAGCCAAACGAGCGAAACGTCAGGAACGGTTCCGCCGCCACGAATGAATAGCGCGCCTGCGGCGAATCAAACAACGCGCTGCGCAGCAATACCACGCCCGTCTCCGGTCCGAGTTGCTCGACGAGCGATTCGGGTGCGTGCGCGGTGCCGAATTCCTGGATGAGCGGTCGCATCGTCAACCCGGTTTGGAGGTCTTCTGCCACAGCAGCCACAGCGATTCATCCTCCCACGCACCCAGCGTTTCGTATTCAACCGGTGTGGCGGCGCCGTCACGAAACGCCACGGCCCCGCGGTTCAACATCGCCTGCGGGGCGTGCTCGCCCAGCGTGCGGATCAACCATGCGAACTTCTCCGGCATGGACATCTCCGGCCGGTCGAGCACGAACTTGAACAAGAACTTCGCGCCATCGATCCGGAAGCGCATGCCCCCGCCGGCCACGTAAATATCGAGCAGATGTTGCGTGCTTTCCTCAACTTGATGGCGCACCGACGAAACGGTCTGCATCAGGCCCTTGGTCATGCTGGGGCGAAACACCTGTTCATCGCGGCGCGTGGCCGTCAGACCGAAATGTTTGACCACGCCGGCGGAAAGCATCGCAATGTGTTTCCATTCCAGCGGGACGCGGCGGCCCAGCGGATCGAAGATGATCAAGGACGCAGGTGACAACTCCGCGTGCCGGATTTCCTTGGCATCCGCGACGGGCGGCAATTGGTCCAGGATGACGACTTCGCTGGCGATGCCGTTGGATTGGAGCAGGCGCTGCAGCAGGCGCGCCTCTTCCAAGGCAATTCGTTTCATCAGGATACCGTAGGCGCCGCGCGACAGCCTGGCGGCGTCCGCGTCCGTGATGTTCTCCATTCCGCGGATGGCGCGGCGGACCCTTTCCGGATCCGGCATGGCCGTTTCGGTTTGGAGGACGGCGTAACAGTTCATGGCGGCGCGTCAAAGACGCAACAGCTTGTCCAGGCCAGCCGCCGACTTGAGCGGGCTGACGAGCGACAGGTTCAGGCGTTCGGGACGGAAAAAATCCTGGGCCACGGCGCGCACCTGAGCCGCGGTGACGTCGCGGATGCGGTGCTTGATTTCATTGGCCTGGAAGATGCGCCCGTAAGCCAGCAATTGCTCGCCCAGCCACATCATCTGGCTCTCCGTTCCTTCCAGGCTCAAATCCATCTGGCCGATGAGATAATCCTTGGCGCGGCGCAGTTCACCTGGCGAAACGGATTTGTCGCGCAATCGCCGCATTTCCTTCATCAAGAGCTTCAAGGTGTGCGGCATTTTCTCCAAGTCGAGCCCGGCGGAAATCGTGAGCACGCCCGTGTCATCGAACAACGTGATCGAGCTTTGCACCGAGTAGGCCAGCCCCTGCTCTTCGCGAATGACTTGAAACAAACGCGAGCTGGTATTCTCGCCCAGCAGCACGTTCAACACGCGCAGCGCGTAGCGCCGCTCGTCGTGCCGCGAACAGACGCGCACGCCCAGCGCCAGTTGTGTTTGCTCCGTCGTGCGCGATTCAAGCCGCAGTTGCGGCGCCTTCTGCTCCGCCAGCGCCGGAGTGAACACGGGGCGTTTGCCATTATTGAACTTCGCGCCAAACTTCGCCGACAACGCCACCAGGTCCTTGTGCCGCACACGCCCCGCCGCGGCGACCAGTGTGTTGCCGGTGACGTAATGCGTGCGCAGGTATTCCACCAACGCCGCGCGGTTCATCGCGTCCAGGGTCTTCTCGCTGCCGGTCAGGGGCCGCCCGAGCGGCTGGTCCGGCCAGAGCGTTTCGTGCAGCACCTCCTGCACGCGCACGGCCGGCTGGTCCAGATACATCGCCAACTCTTCCTTGATGACGTCGCGTTCCTTGTTGATGTCCCGCGCGTCGAATCGCGAATGCAGCGCCATGTCCGTCAGCACGTCATACAGGCCGGCCAGATGGTCGTGGCCCGCGCGCGCGTAAAAGCAGGTGTGTTCCTCGCTGGTGAACGCGTTGAGGTATCCGCCGATGCCCTCCACGGCTTGCGAAATCTCGTGGGCGTTGCGGCGGCGCGTGCCCTTGAACAGCATGTGCTCGATGAAGTGGCAGATGCCGCTGCTCGCCGCCGCTTCGTAACGTCCGCCCACGCCCACCCACAGGCCCACGCTCACGCTCGCCATGTGCGGCATCTCCGCCGTGGCGACAGTGAGTCCGTTCTTGAGTTGCGTGACGCGATACATGTCAGGCGAAGGCTTGCGGGACGCTTTCGGGCGGCCCCACGCGGCGGCGGTAATCGATGATGATGTCCAGCGCCTCCTGCGGTTCGTCCACCACGGACACCAGATTCAAGTCACCGGGGCTGATGAACGCGCCGTCTTCCAAGGTCGCCTTCATCCATTTGATCAGGCCAGTCCAGTACTGTTTGCCGAACAAAATCAACGGGAAGCGCGAAATCTTTTGCGTCTGCACCAAGGTCAGCACTTCGTAGAATTCATCGAGCGTGCCGAACCCGCCGGGCATGAACACAAAGCCCATGCTGTATTTCACAAACGACACTTTGCGCGCGAAGAAGTAGTGAAAGTCGATCGGGATGTTGACGTAACGGTTGCCCTTTTGTTCATGCGGCAGCGTGATGTTCAATCCCACCGATTTGCCTTCCGCCTCATACGCGCCCCGGTTGGCCGCCTCCATGATGCCGGGTCCGCCGCCGGTGATCACCGCAAAGTGATGTTTGGCCAGCAACTTCCCCAACGCCACGGACGCCTTGTAATACTTGTCGTTGGGCTTCGTGCGGGCCGAGCCAAAAATGGTGACGGCGTGGCCGACCTGGGACATCGTTTCGAAGGAATCCACGAACTCCGCCATGATGCGGAAAATGCGCCAGGGATCCTCCCGTGTCCAACCCGTCATTTGTTTATGCATTGCGGTACGATAGACGTCCCGGCCAAGACTTACAAGCGGGCCGTGGTCCGCCCAATCTCCCTTTACACCACCGGCCCGCTGCGCTATCAGTTCGCTTACAACCCAACCTACTATGAAAGCGACGTGCCTCTCTTCCATCCCCGGTGTGTGCCTGTTGTGCGTCGGCCTTGTTTTTCCCGCCGCCACCCACGCGCAATCAGACGTCAAACGCGGCTTCCAGGCCGTTTATCATAATGGCATGGACTTGAACAATCCGGTCGCCCGCCGCGTCGATGCCACCATCGATTTCGAGTGGGGCGAAAGCCCGGCGGACGGCGTGGATGCCGAACATTTCAGCGTGCGTTGGACCGGTGAACTCGAGCCGGACAAAACCGACGAATACACGATCTATGCCGAGTCCGACGACGGCATCCGCATCTGGCTGGAAGGCAAAGTTATCATCAATAGTTGGACCGACCGCGCGCCCACCGAAGACAACGTGACCGTCAAACTTGAAGCGGGAAAGAAGTATCCGCTCATCGTGGAGTTCTACGAAAACGAAGGCGGCGCCTTGGCGCGTCTGTCGTGGAGCCATTCGTCGATGGCCAAGACCATCATCCCGCCGTCACGGGTGGTGGCCAAGGAGATCAAAGGCCTGCCGAGCCTCGATGTCGGGAGTCTGCCAAAGGACGCGAAAGGAGTGCTGGGAACCTACTATCGCGGCATCACGCTGGACTTTGCCGGCAGCGGCTTCCGCAAGCTCGACGAGAACATCGACTTCAACTGGGGCGGCGGCGGCCCCGTCGTGCCGGGTCTGGGACGCGATGATTATTCGGTGCGGTGGACAGCCCAGATCGAGGCGCCGGCGACGGACACCTACAACTTCTTCACCGAGTCCGATGACGGCGTGCGACTCTGGATCAACGGCGAATCGGTGATCGACAACTGGACGGACCACGGACTGGAGGAAAACGCCGGGACCATCCGCCTGGAAGCCGGCAAGAAGTACGACCTGGTCATGGAATACTACGAGAACGGTGGCGATGCGGTCGCGCGACTCTTGTGGAGCAGCCCGTCCATCACGAAGGCGCCGGTGCCAACGGAACGGTTGACGCCGAAGACCATCACGGGACGCGGCGCGAAGCAGTAAGCCGCGCGTCACTCGCCCATCGTGGCGCAGGTTTCCAACCTGCGCTACGGCGACACCACACGGTAAAAGCTGCGCGTACGATTCGTCGCGCTGCTGTCCACGAACTCAAATGCCGCGCCGCTGCTGGTGAAGTTCGTGAGGTCAGTCCACCGCACCAGGTTTGTGGACACTTGCACGCGATAGGATCTGCCGACTTCCAACAACAAACTTACCGGGAATCCGCTCGTCCGAATCTCCTCCGCTGTCGGTGTGGTTGTGGTCGTCAAAATGCTGCTCGCCACCGTCAATGTGGCCGGGCCGCCCGTGGCGGTGCCCGCGACGTTCGTCACCATCACACTGTATTCGCCGCTCTGACCAAGCGTGATGTTGTTCAACGTCAGGCTCGCGCCTGTCTCGTTCGGCAGGTCATCGCCGTTGAAGCGCCATTGATATGCGAGTGGCGCCGTGCCCGTGGCGACGACACTCAGTGTCACATTGGTGCCGGCGATGACGAGTTGCGTTTGCGGATGCGCGGTGATGGCGGGCGCGTCGGCCGTCACGGTGAAGGAGCGGTCCACATCGGCGGCAGCGTTGTAGTTCCCGTTGCCCGATTGCGAAGCGCGCACGGTGACTGTCCCCAAGCCGGTGAGCGTCACAGTGTCGCCGGAGATCGTCGCCGGCCCGGAGACAACGCTGAAGCTTACGGCCAGTCCGGAGGACGCCGTGGCGCTGACGGTAAACGGCGGATCGCCATACGTTTTGTTCGCCAGCGTGTTGAACGTAATGGTCTGGTTCGCCTTGAGCACGTTGATGAAAACGTCCTTGCTGGCGGCGTTGTAATTGGCCGTGTCCGTCGGTGTGAAGCTGACGGATAATGTCTGACCGTTGCCTGCGTTCAAAACGGCGCCTGCGACCGGTGTGTAGGCAAAACTCCCCGGCACATTTGCCGTCGCATTCAATTGTGTCCCGGCCAGCACGGTTCCAAACACAATGTCCGCCGGATTGCTCCAAGTGATGACCGGCGTGGCCTTGTTCACTGTGAAGCTGCGGTCCACCGGTGTGGCGGCGTTGTAATTCGCATTGCCCGTTTGCGATGCGCGCACCGTCACTGTCCCTGCGCCGGTTATGGTCACAGTGCTGCCGGAAACTGTCGCCGAACCGGACAAGATGCTGAAGCTTACGGTCAGACCAGACGACGCACTCGCGCTCACCGTGAATGGCGCATCGCCAAACGTCTTGTTCGCCAGCGCATTGAACGTAATCGTCTGGTTTGCCTTCGCCACGGTAAAGCTCTGGTCCACCGGCGTGGCGGCGTTGTAATTCCCATTGCCCCCTTGCGACGCGCGCACCGTCACGATGCCTGCGCCGGTGATGGTCACCGTGCTGCCGGAAACCGTCGCCGGACCGGACGCAATGCTGAAGCTCACGGCAAGACCGGATGACGCACTCGCGCTCACCGTGAAAGGCGCATCGCCAAACGTCTTTCCCGCCAGCGCGTTGAACGTGATGATTTGACTGGCCTTCGCCACGGTGAAGCTGCGGTCCACGTTGGGCGCGGCGTTGTAGGTGCCATTACCGGATTGGGAAGCGCGCACGGTCACCGTTCCCGCACCGGTAATGGTCACGGTGCTCCCCGAAAGGGTCGCCGGACCGGAAAGGATGCTGAAGCTCACCGTCAAACCGGAGGACGCCGTGGCGCTCACCGTGAACGGCGGGTCGCCAAACGTTTTGTTCGCCAGTGCATTGAACGTGATGGTCTGGTTCACCTTCAACACGGTCAGCGTGTATGTCTGGTCGGTGCTCGCGGTGGGCGAGCCGTTGTCGGTGGCGCGGATGGTGACGGTGAACGAACCGTTGCTGCCGCTGGTGGGCGTGCCGCTGGCGGTGCCGTTGGAGGCCACGCTCAACCACGATGGCCCCGCCACTTTGCTGAACGTGATGGAATTGCCATTCGGATCCGTGGCGGTGGCGTTGTACTGGTAGAACGTGCCAATGGTCGCGGTGGGGACGGGTGACGACGTAAACGTGGGCGGCGAGTTGCTGGGGCGGCTGCTTGAGTTGCCGGGATTGGACACCGAGGACGTGGGGCCGAGGTTTTGGAAATCGCCATCGGGGTCGCCGAGTTCGGTGCCGTTGGTGAAGCCATCCCCGTCGGAATCTTCCGCCGCGAGGGACGCGCTCCAGAACGACTGGCTGCCGAAGCCCACGAGTTGAAAGACGCGATTGCCGAAGCCGTTGCGCGTGCCGCCGCCGCCCGCGGAGATGTGGCAGTTGGAACAACTGAACACCGAGCCGTTGGGGATTTGGGCCACGCGAAAGTCGCGGGCCAGCGATTCGGCGGCAGGCCAGAGACCGACTGCCATCAACACGACAAGAAGCCGGACGGAGCGACCTCGTGAGGAAACGATTGGTACAAACATAGGCAGCACGCGATCCTCAGGCGCGTCATCGCGCTGTGTTAAGAGTGGGTGCGGGCCAACCTATTCCATGGCCAACGGGCCATTTCGCCGGGCAACGGCATCACCATTTGTGACTAGTGGTGATTTTTGAAAAGCTCATCAATGCATCGCAAGGTGCTTGAATTCAATAAATTGCAAAAACGATGCCTTCCTTTCCGGCCAGTGAAGATACTTTAGTGAGTCCATCATTTTCCCTTTTCGGGGAAAAGAAAGTCCACATCCGGAAACGCGCGGAGTCGTCGCCGGTCGTTGGTGAGGTGCGGCACGCCGAGGGCAGCGGCATGTCCGCGAATGAGAAAATCGGGAAGGACCGGCTTGGACTCTTGCTTTCCAGGTTTCCAGCGACCAAATGCCTGCCCTGCTCGAAATGCGGCGTCGAAAGCCAGGTCCACTCTCGAGAATCCGCGCAGATCTTCGTCAAGCGCATCGCGGCTGCGTCCACCTGCGGCCAATTCAGCAAAGGTTACAGAGCTTATCGCCAATTCGTCGATGGCGCTGCACCTGTCCAAGGCTTGAGAGCAAACCTTGTGGTCCGGGTGATGGGGATCGAGCCAGGCCACGATAACAGACGTATCAACGAGAATCATGGGCGCGTCCGCTTCAGCAGCTCAACTCCGGAGATCTTCCCTTTCCAAGCGCCTGCTCGCGCACGGATATGCCTCTGCATTGCATTTGGGCTGCCGGTTTTCGGACGGGCAAAAACACCTTCATCGCGAAATTCCCAAATCAGGACGGTTCCAGTTGAGATGCCTGCGCGCTTTCGCAAACCCTCCGGTATCGTCGTGGTGCCTTTACTGGTGACGATTGTTTCTGTCTTCACGTAAGAATCTTACTGGTTTGAGTATTACCGGTCAATTGCGCAATGCAAGGTGCTTGAATTTGATCAGCTACAAAACAAAACAGCCGGAGAGGATTTTCTCTCCGGCCGGTGGAAGATGCTTTCGTTTGCCTACGAGCAACCGAGGCTTTCGCCGCAGTTGAGGCACTTGAAGCAGGCGCCGTTGCGCACCGCGACGTGGCCGCAGTTCGGGCAGGTCGGCGCGTCGTGCATGAAGTGCTCGACTGACTGGCTCAGGCTCGTGATCACCCGCGTGACCGGCAATTGCTTGCGTCCATTGCCATTGCCGCCGCCGCTGGTGACCGCCTTCACGCTGATGGTCGTATCATCGTCCGCCAGCGGCAGGTCCGGCACCGGGCGATTCACTTTTTTTTTCACTTCCTCCATGAGGCCCGGGATCTGCAACTCCGTCTGCTTGGGGTTGGTGGCCTCGCGGTAACCAGGGATGAACTGGAGGGCCATCCAGCGGAACACATAATCGATGATCGACGCAGCGTTGCGAATCTCCGGGTTCTTGGTGAAGCCGCTCGGCTCGAACCGCTGGTGCGCGAACTTCTTCACCAGCGCGTCCAACGGCACGCCGTATTGCAACGACATGCTGGTCAGCGTGCCGATGCTGTCCATCAAACCGCCGATGGTGGAACCTTCCTTCGCCATCGTGATGAACAACTCGCCGGGCTGGCCGTCCTCGAACAGGCCGACCGTGAGGTAACCCTCGTGGCCCGCGATGTCGAACTTGTGCGTGATCGCCGTGCGCGTCTCGGGCAGGCGGCGGCGCAACGGGTGATTGACCTGCTCGCGCAGCTTGCCGGTTTCCGCTTCGAGTTCCTTGATGCGGTTCTCCAGCGGCACGGTGTCCACCTTCTCGGCGCCCTTGCTGTCGCCGTCGCTGGACTTTTTGGTGTTCAGCGGCTGCGAACGCTTCGAGCCGTCGCGATAGATGGCCACGCACTTGAGGCCCATCTTCCAGGCCTGCGTGTAGGCATCGCGGATGTCCGCCGCCGTGGCTTCCTGCGGCAGGTTGACCGTCTTGGAGATGGCGCCGCTGATGAACGGCTGGGCGGCCGCCATCATCTTGAGGTGCGCCATGTAATGGATGCTGCGCTTGCCGCGATACGCCTTGAATGCGCAATCAAACACCGCCAGATGCTCCGGCTTGAGGCCGCTCTGGATTGTCTCGCCGTTTTCCGCGACGTCCTCGATGGTGTCGAACTTCTCGATGTGCGCGATGATGGCCTCGACTTGCTTCGCGCTGTAACCGAGGCGTTGCAACGCCTGCGGCACGGTGCGATTGACGATCTTCAACATGCCGCCGCCGGCGAGCAGTTTGTACTTCACCAGCGCGATGTCCGGTTCCACGCCCGTCGTGTCGCAATCCATGAGGAAGGCGATGGTGCCGGTCGGCGCGAGCACGGTGACTTGCGCGTTGCGGTAACCGACTTCCTTGCCGCGGCCCAACGCGTGGTCCCAACACGCGCGCGCCTCTTCCTTCAGGTAATTGAATTCCTTGCTCGGCTGGATGGATTCCACCGCGTCGCGATGCTGGCGGATGACGCCGAGCATGGACGAAATGTTGTCCTTCGCGACCGGCTTGGAAACGCCTGAACAGCGCGCGTCTTCGTAACCGGCGAATGCGCCCATCACGCTGGAAACCTCCGCCGACTGCTCGTAGGCGTGGCCGGTCATGATCGCCGTGATGGCGCCCGCCAGCGCGCGGCCTTCGTCCGAGTCATACGGCAGACCGTAGCTCATGATGAGCGAGCCGAGGTTTGCGTAGCCGAGGCCCAGCGTGCGGAAGATGTGCGAATTCTCCGCGATTTCCTTGGTCGGATAACTCGCGTTATCGACGAGAATTTCCTGCGCGGTGATATAAATGCGCACCGCCGCCTTGAAACGCTCGACATCGAACTTGCCGTCCTCGCGCTTGAACTTCATCAGGTTGAGGGAGGCGAGATTGCACGCCGTGTTGTTGAGGAACACATATTCGGAGCACGGATTGGTGGAATGGATCGGCTCGGTGCCTTTGCACGTGTGCCATTTCTGGATGGCGCCGTCGTATTGCAAACCGGGGTCGCCGCACACCCACGTGCCTTCGGCCACCTGGTCGAGCAGCTTCGACGCGTCCTTCTTTTCCAACGGCTTGCCGCTGGTGATCGAGCGCGTCCACCATTCCTTGCCGTCCTGCGCGGCCTGCATGAACTCATCGCTCACGCGGACCGAGAGGTTTTCGTTCTGGTACATCACGGAACCGTAGGCGTCGCCGTTGAACGAGCCATCGTAGCCCTGTTCAATCAGCGCCCAGGCCTTGCGCTCTTCCTTCATCTTGGCGCAGATGAATTCCTCGATGTCGCCGTGCCAGTCGCGCAGCGTGTTCATCTTGGCGGCGCGACGCGTCTTGCCGCCGGACTTCACCACGTTGGCCACCTGGTCGTACACCTTGAGGAACGACAACGGGCCGCTGGGCTTGCCGCCGCCGCTGAGCTTCTCGCGGCTCGAACGGATGGGCGACAGGTCGGTGCCCGTGCCGGAACCGTACTTGAAGAGCATCGCCTCGCTGTAGGCCAGATGCATGATCGATTCCATGTTGTCCTCGACCGACTGGATGAAGCATGCGCTGCCCTGCGGGAATTCGTATTGCGTCCGGGCGCGCTGGGCTTCGCCCGTGGCCGGGTTGTAATGCCAGTTGCCGCGCGCGGAGTCCTTGCCTACGCCGTACTGGTGGTAGAGGCCCACGTTGAACCACACCGGCGAGTTGAACGCGCCGAACTGGTTCACGCACAGCCAGGTCAGTTCTTCGTAAAAGATCTCGCCGTCGGCCTTGCTGAAATAACCGTCCTTCACGCCCCAGTCGGCGATCGTGCGCGTGACGCGATGGATGAGCTGCTTGACCGAATGCTCGCGCTCACCCGGCTTGTGGGGGTCGCCGTAAAAATACTTCGAACAAACGACCTTGGTGGCGAGGAGCGACCATGACTTGGGCACTTCGACATTTTCCTGCTTGAAGATCACCTTGCCACTGTCATCGGTGATTTCGGCGGTGCGTTTTTCCCATTCGATCTGGTCGAAGGGTTTGGTTTTGGCATCACTGAAGATGCGGGCGACACGGAGCGATTTTTTGCTCTTGGGAGAGCGCGACGCGGAGACCCGCACCTGACGGGAGCGGGCCTTGGCGGGAGACGACGAGACTACTTCTGCGCGGGCGTCAATCATGTCCTGGATTCCTTTCGAGCTAGGCTTAAAACGGTTTGGTTTGGGCGGTGTTCCAGCCATACTTCAGCGTAAGCCGGAATGGGTCAAAGAGCCATTGCTTCCTGGGTTTGGGTAACCGTCACTAGCTTGACTGTCACCCCATCCGTTGGGGAGCGACGTTCACAATAACACCACCTATAGTGGTGGCAAGAAAAATTTGCAAAAAAGTTACTCATAACTTGTTCGCCCCTGAAACCCTCGAAAAACGGGTGTTTTTGGCGATTTGTGAATAAGGGTTGGGGGCAAAAGTGAACAAAACAAGGATACGGGCGAGGGTTGGCATGGGGGATGGTATGGCGCGTGATCCGTGATGCGTCTGCGGGTAAACGGTACGGGTGGAAAGAAATCGCCGGGCTGGTTTCGGGCGTCTCGATGGGACTGGAGAATGCGCCTCGTGACCTCGGCTGCTACAAATATTTTGCTGCGGGGCTGATGTGGATTTACGTGGATTTGGGCGGTCTGAGGCGGTGGATGGTTTTCGCACAATGTTTTGGAACAGGGGGCTTCCTGCCGCTTAGGTGGTAATAACCGGTTATTACCGGTTATTCCGCGTCCGGGCGGAGTTGGGCGGCGACCACGGGTGACGGGGCCAAAGGGGCGCGCGCCTCGTGGATACGAGGATTCGTCGGCGGAAGGCACGTGGCCGTCCGTTCTCAGCGGTGGCGCTCCCTGGCGCATGCGACGGTAGTAATGTGGCACAGAGTGATAGCCATGTCAATATTTCCCGAAACACTCCCCGCCGATTCAGAAAAAACGCAGATTCTCGAACGGGAAGGCTGCTGACAGAAAGATGGGGGACAGAAAAATAGGGCACGGGGGAATGGCGAATGAGAAACCACCAATGGACACGAACAGACACGAATAAAACAGAAAGATGAGACGCGAATTTCGCCAACAAACGCGAATTGAAAATTGAGGATCAACCGAATGTTTGTCAGCCGAATGGGGATGGGAAAATCATGGGGTGCGTTGAAGAGTGGGCGAGTGAACCTGCGGTGGGGTGGTTGCAGGGATGTTGCTGCGCCCGGGACGGGGCACTCCGGCGAACGCAAAGAATTCAAGCGGTTTGGCGGCTTGAAATGGCGGGGTGAACTCTGTAGTGTCGAACCACATGAAAGGGATGAGGGGCGCTGCTATTACCTTACGCAAGGCCGCATTTGTTTTGGTTTCGCCACTGTTGACCATTGGCGCTGGGAAGCCACTATGATCGCCAAGCTACTTGAGATGCTTACAGGGAAGGACGACTTGGAGCGCGTCGCCTACAAAGAAGACCTTGGATTGCTCAACGACTATTTGAAAACGCGGCGTCTTCTCTTTCCCAAGAAGCCGAGACGATTTCTGGACGCCGCCACTGTCACGCAAGAGCAGTTGCTGGAAATGGTCGAGCAAGAGTCCGAGGAGTTGGCCGGTGATCAAATCGAGCTCTGGATCCTCGATATCGACGGCAAGAAGCGGTTACCGGCGTTTTCAAGTCAGAAGAGCATGCAGGCATTTGCAAGCAGGATGTCCCAGCATTTGAACAAGGTGTTCTCGCTTGGTTGCTGCGGGGCGTTGTTGGCAGATGTTGCGAAGCAGTCGGACATTGATTTCGTTGATCTCAACCTTTTTAGCAAGAAAAGCTGGGAGATTGGCGTGAGGAAAAAGACGTGACGGCTATGGTCACACCTTCTGATACAAACGAGACACAATGGCGGGTGGGACACAAAGGGCGAGATTGCATGTATTATGAGGAACTGCAAAATGGACACTGGAGACGCATCGACATTGAAGGTGAAGCCCTTTCTGGTCGCCCTCACCACGTGATATACTTTGGTTCCAAACAGGATTGGAAAAAAGGCCCAGCCTGGGCCCACGATCGTCGCAAAGAAATCATTTCTCGGATAAAGAGCGTCTTTCGAATCCCTGATTACGAATACGAAGGTGAAGATGTTTTGGACGACACTGACAGCGAGCTACTGATTGACTCGGCGGGCGATCTCTCAACCAGAAAGTGCATCTACTCTGGATGTCGGCTGTTTGCGCTCAAGGGAAAAGCCGTGTGCGTTCGTCATTCACGTACGTCTTATTACGGCGATTCTGCGTGGCAATGATTGTCCACCCAACCGGGGCGGGCGAAGCAAGGGCGGAAAGACACGGGATCCAAAGTTGGCCGGTGCGGTGGTTGCAGGAGGCGCGCTGCGGCTGGGGACAGCCGCGGTCCGAAAAACGGGAGGTCGGGTTTGCGCCACCGAGGAGTTGCATTCGGATGATGTGGGTGGGCGGTGTCACACAAAGCGCCATCGGACTGGCGCACTCCAAGACGCTGGCGCGCGGGTTCAGGGCGGCTTGCGGATATGGCATCATTGCCGGGCCGATGCGGGGGTTGCAAGAGACGCGCTGCGACTGGTCCCGCTGTGCGGGACACAGCCGCCGTCCGGACGGGAAAGCAAATTGCGGATTTGGTTCAAATCGGTATCTTTTGGGACATGGTTGGTCTGGCTCGAACAATTCCAATTCCTGAGAGGTTCAACCTCGTCTTCAACGCGTCCCCGGATTCGCCCGGGCGCGCCCCTGCCCTGCTCTACTCGGATGGCTCGAATGATCTGACGCAGGCGGTGCTGGCGCATTTGAACATCAATGCGCCGGGGGAGCCGGGGGCGAAGAAGGAGAAGTAGCGTCCATGTCCCGCAGACGCGTCAAGGTGGTTGCCGGGGTGCTGGTCTTCGCGGGCATCGTTTTTGCGGTCTTCTACGAATCGGCGCCTGAGTCCATACCGTTGCCGAATCCGAATGGGTATGACGACCTGGTGAGTGCGGGGCGAAAGCTCCCGGCGATGCCAGTCACTCCGACGGCGTTTTGGGATATGTCCCCGGAGCAACTGCGGCCGCTGGTTGCGCAGTGCGAGCAGGCTTTTACACTGGCGCGAGTTGGCATGGAGCGTGAATGCCGTGTACCCATCGAATACAACCGGGACTATCAACAGAAGGCGCTGCTCGACACCATGGCATTCAAAACCCTGGCACAAGCCATGAGTGCAGCCGGGCGTCTGGCCGAGCTGGAAAACCGGCCGGAAGCGGCGGCGAGACTGTATATGGACATGATCAAGATCGGCCATTGCACGACCACCGGCGGGATGGCGATCAATGCGCTTTCAAACGGCTCAAACGAAGAATACGGCGTCGGCAAGCTGGACAGCATTCGTCTGAAGTTGGATGCGCAACAGTGCAAACAGGCAGCCAGGTTTCTCGAAGAAATGGAGGCCAAGCGAGAGACACTCGAAGTTTTCTTTCAACGTGAAAAAGCCTGGAACCGGCAGGTCCAAAGTATGAATGAACGGTTCAGGCAAATTTGGGAGACCCAACAATCCAAACGAATCGTCACTCGACAGATAAATCAGCGGACGCTCAAAGCGCGAAAGCTGATGCTCGCGCTGGCGGCGCGAGCGTATGAATTGGAACACGGCCGGCCGCCAGCCAACGCCTCACGATTGGCGCCCGAGTATTTGCAGGCCGTGCCCAAAGATCCGGTAACGGGACAGGAGTTGACGTGGCCGTAAGTTTGGTGAATCGAAAACCATGACATTCCAACCGCCACCTTTGAGGCCGCCGTCCGATGCAAATGGTCGCACTCGCACTTTTGCGACTGTAGTCGTCATTTTGATTGCACTGCTGGTGGTCGGGCTGTTTGCCGGCCGCTTTGCCCTGCGCTCTTTTCTTTATCCCAAACCGGGGCAAATGCCGCCGGTGGTCGCCGAAAGCACCGAACGGTTGCTTGAACAGTTACAGTCGGTTTTGGAAAAGCGCGCGCCCGCGGTGCTGCAATCACTTCAACCGGGGTTGTCGGACAAGCAAATCGACGAACTCCAAGCAAAGGGCGGGTTCTCGCTATCACCGGATCTGCGGGCGATGTATCGGTGGCGCAACGGATCGAAGTCGGACTTCATCCCGGGGCATCGTTTTCTGCCCTTGGAAGACGTCGTTGCGGAACGGGATGCGCTTGCCTCGCAGAACAAGGCCGCGTCGTGGGGAGGGCGGATGTTTTACGCGGCTTTCGCAGCGCACCGTGAACCGTGGGTGCACATCCTGGACGACGGCGCCGGGGATGGCTATTTTCATGACCCGGTTCGCGGCAAGTCCGGTGAGTTTTTTTACAACATGGGGGAGGCATCCTACTACGTGTTCTTTCCGTCCGCGCGCAATTTCCTGAAAGGGGTGATTGATGGTTACGAACAGGAGATATTCAAAGTGAAGGATGGAGGGAAGGATCTGGATGAAGATTTCGAGCAGGCGATGAAAATGTGGCACCGGCTGGGGGCGGCGAATGCGGAATGAGGGGAAGACGAGCAAGAGAAAATATGGCTTCGCGATGGCGTCGGCTGCTACGGGGCGAGGAGTTTGGCGTTGCGTGGATATGGCGTCATTGGTTGGAAATCACTTGCGATTACGGGCCGTTGGAAGGTAGGTTCTGGGCATGATAACGCTCCCGATTGAGCGAATGTCCCGCGCCGAGAAGTTGATGGCGATGGAGGCGTTGTGGGAGGATTTGACCCGTGATGAAAAGACCTTTGAGTCGCCCGCCTGGCATTTGGAAGAGTTGGCGGCGACCGAGGAGCGCATGCGTTCAGGCAAAGAACGGCCAGTCGATTGGGAGATAGCCAAGGAGCAATTGCGTCGTCGGCGCAAATGAAGGTTCGTATCCTGCCGTCGGCGTTGGAAGATCTCGCCCGCGGGCGGGATTTTTATGAGCTTCAAGGTGAGGGTTTGGGAGAATACTTTTTGGATTCGTTGTTCTCCGAC
>JBFMBT010000092.1:0-21183 GCA_040754875.1 Verrucomicrobiota bacterium | reverse complement strand
TGAAGGGGGTTAAAAATATCGACAATTATGTGAAGAAGATCCCCCTCATTCCACCCACGTGGCGTAAAAGTCCCGTGGATGAAACTGGCTATGGTGAACTGATGAGTCACGCGTTGGACCATTTGCGTCTCGCTGGGAAAATTGTGATCATCGGGTACTCCATGCCGCACACCGACGGCTATTTTCGCTACTTGTTAAGTGAGGCACTTTGCACGCCCGACCTCCCGGAGATTGAAGTTTGGGACCTCAAGAAAGAGCCGATTATGCGGCCATGCATTAATGGAATGTTTGGACCAATTATTGGTCAAAAAGTGCGGTACGAGGAGTCTGGTTTTAAGGGATTTGTGCGCTCAAGGTCTGCGCCAAGCACCTTGGATTTCACGCATTCATGAACGCTGTAATTTAGTATTCAAAACAAATGCGCCGCGGATATGCAGATGCACAATCAACTTCTTGGAAATATTCGCTACCAAACCACGGGTATCGATGCTCTCGACGAACTTCTAGATAGCGCTAACGGACTGGAGGTTCGACAGGAAAGGAGCGGCATAGCATATTTCGACAAGATAGGCTACTTTGGAGTCATTTTCGGGGCCGCCGGAAGCGGTAAATCCATTCTTGGCGTGCAGCTTTCGTGTAGCTTTGTTTCGCGCATCGCTGAGATGTCAGCAGCCAACGATAGGTCACGAAAGAGGTGTGCTGTGTACTTAACGCAGGAAGACCCTGGATTGATTTACGCAAAAATACGAGATTTCGGTTTTCTTGATGGATCGTGCCCGATTTATGTAGAAGGAATGCGCGTCAGCGGCAGCGGCGCGGAAACCGATCAAGGTTTCCATGAACCGGGACTGCATATCCTACAGATGCCATTGGAGGTAGAGCTCCAACGGCACAAATTGGAGAATATCTTTAACGCCCTCGCTCAGGCAATCCCGCGAAAGGACGACAAACCGTCGTCGGAATTCTTCGTTTGCATTGACAACGCAGAAACAATCGAAGATGAGGTATATCTCTCTATCGCTGCGCGAGGTGCGTCAGCAGAACAAAAACCAAACGCATACGGGGTAAAGACGCGCAAGGATCAGAATTTTTTTAAATTGCTCAGAGCGCATTGCGCTGGATTGCAAATCAACTCATTTTTTATCTTCGAAGAAAAAGGCGAGGCCGGTGTCGGCGCCGAAAACCGAGATCTCTCAACTACCGCTCAAGCATATGCGGCCGACATCGTCATACGGCTTGGGATGCACATCTTTCCCACGGGCTATAAAGAGCGCACAATTGAAATTCTGAAGGCCAAAAACCAATACTACCGACGGGGCCGGCACCACTTTAGCATCGTTGGGCAGGCAAATCGTGATGAAAACGGCGCCGTTGGTATCGTAATTTATCCTTCAATGGCAACGCAGTTGTACAAGTCACGGTCAAGACAGGCGCAGAGCGGCAGCCCGAAGGAGCTGGAAAATCTCCCTCGGTGTACACTTGGTATTCCAGAGCTCGATGGACGAATTGCAACCGAGTTGAGATTGACCTCTCACTCCGGTCATGTTGATGGGTACTTGGAGCCTGGGACTGTGACTGTGTTGGTTTCTGATCTCGATATACGCGCGAATGACATTGCACTGCACTTCGCGTTTCAAAACATAGTGGGAGATCAGAAGCCTCCGCTATATCTGTCGCTTGTTCATCAACAAAATACTCTTTCGAGCGCACTTAAACGGTTTAAATTGTTTGAGAAGGGCCCCACCCTTGAACGGTATGACCCCAGAAGGCGCGCAGGCAACTTTCATCACTTTGCCCCAGAACACATTAGCGAAGGAAAACTGATACGCGATATTAGTGCAATGGTTGGTTTAAAGAAAGATGCAAAGGGACGGCGCATCGTTGTAGACAATCTCTTCGGAATAAAGGCGCGGTGGCCATTGATACAAGATGTGCATCATTTTTTGGCGACACTGTTTTCTTTATTCAGAGAACGTCAAGTTGTTGCGCTGGTCGTTGATATGGTTGAAGTTGGTGAAGGGCGTAACCCTATTGGTGAATCGTTTGCTGCAGGCCTTGCGGATAACGTATTTACGCTGAGACACGTTGAGTTACATTCAAAAGCCCACACAGCATTTTCAGTTATAAAGCTCTTGGGCAAGGGCACGCCAACACATCTTTGGGATATTGCGGAGGAAAGAGCGGATAATGCGCATGGTGGGTTATCCGTTCTGCGGGCGCGTGACACTTTCGCGTTCTACCGTAATATGTTAACCGGGAGCGCAGAACCCGTCGGGATCACGTTATCATTGCATGCCGATTGTGAGGGGTCTCCACTGGACGAATTCTTAAAGGTAAAACACATGGCCTTATCGCAACCTTCCGGTCGCGTGGTTCACCTGCACCGTTATTTAAGGGATCAGTATTCCCACTTCCAAAACAGTCTGATCCTTGCGAGTGCACACCCATTGTCGGATTCACACATAATCTCAGTTGATGAAACATGGATAGAACAACTTCTGGAAAACGATTTACTCGAGGAAATAGGAGAGTATTTGAAAGATGATGAATTCAAACGTTGGCAGTTTGATAACCGCGCCGCGTACGTGACCGCGGCACAGGACTTGGCTTTCACGTACCTTTCCAAGACAAGAGGTCTTCCACCAGATTACGGGAAATGGTATTTGGTTCCAGATCGCAACAATTGTGGCGTTTTGTGCTTCGATGAGGATGCGTGGGGTTCAGTTTTGAAGGACAACTCTGGCCGTCGCTTGGTTGAAAGGGTCATGGGGGAGTTGGGGCCATTGCCTCGCCCAGGACGAGTGCGAGGATGGGTGAAAAGGATTGGCGCGCAACTCAGATGGCGTCACATTGTCACTTTGCAACGTGAGTTGGCGACGTCGGAAACTTACAGCAGTGATCCGGGTGTCTTTACATTCTGCATGGATCAGATGGAGTCGTGTGCGAGTTTTTTGATAGAATTGGCCCTAAGCGATAAGGCCGGCAAACGGTTAGTGGGGAAGGATCGCCGCCTCGATTTTGTGGATAATGTTCGGTGGAGGGTGGCACTTGTGCGTCTCCTTGAACTACTTGACAACCAAGAAATTGCTCATTTAGCTTCCGGAAAATTCCGACAATCGATTCATGAGGCGAGGTTTCTCTTTTCTCGTCAATGGTTTAGCACCTGGGGAACGCACCGATTTTATACGGAGAATGGACACCAAAGCGGGCTGAGAAACTTGATTCTTGCGGAATTGCCGAAGGGTGATGGAAAGAGTTACCCAACCCCTGTTTCTGGGGCCTGGTACCTGGGAATACTGAAGGGTAGCGTTGCAGTTCGGGCAGGGGTGCAAATTATCAAGCAATTTACTTCTGACGAAGATAACTTATTCAAGGCTAATCGAGGCATCGGCCTCCCTGTACGACGCAGTTGGTATGAACGCAAATCCCGCGCGGATCTTCACGCTGATTTACCGTATCGAAAACAATTTGCAAAAATTGCTGATGCACAAGCTGAAATTGGAAGCAAGAGGGGGCGGGCTATGTATTCCAACCGTGTTATGAATGGTGATTTCCCTTTTTACCGCATGCACATCAAAAATTACGATGCAGTTGCACCCATTTTGTGGGGAATGATGGTTGAGGCAGCTCGTGCAAACCTAAACCGGAAGCCATCACAAGAGCCCACTGGCATTAATGAGATTCTAAAGTCGGCGCAAAAGCGGTACAAAGTGCTTATGGAACTACGCGAGAGCGAGAGGAAATCCGGTATCGTTCGAAGTCCGTAATTTAGTTAGCCGACTGCGAAGCCTAAAAGGATTTAAAAAGCAAAAGCGTTATCGCCTCTTTTCGCGTACTAAGTAAAACGGACCGATTACCTCGTAATTGGAATAGGTTTCGATGATGCGTTTGCGGAGTTTGGTCATGCTCCGGGCGGGCCGGGTTTCGGCAAAGACGACGGACGGTTGCGATACTCCCAACTCCTCAGCAATCTGCCGGTGGGTTTTGCCGGTTGCCAGACGGACTTGGCGGGTGATGGCGGCGAGTTTTTCGGCTGCGATGGGCTCGTCAAGCTTCAGCTTCATGCGACGAGCGTAGTAAAAAAGTTTGGAATAGCGAGAGAAAGTCCTTGAAGGCATAGCTAATACAGCTATCTTACCTCCATGAAGACGCCAAAGATTTCTCCTCCCGGACTCCGCAAACAGGTCGGCATCTGGATTCGCGTCTCGACCGAAGACCAGGCCAAGGGCGACAGCCCGGAACTCCACGAAAAACGCGCCCGCTACTACGCCGAATCCCAAAATTGGGAAGTGGTCGAGGTGTATCACCTGGAAGGGGTGAGCGGCAAAACCGTCTCGGCGCACCCGGAAGCGGTGCGGATGCTCAAGGACGTGCGCTCCGGGCGCATCACCGGCCTCATTTTCACCAAGCTCGCCCGCCTCGCCCGCAACACCCGCGAACTCCTCGATTTTGCCGAAGAGTTCCGGAAGCGAAACGCCAACCTGACCTCCCTTGAAGAGAAGTTCGACACCTCAACGGCCGCCGGCATGCTCTTCTTCACCCTGGTCGCTGCCATGGCCCAGTGGGAGCGGGAAGAGATTGCGAGCCGCATCGTCTCCTCCATCAACATGCGAGCCAAGCTCGGCAAACCGCTCAACGGCACACCGCCCTTTGGCTACCAGTGGAAAGACAAGCAACTGGTGGTTGACCCCGAAGAAGCCCCCATCCGGAAGCTCATCTACGAACTCTTCGCCGAGCACAAGCGCCTCAAAACGGTGGCGAGCCTCCTCAATGACCGGGGCCTGCGCACCCGGCGCGGCAAAGAGTGGACGGATACCACGATCCGCTATCTCCTCCTTGACCCGACAGCCAAGGGCGAGCACCGGGCGCTCTTCACCCATCGACCGCCGGAGCGCAAGGGCGGCTTCATCATCAAACCCCGCGAAGAATGGGTGACCCGTCCCTGCGAAGCCATCGTCACGCCGGAACTCTGGGAGCGCTGCCATGACCTCATTGAAGAGCGGAAGCACCAAATGAAGCCCGGTCCCAAACCCATCCACCTCTTCTCGGGCCTCCTCTTCTGCCACTGCGGCCGCAAAATGTATGTCCGCTCGGAAACACCCCACAAATACCTGTGCTTCACCTGCCGCAACAAAATCGAGAAGGCCACCCTGGAACAAGCCTACGTCGATTGGCTCAAAGGCTACTTCCTCTCGCCCGAGCAGATTGCCGAAAACCTGCGGCTTTCCAACGACCAGTTGGTTGAGAAAGAAAAACTCCTCCACGCCCTGGAGAAGGAAATCGCCAAGGTGAGATCCGAAATCGACCGCGTCTATCGCCTCTACCAGGACGAGAACATCGACGGCAAAGCCTTCGGCAACCTCTACAAACCACTCAACGAACGGCTGGAACAACTGAACGACGAACTGCCCAAGCTCCAAGCCACCGTTGACTACCAGCAAATCAAGGAACTCTCCGTCGAAGCCGTGCTGGACGAAGCCCGCACCCTCTATGACCTCTGGCCCAAACTCGAACCCGAAGACAAACGCCGGGTGGTCGAATCGCTCACCGAAAAGATCATCGTCGGCAAGGACGAGATTGAAATAACCCTCACCGCTGCAATTGCCTCGGAGAATATGGTAAAGAAGCAAAGCCAGTTGGCTCTGATTGTCGAACCACCCATGGCTGCATTCTCCAACGGATCTTCAAACCTCCAACGCACTCCGCTGACCAAAGCGGTTGAAGTTAAACCGTGGCCGCGAATGGGGCGCGGGCTTCAGCCCGCTTCAGCGTCGTTGGGCTGATGGCGTTGAAGCGGCGTGAACGGCGCGCTCCCCATGTGAGGGCGAGCCCCAATCCACCCATCCGCGTGCCCTCACACGCATCACGCATCACGCGCCCCACCTACTTCGCGCCTTCATCCACCAACTTCACCCCTTCCGACGTGAACAAGAACTTCTTCCCCGGCGGCGGCGCGGGCGCCACGCGGAAATATCCCGCCCTTACCAACTGCTGCACATTGGTCAACGGCGGCGCCGTCGCTTCACCCATGAACGCTTCGGCTGCCCAATTCAATTTCTCCATGTCCGACAACGTCGCCGCGTTGGGCAGTTGTTCGGCAAACGGCTTCGCTTCGGCAGGCGCTTCGACCGTTGGAGCCGCCGCGTTGGCGCCGGGCGTGCCCGGGATGGGAGGCGGCGGTGGCGCATCCGCCTGGCCGGGAGCAACCGCCACCGGAGGCGGTGGTGCGGCCGGCGCGTCCGCGGCGGGCGGCGCCTCCTCTTTCTTGCATCCAGCAAACACAATCACGGCCGCGGTCACACTCAGGCTGAAATGGAGGAGGGATTTCATAAGAGGAGCAATGAGGCGCTGTGGGTCGATTTCATTAATGATTTGACACATCGGGATGAACGTCGTTCATCTTCCAACTCTCACGATCCGAACGGCCTGCGCTATCGATACTCCTGATACCGCCGGGCCTCACCAAAAACTACGCGCTTTGTCACTACTTCCGATACTTTTATGCTCTGCCCTTGCCAAGCGCTGATTTGATACTACTCCCACCTCACCCACCCCGCCATAGCACGTTTGGGTGATGGCGGCGGAATGTTGAAAGGAACGCGCGGCTCCGTCGCGCTTACAGCGCGGCGCGCCAGGCGGGCGAGGAATTGACCCGCACGCATTTACCACATCGTATGCGGGCAGAATGCGCAGAATGCCCACGATCCAATCGCAAATCGCAATTCGCAAATCGCAAATTCATTTCCCCTCGTTCACCAGAATCAACAACGCCTGCCCGTTCTTCTTCCAACCCTCCGCAATCGCCTCCGGCACCGGACTGAACCCCTGTTGAAACGCCCCCAGCACCAGGTCAATGTCGCCGTCCCCGTCCAGGTCCCCCGCGTCTGCCGTCACCCATCGACTGTTCACGCCTTCCGGAATGGTGAACGTCTGGAACCGCAGCACTGCCCCCTTGCCGCGCTCGCTCACGTTTTCCAGATACAGAAAACTCTCCTGCGGTGTCCGCTCGTAATCCGGATAAAACGAGACCGCCGCCACGTCCAGGTCCCCGTCCTCGTCGTAATCCCGCGCCAGCACCTTGTATGCCCCGTTCATCGGATGAAAATACGCCTCCGCGAATCCGCTCTTACCGTCGTTGAGATAAATCCGGATGCCATGATACGGCTTGGGCGTCGGCGGAACCTTGATGTTGTCCCCGCTGTCGCCGTTGGCCGCGATGATATCGACGAATCCGTCCCCGTTGAAATCCGCCAGTTCGAAATCCGTGAAGCCCCACGCCGGCGACGCCTTCAACACCACGGTTTCTTCAAACTGTCCGCCGCCCTGGTTGAGGAACAGCCACACGCCTTCCCATGCCTGCGCCATCAACACCATGATGTCCGACCGCCCGTCGCCGTTGAAATCCCGCACATACGAACGCACCGCCCCCGGCCGGTTCAATAACACGCGCTCCTCATACGCGTTCTCCCCCGCGTTTCGATACCACGAGAAGCGCCCCAGGATGTTGCCGAAATGCGACACCACCAGGTCTTGTTTTCCATCGCCGTCCAGGTCCGCCACCACCGTGTCGGTCGTGCGCGGCGCCTGGTCCACGAGCGTGCGCGTGCGGCTGCCGCCCGATTTCGGCGGCTCCAGCCACAGCACCTTCGAGTTCGGCTCGTCCGATCCAAAGAATTCCCCCAGCAACGCCACGTGCCACCCCCCGGCGCCCATGGTGAGACTCACCGGCGCGCCGCCCATGGCCAGCGAAATCTCCGGCTGGCCCGCCGCGTTCAACCGCTCCAGCGTCTTTGTCCCCGCGTCGCCCACATACAACTTCTGCCCCGCAATCTTCACCAACGTCGTCATCGGCGTGTCGCGCCGATACCCCGGCGTGACCGCGCGAAATCGCTTCAAGCCGGTCTGAATCCGTGGTGGAAAGGCCGGCGGCGGCAACGACGATGGCGCGGCCTCCAGGTAATACACGCACACCGCCTTCCAATCCTGCACCGGGATCAACGGCGACGCCGGAAACACCCCCGCCTCGCGCACCAGCGCCCCGCCCGGATGATTCGCAAAATCATACGGCAGCCCGCCCACCCAATGCACCATCCGCGGCAGCACCTCCAGCCCCCACGACACCTTGTCCAGTTCGTCCGGCTCCGGAAACAAGTGGCACGTCACGCACACCGTCCGCGCCACCGCCGCCCCGCGCCGGTACTCGGTCGAATTCGTCACGCCGCCGGACGCATGAGTCGCCTTCAGCCAGACATTCGTCAGCGCCACCGCCGCTTCATCCACCGGCTGCGGCTCCGGCGGCGGACGCAGCAAATACCCCACCACAAAGCCAATCCCCGCCAGCACCAGTCCAAACACCCCCGCCCGCAAAGCCGAAGAGCGCGCCGGCTCATCCGGCGGCGTTGACCCGGGATTCAATTGCATACGCGCGACGCGAACTTATTCCGCCCCGCCCAGGCAAACAACAAAAGAAACTCCACCACCCGCCATCCACCATTTGCCATCGACCATCTGCCATTGGCGATTGGCCATCGTTCCCAACCGTCGCTTCACTACTGAACCTCACTTCAGCAAGAGTGCGTCCAAACGCGAATTCCACCCTTTATGAATTGGCAGCCGGCCTCGCCCGGCGTCGCTCCCCTCCTCGGAGGGGCAAGGGGTGGGTTCTCCCCGTCCCCTTGTCTGATGGTCCCCCTCTCTTCGCCGCCCTGACTCAACGCGCCCCGGGACAAAACCAACCACGTTGACAACTCTATCACTCCATGCCACATTACCCGCATGCGCCAGGGAGCGCCACCGCTGAAAACGGTCCGGCCACACGCCGCCCGTCCGCGCTCCCTCGCGCCCACATGGCCCGCATCCCGTTGGCACCGCCCGCACCGTCCCCGAAGCACCGCCTCCGCTTGGTCCGGGTTCGGATTCTGGGATTCTTTTGTTATTAGGCCTTCGTCATTCGTCATTCCGCGCGTCCCAACTCGTGCCGCGTCATCCCACCTCTGCTCACCTATGCGAAAAAAATAAAAATTTTACCCCTCACACCAGCATGAGCACCTCTGAGGCGCGCCCCGCGCGCACCGCACCCCTCCGTTCGCGCCACAAATGGGAAAAAATTAAAAAATTTTCCCCTTGTCCATTGACGATTTGGCTATCGGCTATCCTGCCATCGACCATCCCTGCCCCCGAAGCCACCCATGCAACCGAACTTTGAACTTCTCTTGAGCTTTGAGTCTTTGCCCTTTCGCCGTTCGGGCACACGCTTTCGCAACAGGAGGCTCGACCTGCGCCGGCAAACCGTGTCTAATGCGTCCACTCCAGTCATGAACGGCAAATCTTTATCCCCGAACACGTTGTTGCTCGCGGTCGCGCTCGCCTGGCTGGCGCTGCCGGTCATTTCTCCCGCCGCCCCGCGCCTCAAGGTGAGTGATAACAAACATTTTCTGGTGAAAGAGGATGGCTCGCCGTTCTTCTACCTGGGCGACACCGCGTGGGAATTGTTTCATCGCCTCAACCGCGAGGAGGCGGACCTGTATTTGAAGAATCGCGCGGCCAAGGGATTCACCGTCATCCAGGCTGTGGTGCTGGCGGAGTTCGACGGCCTCACGGCGCCCAACGCTTACGGGTTTCTGCCCCTCAAAGGCAACGACCCCGCCAAGCCGAATGAGGATTACTTCAAGCATGTCGATTACATCGTGAACAAGGCGGAGGAACAGGGGATGTATGTCGGCATGTTGCCCACGTGGGGTGACAAGTGGAACAAACGGTGGGGCGCCGGGCCGGAGATTTTCAGTCCGGACAATGCGCGCGCTTATGGTGAGTGGCTGGGCCAGCGATACAAGGACAAGGCGGTGATCTGGATTCTGGGCGGCGACCGCAGCCCGGAAAAGCCCGAGCATCTGGCCATCATTCGCGCGATGGCCGAGGGATTGCGCAAGGGCGACGGCGGCAGCCACTTGATGACGTTTCATCCGCAGGGCGGGCATAATTCGGCGAAATGGTTCCACCAGGACAGTTGGCTGGACTTCAACATGTTTCAGTCCGGCCACGGCGCGGTGAACATCCCGAATTACGAAAAGACGTTTGCCAATCATCAACTCGCGCCCGCGAAGCCGACGCTGGACGGCGAGCCGCGTTACGAGGATCACCCGATCAACTGGAAGCCGGCGGAGGGCTGGTTCGATGATTGGGACGTGCGACAGGCCGCCTACTGGTCGATGCTCTCTGGCGCGTGCGGACACACCTACGGCAATCACAACATCTGGCAGTTCTATCAACCCAACCGCAAGCCCGTCTCCGCCGCGCGCACGCCGTGGCAGAAGGCGATTGATCATCCGGGGGCGACGCAGATGGGGCGGATGAAGGCGTTGTTCGAATCGTTGCCGTGGCAGACGCTGGCGCCGGACCAATCGGTGATTGAAGGTGATGCCGGGCAGGGGATGTACGCAGCGCGCGCCGCGCGGGCGGCGGATGGCAGTTGCGTGCTGGTTTACATTCCGGCGGGCAAACCGGTGACGGTGAAACTGGACAAGCTTTCATCGGCCAAAGTGCGGGCGAGCTGGTGGGACCCGCGCGAAGGCAAGGCGTTCACCGTGGGCGAATTTGCGAACCAGGGCACGCAGACCTTCGAGCCCTTTGCGCGCGGCCGCGGCAACGACTGGTTGCTCGTGCTGGATGATCCGGCGAAGCAGTATCCGATGCCGGGATTGCCCAAGCCGAAGAAGAAGTGAGCTTTGGGGCGGGGGCGATGGCGGAACGCGGCTGTCCCCAGCCGCAGCGTGCCGCCTGTCAACCAACGTGCGGGACTGCTTGCGACGCTATTCTGGTGGGATGTCATGAGCACCACACGTACACGGACTGGAACGAACCTCCTTGCCCCTTGTTTCAGGCCACGCGCTGCGGCTGGGGACAGCCGCGGTCCGGGTCGCAGGGTTGCCGCGTTTGGGCAAGGCGAAGCGTATTGGCTTAACCACGCCTCACCCTTGGTCCCCGTTGAGGGGAGAGGGAAGCATCGTTTCCCGCGTCCTGAAGAAAATGACGTCACTGATTCACGCTGCCACCCACTTGCAATCACACCTCGAACGAATCGACGGTTTACTTTTTCCTTCCGTGCGCTAACTCTAGCGCCGCATGTTGGAGAAACTGGATAAGGCCCTCGCGGACCTCTCGGGAATTGTTTGGGGCCCGCCGCTGCTGATCCTGCTGTTCGGCACGCATCTGTTTCTCACCTTCCGCCTCGGGTTCGTCCAACGTTACATCTGGCGCGGCATCAAGCTCTCGCTGGCCAAGGATTCGGAGGGGCAGGGCGATGTCTCGCACTTCGGTGCGCTCGCCACCGCGCTGGCGGCGACCATCGGTATGGGCAACATCGTGGGCGTGGCCACGGCTCTCAGCCTGGGCGGGCCGGGCGCGTTGTTCTGGATGTGGATGACGGGCGTGTTCGGCATTGCCACCAAGTACGCCGAAGCCTTGCTTTCCGTGAAATACCGCGTGACCACGCCGCAGGGTTATATGGCCGGCGGCCCGATGTATGTGTTGGAACGGGGCATGAACGCGCGCTGGCTGGGGCTGATCTTCGCCGGCCTGACCGCTTTCGCCGCGTTTGGCATTGGCAACATGGCGCAATCCAACGCCATCGCGAGCATGACGCACGAAACGTTCAAGGTTCCGCCTTGGGCCACAGGCCTGGTGATGACGGCACTGACCGCCGCCGTCGTGCTGCGCGGCATCAAGATCATCGCCAAAGTGTGCACGGTGCTCGTGCCCTTCATGGCCCTTTTCTACGTCGCGGGCTGTGGAATTCTCCTGTGCGTGCATCTGGATCGCATACCCGACAGTATCGTGCTGATCGTAAAGAGCGCATTCACCGGGCACGCGGCCGTGGGCGGTTTCCTCGGGGCCGGTTTGCAACAAGCAATGCGTTACGGAATTGCGCGCGGCTTGTTCTCGAATGAATCAGGCCTGGGCAGCGCACCCATTGTGGCGGCGGCGGCCCAAACGAAGGATCCCGTACGCCAGGCGCTCGTGTCGGCCACCGGAACGTTTTGGGACACGGTGGTCGTCTGTGCGATGACCGGACTGGTGCTCGTCAACTCAGGGGAGTGGACCAACGGATTGAGTGGCGCTCCGCTCACCAAGGCGGCCTTTGCCGACCTGCCCACCATCGGGTCGATCATCCTTAACATTGGGCTGCTGACGTTTGTGTTCTCGACCATTCTGGGCTGGTGCTACTACGGCGAAAAGGCGGTCGAGTACCTGGTCGGAACGCGAGCCGTGCTGCCTTATCGAATCCTGTGGGTCATTGCGGTCATGGTGGGAAGCCTGCCGAAGATTGACGCGGTGATGAACTTTTGCGACATCGCCAACGGCCTCATGGCCATTCCCAACCTCATTTCGCTGCTCTGGCTCAACAAGGTGCTCGTGGCGGAAAGCCAACGGCTCAAGGAATGAAACCGGCCCCTTCAAAAAAAATTTGCGCCGGCCCAAAATCGTGCTGGCATATTTCCCTTCACCTGCCTAGTCTTGACTCCAGTCAAGACCCAGGCCGTTATGCGGAAAATGCGCTGCCTCGTGTCAGCCCCGGTTGCCCGGCAACCGTCGCCCCCCAATTTTCCGCCAACCCGGCTTGCTTCCCGCGCGAACCACGGCTTCATGTTGCTCGAATTGCTCGTCGTCGTCGCCGTCATTGCGCTGCTCGGCGCTTTGCTGTTGCCCGTGCTGGCGCGGACGACGCAGAAGGGGCGCGGCACCCGATGCTTGGATAACTTGAAGCAAATCGCCACCGCGCACGCAATGTACAGCGGCGACAGCCGCGAAAAGCTGGTCTATGCCGCGTTGACTTACACCGGATCCGGCGGCGTCGCCAAGGCGTGGAGTTGGGACGACCGGTTGAACAGTTACATCGGCGGTTCGCTGACCGACATGCAGATCGATTCGAACAATCCCAATCCCTCTGACGTGCATTTGCCCCGCTCGTTCCTTTGCCCGTCCGACAAAATACCCGCCTCACAGCCGAACGTCCTGCGGCGCAGTTACGGCCTGCCGCGCCACAACATGGGCGCGTTTGCGCTCCCCGAGTCGTTCCCGGCCAATGCTTCGACCGACTGGCCGCCCAGTCCCATCAACAAAACCGGCGTCGGCCTCAACTGGGACACGCGCAACGCCCCGCTGCCCTATTGGTATCCGGATGACGAGTTGGGAGTGACGACACCCCCGGCGCATCAAGCCGCCGTGTTCACCTCCATGGTTCAGGACACGGAGCGGACCATCTTGATCACCGAAAGCATCAACCCCGACAGTTGGGTCGGCAGAGCCGGTGAATCTTACGTGGACCATGCGGGCGCGCATTTCAAAAGCTTCCCCGGCGCCACCACTCAGGCGGACCAGGATGCCTACATGTTGACCTTCCACGGCCCGGCGCAACTCAATTACCTGTTCGTCGATGCTCATGCCGAGCTCCTCGCCCGTGAAAAGACCATCGGGCCGACCAATGCCCTCGGCGCTGCGCCGCAATCCGGCATGTGGACGATTTTGGTGGGCGACTAACCTCACGCCCGTTGTACCGACGGCGAAGCCTCCGGGCTTCGCCGTCGCTTTTGCTCCAATGGGGCGATCTGGACGGACGCCGGTTTAATGCTGCGCGCCGAAGCGGTTTGTGCCATACTTCTGCCATGCCCGCCTCCACAACGAAGGGCCGCCAGGCGGACGCGGTTGTTCAATTCTCGGTCTTTACGCCGAATCGACTCGGCCGCTTGCACGAGCTGGTGGGTTTGTTCTGCTCGCACAATGTGCACGTCCTCGCCATCACGGTGCTGGACACCACGGAAAGCGCCATCATCCGCATGGTGCTGGATGACCCGGACAAGGGACGCGAACTCTTGCACCAGCACGGCTTCCCCTTCACCGAAAGCCGCCTGGTGGTCGTGGAACTGACTTCACCCGATGAATTGAACCGTCTCGTCGCCGCCTTGCTCAGCGCCGAACTCAACATCAATTATCTCTACTCCTTCATTCCCCATCCCCACGGCAAATCCATCCTCGGCTTGAACATGGAGGACAACGAAATGGCCGAGCAGGTGCTCAAGCACAACCAGTTCCCCGTGCTGAAACAATCGGACCTTTCCCGGTAGCCTGGTTTGGAGTCCCGGCTTCAGCCGGCCGCGACGTTGCCGTTTCGAAGAGCATGAAGTTTTCCTTCGGCTGTTGACGCGGCGACGCCCAACCGGCGCAGTTGCGGTGTGGATTTAGGCCAGTTTTCTGGCAGACTGCCGCCATGATTCGCCTGATCCGAGCAATGGCGGACATCGAAACGGGCACGGTGGAAATCGCGGAGCCTGAACTCCAGACCCGCACACTTCCCAGCCTCGGCGACCTGGCTGGCGATTGGCTCTGCGCGTGGTGTCTCAACCGCGTTGCCAACGAGAAGGACCGATTTACCTACGACGGTCAGAGCGAATTCGCCTTCAAGAATCCACAAGGCATTCACTTCCACATCATCACCTTCGCCCAGACCATCGGCTGCCGCGAGGCCGGCGCGCCGACCCTGGAATTCACGTGGTTCCCGGAACACGCCTGGTCATTCTGCCTGTGCAACCAGTGCCGCATGCATCTGGGTTGGTATTACGCCGGCCCAAACACGTTCGCCGGCCTGATCCGCGACCGGATCGTCCGGGCTTCGTTGGTGATGAATTGAAGCGGATTATGCCGCCGCGGCTTTCGCGGCCTCCAGGTCGCTGCGGCGTTGCGCCATGCTCTTGAAGAATTCGTAGCCTTCGCGCAGGCGGCGCACGCAGACATCCTTGTCCTCCAGCATCGTCTTGATGATGCGCAGAATCGGCTTCGGGCGCAGGTAGTAGCGGTGGTAGAAGCGTTCGACGTTTTCGAAAATCTCTTCCTTGCTCAAGCCGGGATATTCGAGCGCGCTTTGCTGGAAACCGTCGCCTTCCACGAGGTCGGTCTTGTCTTTCTTCACGAACCAGCCGTTCATCTTCGCCTGCTCGTAAAGTTCCGTGCCCGGATACGGCGCGGCGAGCGACACCTGGAGGCTGAACACGTCCAGTTCCTGCGCAAATTGGATCGTCTGCTCGATTGTTTCCTTCGTCTCGACCGGCAGGCCAAGGATGAACGTGCCGTGAATCACCACGCCCGCCTGATGGCACGCCTTGGTGAACTTGCGCATTTCCTCCGTGGTCACGCCCTTCTTGATGCGCTTGAGCGTCTCGTCGTTGCCGGATTCATAGCCGACCAGGAACAGCCGCAGTCCGTTGTCCTTGAAACTCTTGATGGTGTCGTAATCGAGATTCGCGCGGCTGTTGCAACTCCAATGGACTCCGAGCGGGCCGAGCTTCTTCGCGATTTCGCGCGCGCGCGGGAGGTTCGCCGTGAACGTGTCGTCGTCGAAGAAAAACTCCTTCACCTGCGGAAAGAGCTTCTTCATGTAGGCCATTTCGTCGGCGACGTTTTGCGCCGAGCGAACGCGATACTTGTGCCCGCCGATGGTCTGCGGCCACAGGCAGAACGTGCATTGCGCCGGACAACCGCGCCCGGTGTACATGCTGATGTACGGATGCAACAGGTAACCGATGAAATACTTCTCGATCTCCAGATCGCGCTTATAGACATCCGCCACCCACGGGAGCGTGTCCATGTTCTGGATCATCTCACGCTCCGGGTTGTGCAGGATCTTGCCGTCCTTGTTGCGGTAGCTCAGGCCGGCGATGGTCTCCAGCGGACGCCCTTCCGCGACTTCCTTGCATGTGAAATCGAATTCCTTGCGGCCCACCCAATCAATCGCGGGCGACGCCTTCAACGTCTCCGTCGGCAACACCATCGCGTGCGCGCCCACGAAGCCAATCTTCGTGTCCGGCTTCTGCGCCTTGATCGCCTCGGCCACCTTGCAGTCGTTCTTCAACGACGGCGTGGACGTGTTGATGATGACGTGGTCGTATTTCTTCGCTTCGGCGAGGCATTGCGCGACATCGACGTTATGCGGCGGGCAATCGAGCAGCTTCGCGCCCGGCACCAGCGCCGCTGGCTGCGCCAGCCACGTCGGATACCAATAGCTGGTCACCTCGCGCCGCGCCTGATACCGCGCGCCGGCGCCGCCGTCAAAACCGTCAAACGAAGGAGGGGATAGGAATAATGCGCTCATATACTAAAAACAAAGGATTACTTGATTTTCGGGCCCTACGTAAGTCATCACGCACTGCGCCAAAACGTCGCGACCAATCAGACA
The DNA here is from genome assembly GCA_040754875.1 of Verrucomicrobiota bacterium. Classification (GTDB taxonomy): domain Bacteria; phylum Verrucomicrobiota; class Verrucomicrobiia; order Limisphaerales; family JBFMBT01; genus JBFMBT01. Next base: position 4,958 of record JBFMBT010000092.1, on the reverse strand, counting down.
ATCTATGCCTTGCGTGTTGAGTGGCAGTTCAAGCGCCGTGGTTCGAATCTTGAACCCGTGCGGCAGAATGAGACTCACGGCAAATTCATCGCACAGGATGTTCGCCGACGATGCCGTGTGCACCATTGCATTGCTTGTCGGCTTGAGGCCGAGAAATGCCGGCAGGCCGCGTTTGAGGACAGTCACGGAGGCGCCGGTATCTATGAGTGCGGTCAAAGGCAGTGTTTCGGGTGAACGCCCTTTGCGCTTGGATAGGTTGACCGGCGGAGCGACACGAGCTTCCACGACTGCGCCTCCTGCCTGCAAGTCTCCGAATTTTAAAGCTACGGATGGCATCAGACCCCGATGAGGTGCGATACGATTTCCACCGGTTCTTCGACTTCGGTGACTTTGTGAACGAAGAATGGCACGTTGCCAAACCGTGAATAGCCAGCATCAATGGCATCAAATTTCGCTTCGAAGAAGCCGTAAACCCGCCGCCCCTTGATCAACACAAATTTGCCGGCTCCCTCTTTCATCAGTCGCTCCCGGTTTTCCTCGAAATAACTGCGTTCAGTTGCCAGTGCGCTGGAGGCTAATGATTTGGTTTTCATCCTCGTTACCCCTTCTTCGCCGCAATCTTCGCCAGCAAATCATCCCGTTGCGACGTATCACCGGTGCCACAGGAACCATTGCCCGCGTGCTCTTCTTCCTTGCGGTTGAAGGCCGACTTGGCGCCGGCCGCGGGCGAATTGATCGCCGCCTTGGCTTCGGCGAGGTGGCCTTTGCCGATGGAAAAGCCGTTGAACGCCTTCACCTGGTCGCCATGCTCGTAGCGCTTCGGTTTCGGGCCGAAATTGTAAATCGCGTTCTTGAGTGAATCGCCAATCTTCGGGCTGAGCGCGCCGCTGGGATCGTAGCCGCAGTGGACCATGCAATTCTCGCAGCGCGGGTCGCGCGCCACTCCATCCACCACGCCGTATTTGTTCCAATCCACCTTGTCGAGCATCTCCTGGTAACCCGTGTAATGCCCGTCCGTCATCAAATAACACGGCGCCTTCCAGCCCCGAACATTGCGCGTCGGAATCGCCCACGCCGTGCACGTCAACTCCCGCTTGCCGGACAGGAATTCCTGATACACCGGCGTGCCGAAGATCGTGAAGTGCTTGCCCCAGGTCTCGATGTCCTTGAACTTCTGCCGCGTCATTTCGCGCGTCAGGAAGAAATCCTTCGGCTCCTTGCCCAGGCGCTTGACCATGTCCTTCTTCGCCGCGTCGTAATCGTAGCCGGGTGAAATCGTGTGCCCATCCACGCCGAGCCACGAGAAGAACTTGAACATGCCCTCGATTTCCTGCACGTCCGTCTCTTTATAGACGGTCGTGTTCGTCGCCACCTGGTAACCCAGAATTTTCGCCATCTTGATCGCCTCGACGCATTCCTTGAACACGCCTTCGCGCTCGACGATAAGATCGTGCGTGTATTCCAAACCGTCGATATGGACGTTCCAATACATCCAATGCGTCGGCTTGATGGTTGGACGATCATCCTTGCGTCCCTTGCGGATGGTTTCGGCGTCCTTCTCCGTGATGAGTTTTTCCGCCAGCAACTTCGCCAGTGTCGGCTCGACCGCCGGCGAATAAATGCTCGCCAGATAATCCTTCATCTCGCGCCGCATGAACATGCCGTTCGTGCAGACATACACAATGCGGCCCTGCTGGAGCAGGCCGGCGATGAGTTCCTTGATCTTTGGATAAATCAGCGGTTCGCCGCCGCAAATGGACACCATGGGCGCGCCGCATTCCGAGGCACTGGCCAGGCAATCCTCCAGGGACATCATGTCCTTGAGGCTGGTCGAGTATTCGCGAATACGGCCGCAGCCCGTGCACGTCAAATTGCACGTGTGCAACGGTTCAAGCTGGAGCACCAAGGCAAATTTGGGTGTTCCGGCCAGTTTGTGTTTAATGATGTGCCTGGCGATCTTTGCCGTCAGGGCTAAAGGGAATCGCATAGTTATTATTCTGCATCGGCCTGCGCAGGCGCAGGCTCAAGTCCTTGATGGAGAACGACCGGGGGCAGCGGTTCGGGCTCGTTTTGCATCAGGCCCGGCAGGAAAAAGCTCGCTGGGGAAACGGACTTGGAGGCCTGTAGGCCACCGCACCCAGCCGCCGCGAGTGACAACGCAACCGTTGCCAGCAGCCGCAATTTCCATTTTAACCGCATTCGTGTAGTATAGCCGCGAGAACGATGTTCGCAACCATTTATTCCCGATGGACATGTCCAGCGGCCGCCGAGCCGCCGCCGGGCCGCGGCGCAATATGGCCGAACGGCGGTGTGCTCCGGTCACCGCGCCGCGCGGCGTCGCGGATGGGCTGTTTGATGGCGTTGCTCATGGCCATTTTTGACCTTGGGGCGGCGGAACCAGACTTCCGGGCACGGGCGGAAAAGATGTACAAGGACGAGCGCGCCCGGTATCAAGCAAACACCAATGACCACCACGCGGCCTGGCAATTCGGTCGGGCGTGTTTCGATTTTGCGGAATTTGCCGCCAACGACAAGGAACGCGAATCCCTCGCCCAGGAAGGCATCGCCGTCTGCCGGCAGGTCGTCGCCAAGGCGCCCGATTTGGCGGCGGCGCGATATTATCTGGCGCTGAATCTCGGCCAGTTGGCGCGCACGCGGCTCATGAGCGGGCTCGCCATCGTGTCCGAGATGGAGAAGACCCTGCTGGCCACGCGCGCGGTGGATGAGAAATATGACTTCGGCGGGCCGGACCGCTCGGTGGGCTTGTTGTATCTGGATGCGCCGGGCTGGCCCCTCAGCGTGGGGAGCAACGCCAAGGCGCGCAAACATCTGGAGCGCGCGGCCGAACTGTTTCCCGACTTTCCGGAAAACCGCCTTTGCCTGCTGGAAGCGTATCTGCGCTGGGACAAGAAGGATGAAATTCTCACCGAGCACAAGAAGGTGGAGGAATTGCTGCCCAAGGCGCGCGAGCAATTCTCCGGTGAACGCTGGGAATCCGCCTGGGTGGACTGGGACAAGCGCTGGCGGGCGATTCAGAAGAAGGTGAAAAAGTTCCTGGCGGATGGAAATTGAAAGGGTTTCGGGCGAGTAGGAAAGCTTCTGCGAGGATGGCAAATCACAAATCAAAGCCACCTCCTGACCGGTCGAGAGGGCGACGCGTCCGGCCACAAGCTGAAGCTTGAACTCCGAACAAGCGCGATCAGCGCGGCTTGAGTCAACGGGTCCGAAACCGGTTGCCCCATCGCAAATCGGAAATCGAAACTCGCAAATCCCCCTCACTTCTTCGTGTCCGTTTCCAGCGCTTCGTTGGCCGCGTTTTCCATCTTCTTGCCCAGGCCCTCGATTTTCTTCTTTTCGTATTGCGCCGGTGGACGCGCCGCGATGAGCCGGCTGCCGAAGTAATGCTTCGCAAAGCGCCCCGCCGACGAATTGCGAAACACATCGCGCTGCACCGTGCCCACAGTGGGCAGGCGGATGGAACCGAGCGTCTCGGCCTGCGCGCGATCCATGGCGTCCAGTTCCTCGTCGGTGATGTATTTGGCGTTGAGCACGGCCAGGCACACGAACAGGATGCACCCGAACCGCAGCGCCCCCGCCACCATGCCCAGGTAATATTCCCCCTGCCCGAACAAATCCTTCATCATCAGCTTTTCGCCCACGGACACGCGGATGAGATAGAAGACCAGCGTCAACACGGCCAGCAACGCCAGATACACCAGCACGAACCCGGACGACGGATTGATCTCGGCCCACCTTGCGAACGGCCCGCCAATCGGTTCATTCAACCGCCCGCAAACCTGGATGATGATCAGCCATTTGATGAGGGGAATCAATTCCATCGAAAGCCCGCGCCGCTTTCCGACAACTCCTCCCGCAATGATGACGAGCAAGGCCACGAAATCGAACCAACCGGTCAGAAAGGGCAGCCTCATATGCCGTATTGCGCGAAGGCATGAAATCACCAAGCCCGCCGGCGCGCAAGATGGAAGGGAGGGATGTTGAAGGGTTGAAGAGTCAAAGCGTTGAAGCGTCACCCCCGCAGATTCAGAAAGACCACTGTTGGAACTTTGGTCAGCCGAATGGTTGTCCACCGAATGGCGGGAGGCCGTCTGATGTAACGGCGATCCCGATCGCAGCAAACGCCGTTGGTCCGGATGGAATCATGATGGAGCGAAGGACCGACTGCCATCTTATCGCACTGCGTTGGTGGTTGACCGTCGGGATTCGCGGTCATAAGTTTCGGACGTGATAGGAAGTCACGGAAACCAGTGGAGCCAAGTTCCTTGTCACGCCCGTAATATCCAATTCTCACCTTTAGAGAAGCGAAAACGCCGTCACACCACATGTCCTTGATGAGATCACCAGCGGTATCGAGCCCGGACGACTACGCGGCTGCCTTCGATGGTTGGCGCCGCAAATTCGTCGAGGAGCTGCGGTCGATTGTGCGCAGCGTCGGAGGGTTGGAGGAAGCCATCAAGTGGGGGCATCTGGTATTCCTGGCGAACGGCCCGGTGTTGCTCATTCGCGCGGAGGATCGCCGGGTGTTGTTCGGATTCTGGCGAGGACAGCGGTTACGAAATATCGAGCCACGGCTGAAGCCCGGCGGAAAGTATGAGATGGCGACACTCGAACTGCACGAGGGCGACCGGATTGATCCGAAGACAGTGCGGGGGCTGGTTGCGCAAGCTGTGGCGTTGAATCAGCAGCTCGGCGATCCTACCGCCGTAGCGAGGAAGCGCCAAGCCGGAACACACCCGGGGCGGGCCCGGGGAAAATGAAGAACGGTAACTTATCGCCCTTCGCGCAGGTGGTAGGTCGTCGGGCAGGCGAAGAAGAGGCATGATAACCGCCCTGCAACTTCACCTGAGCCATCAAGTGCTGCGCTGAATGGGAGAGCTAGTTTTTTGAGAGATAGCCTGCCGAACTCACCTTGCTGCGCGCGCGCGCACCGAGCGATG